>JANOBS010000160.1:0-1338 GCA_031411755.1 Luteolibacter sp. | reverse complement strand
CGCGTCTCCCTGTCCGTCCTTTTCCTGGCCCTCGCTTCCTGCTCGGTTCCCACGTCCGGCTCGCCCGCGAACGTGAAATACCGCTACGTCAACCAGCTCGACCTCGGAAACGACAACACGATCGAGGTGGTCGAGGTCACGGGTTACGATGAATTGAATTTCGGCGAACCCAGCCGCCTCGAAGTCTCCGCTGGCGGCCCGGTCCTGACTTTACGCAACGAGATCGACACCCAGGGCGCGATGTATGCGCCCTCGGTCGAGCTTTCCCCGAAAGGCACGCTCCTCGTCCGCTGGGGTGGCATCGACGATGGCTGGGAGCTTGTTGAACTTTCCGCCTCTCCCAGTGGCGTGCTGACCGTGGTCCGCCGCAGCCGCTCGCATTGAAACCTCATTTCCACTCCACACCCATGAACGCCCTCCGTCCGCTGCTCCTGTCCGTCCTGCTCACCTCCATCGCCCGCGCCGAGCCTGTTCCGGCGGTCGAGCATCCCTGGGTGAAACTCTTCAACGGCAAGGACCTCTCCGGCTGGACCGCGAAGGTGAACGGTCATGTCTGCGGCGAGAATCCCTTCAAGACCTTCAGCGTCGAGGATGGCATCCTCAAGGTCTCGTACGATGGCTATGAGAAGTTCGACAAGCAATACGGCCACCTTTTCACCAACATCGCCTACTCCCGCTACATCCTGCGAATGGAGTACCGTTTCACCGGGAAAATGATGGCGGACGCCCCCAGTTACGTGAACCTCAACAGCGGTGTCATGATCCATGCTCAGTCGCCGCAGAGCATGCGCCTCGATCAGGGCTTTCCCTCCAGCATCGAGTTCCAGTTCCTCGCCGACGAAGGAAAGGGCAAGCGCCCCACGGCGAACATGTGCAGCCCCGGTACCAACATCGAGATGGATGGGAAGCTCATTACCCAGCACATCATCGAGTCCACCTCGCCGACCTTCCCGGCGGAGGAGTGGGTGAAGATCGAGGTCGAGGTCCACGGCAGCGATGAGGTCATCCATCGCGTCAACGGCGTGGAGGTCCTCCGTTACCAGCACCCGCAGCTCGACCCGAAGAACCACATTTCCCCCGCCACCGATCTGCTGGACGCCGGAGCCCCGCTGCTCCTCAATTACGGCTATATCGCCCTCCAGGCAGAAGGCCAGCCGGTCTGGTTCCGGAACATCGAACTGAAATCGCTGGAGTGACGAGCGGCGGGCCGGGAAGGTAATTTCCGGACTTTGACCGGAAGGGGAAGATCTTGAGATAGTCGAGATCTCAACCCGCGATCTTTACATCGCGGAATAGGCTGCGCTACCTGCCGCAGGGAGCGTGAGGACCCAGGCTCCG
>JANOBS010000159.1:0-9693 GCA_031411755.1 Luteolibacter sp. | reverse complement strand
AAATAGGTTCCGGCCCCACGCTTTTCAAGGGGAGAGTCTGAAAGGTTTGATCGAAGAAAAACTTCGGCATTGATGGGCAAAGCGAAGCATGGTCGACCGGAAAGGAGGGATGCTCTGCCGATCTTGGGATTTGCTGTGCATTTCGGGCTTCGGAGCCCTAAAACTGGCAAACGGAGCCCTCCAACTCGCAAACGGAGCCCTCGGACTGCCAAACGGAGCCCGCAAAATGCCAAACGGAGTCCTCGAACTGGCAAAAGGAGCCCTCGAAGTGGCAAACGGAGCCCTCCAACTGGCAAACGGAGCCCTCCAACTGGCAAACGGAGCCCTCCAACTCGCAAACGGAGCCCCCGAACTGGCAAACGGAGCCCCCGAACTGGCAAACGGAGCCTCCGAACTGCCAAACGGAGCCTCCCAACTCACAAAAGCAGCCCCCCGCCCCTGCTGATTTTCCTTCACACCTGCCGCCTCGCCCTATCTGTTATGATGCGGATTTGGAAAAGAGAACATTCAATTTCCATACCTCACTGAGATACACCCACAACAAACCACCAACTACCATGCCAGACCCCACCGACCCCACCCCGCCGGCAGACCAGCCACCGCGCAAACTCAGCCCCCAGGACAAAGCCATCCAGGCCTACGCCACCGATGCCGATGTCTTCGTCACCACCGCCCGCACCGATGCGGAAATCCGCCCCCTCCTCGAAGCCCGCGGTTACGATGCCGCTGACTTCGCCACCGCCCAGGCCCTCATCGACTCCCTCCTCGCCGCCTACCAAGGACGCGCCGCCGGCATGGGCAAGCAAGCCACCGCCACCGAAAAACAGTCCGACGCCATCGTCATCTCTCGCGACGACTACGCCCGCTTCCGGGAAATCGCCCGCGCCAGCTTCCCCACCCAGGCAGACCGCCTCGCCCTCAGCCTCACCGGCGATGTCCCTGAAGACACAGGCCGCTTCATCACCCTCGCCCGCGCCTCCTACACCGCCGCCGGAAAAGCCCCCCACGCCGCCAAGCTCACCAAACGCGGCTACCCCGCCGCCACCCTCGCCCCCCTCATCGCCGCGCTCGACTCCTTCACCGACACTGCCTCCGAACAAGACGAAGCCCAAGGCAGCGCCATCGGCGACACCGCCAAACGCGACGCCGCCTACGATGCCCTCCGCGAGTTCATGAAAGAACTCAAAGGCGTCGCCAAAGGAGCCCTACGAGGAAATCCCAGCCTCCTCGCCAAGCTGGGACTCTAAGAAACCGCCCCACAGAACACCCCTCCCTGCCAGCCGCCACGGCTGGCGGGGGGACAGTGTTTGAGTCGACTACTTCGGCATCGACGCTGTGGTCTACGGACTTGAGAGCCTCCTCATCGGCGCAATGGATGGCCGACTTTATCTTAATTTATCAATATTAACGGTGATCACTAGATCAACTAAGGCCATTATAAAAATTGAAACTACAGCGAAAAAAATTGCTCCAGAAATCCATTTCCTCTTAAATGCCGCCCGGGAAGCACGCATCGCACAC
This sequence comes from Luteolibacter sp., assembly GCA_031411755.1. Taxonomy (GTDB): domain Bacteria; phylum Verrucomicrobiota; class Verrucomicrobiia; order Verrucomicrobiales; family Akkermansiaceae; genus Luteolibacter. Next base: position 8,172 of record JANOBS010000159.1, on the reverse strand, counting down.
CAAACAGAAAGACTCGTGGAGATTAGGTAAATTGCAGAGTAAAAACAAATTCCAGCACGGAATCTTGGAGTCTTGAATATATCATTCAGGTCAATATTTTCGGCGCTATTTAGCCTCAATAACACCACAATAACGTAAAATACAACATGCAAAATCGCTGTTATTAACGGCGCCTTTAAATTGCAACCATAATTCTTCATCTTGTCTGTCCCTTTGGATTTATGCTTCCGCTTTCTTTTTCATCTCGAGATAAGCCTCCAACGGGGGCAGGTTGTCGGGCACTTTCTTTTCGAGGGCCTTGAGGAACGCCACATAGGTTGTAATCGTCGCCTCGTTCGGTTCACTGTTCATTTGCCAATGCGCTCTGAACATCTGACGTCGACTGATGCCTGGTTTTTCAGAAAGAAGGTCGGAGAACCGCCCGGCACTTTCACGGACGAAATCAAACTGGTTGGCATCTTTTGACGTCTTCTGAATGAGTTGGAGTTCGGGTGGAACCACGGCGTTCTGTCGATCACAACCGCCTAAGGAGAGAGTGATGAGCAAGGTGAAGAGTAGTTTTGTTTTCATCGCGTTCAGGGTTTAGGTGGATTGACATACTTGGATTTCCAGATGCGGGAACGCATGGAGTCGCGGAAGCGGCGATGGGCACTGATGCCGGCATCCGTCCAATCTCCGTTTAATTGAGAAATATCTCCCCACCATACATAGCACTTCTTGCCCTTGAAATCATTGCCCCAAAGGGCCTTGGGCGAAGGCTGATGTCGAGCATCAAGAAGGACGTGGGCCAATTCGTGCGACAAAGCGGAATGCTGCGAATGCCCGGAGTTCATGAAAATTGTGTCGCCATTGAACTTATCGGCAGACACCTCTCAGCTTATTCACTTGATGGAATATAAACAGGAGGTTTTCTCGGCAACTCCCATGGCTTAGTTCCGCGCATGCGTTGTTCTAGTCCATGTGAATGAACCGTATTGAGCAACTCTAGCACTATTTTGCCAGCTTCGGAAGATTTGTATTTTTCATTTAGTCTATTCAAGATCCCTTTTATTTCCAGATCACAATTCCGATCATCGTATAAAGTAATGTTTTGAATTGAGTTACTCATCATGAGCACGATTTGGGCGACGTTATACTCGATAAATTTTGCTTTTCCTGCCTTCGAACTCATCGCTTCATATATTTCTACTTCAGGAAGTCTTTCAGGAAGCTTTTTCTCAAGAGACTTGAGAAATTCTACATAAGAGGCAATCGTCTTTGTGTCACGAAATTGCACCATTTCCCAGTGTGCATCTGATAGTCTTGATCTCGTGACTCCTTGCTTTTCGGAGAGAACTTCATCGAATGTGGCGGCGCTCCCACGAATATAATCAGGCAAAGTAGTGTCTTTTACCGTTTTCTCAATCATGGGAAAATTGCTTGGAAGCACAGTGCTTTTCTTTTCGCAGTCACTGAGGAAGAGTGCTGCAAAAATGAGGGTCAGGAATTTCGATTTCATTTTATTCAAGGTGTTGGAAGTTTGGCATAGGGGGATTTCCAAATGCGGGAGCGCATGGTGTCGTATAGACGGCGGTGAGCCTTTATTCCGCTTTCCCACCAAGGATTAAGCGGTGACTGCTTCCCAAACCAAATATTCGTCCTGTAAGCGTGATCCCTGAAAGTGCTTCCCCATAAACCGTCTGGGGATGGATCGTGCCCGGCATCAAGAAGGACGTGGGCCAATTCGTGCGAAAAAGCGGAATGCTGCGAGTGCCCGGAGTTCATGAAAATCGCGCCTCCGTAGCCCGCGCTACCCGGAGCCATGAAAGATGGAATATTTGTGACGCCTTGGTTAGCCGGGTTCAATTCATTAACAATGAATACCGGAATGACATCCGGGTCAACTTTACAACGGAGATCTTTCATCAGGGCTATAGTTTCCGGTTGCATTTCAGACAAATAAGCAGCGTTTTCAATTGGGACATCGAAACCATTGTCGAGATTCACCCCTGTTGGCAGCGGGTCGATGGTAATCGGGTCTCTAAAGATTAGATCCACAGCGACGGCGGAGTAGATTTTCCTCGCACGTGAAAACCAAAGGTTGGCGGTTGCTGCGGTGGTCGTGTCTTTTAGGAGAAAACTTTGAATTGTGACAATTCTTTCGGCAGGCACTGGCATCTCGATCACGGGCTTTGCACCGCTTCCTGGCGCGGTGAGCCATTCGATCCTGACTTTGCCACCTAGCACGGCACGGTAGGTGCGGTCTCCAAGCGCCCCGTCCTGTTTTCCCTCCACCGCAAAGTCATCGTCATCCGCATCATCAGGTACGAGGGACAGAGCGGCGGTTTCGTGGAATTTGATCGGTGAGTTGGGATCGGCGGGATTCGTCCGGATGATGTTCAGATCCACTTCCGCGCCCGAATCGAGAATGGCCCCTGATTTATCCAAGGTCGTGATTTTGATACGATGCTCAATGCTCCCCGCAGGAATCGGAAGATCCGGCAGGCGGACCCTGAAGACATCTACATCTTCTTTGAATTTCGTGTGTTCAAATGCGCTGTTGTTGTTGGGATTGAAAATGTAATTGTCGCCCCACTGGACGATTTTGAGCTTTTTCTTTGTCTCGGTTTTGAAGCCGGTGTCATCCGTCGTATCCACTTGGAGTGCTCGTTCCTTCTCGCTCACTGTTAGTCCGTTCACAGCTCCCACACTGCACGGACCCACTTCCTTGGTTGCATATCCACGGACTTCGATTGGAAGCAAAAGCGCGGCGGTGGCGGCTCCTGTCGGAGACTGGACTTGGACGAGGTAGGTGCCGTTGTCGTTGGAGCGGAGGGGGTGGATGGTGTTTCCGGCTTGTAGGAGTTCCTTGTAGCGGGGGCAGAGGTCGGCCATGGGGATTAGGTCGCCGTTGCGCCAGAGTTTGTTGTCGCTGGTGAGGGCGCTGCCGTCTCCGGCGAAGAGTTCGATGTTCTTGTCGGCGAGTTTGGTGGCGTATTCGAATTGGCCGGTAGGGTTGGGTAGGAAGACGCGACCATTGATGGTGGTGCCATTGTAGGCTCCGGCGGTGAGGACGACTTTGCCGTTGGGGAGGTCTTTGGTGTGGACGGGGTAGCCCCATCCTTCGGCTTGGGTGGGGAGGGTGACGGGGGTGTTGGAAGCGTCCCAAAGGCCGACTTTGTGGGCGGAGGGCTGGCCGTTGCTGGCGGGGCGAGAGAGGTTTGAGGAGACCCACCCGGTGCCGGTGATATCGGCGTGGCCCCAGTTTCCGTTCGAGGGATGGTAGCCTTCGCTGCCGTCCATGCTTCCTGCGAGTGCTCCTGATGGATCGAAGCGTTCCAGGCGGATGGTGCCGCCTGGATTGCTGGCGCGGACGATCATGAAGCCAGCGGTGCTGACTCCTAAGGGTGAGACATACCAGTAGGGAGTGTCCCAGAGGTTGGCGGTTTCGTAAACGAGGCTGGGGCTGGAGGTTCCTTCGTTCCAAAATACCGGACTCGGTGCAGAACTGTCGACTCCAGCGCCGCCTGTGGGATGGACTCGGCCTTTTTGGAGGAGCTTCCGGTCGTTATTGAAGAATTCCCAACCTGAGAAAGAAACATTGTACCCGATGCCATCTGAGCCAGGTAGGATGCCTGTGATTTCTGGAGTTGCTTTGGGAATCCATGTGCCGCCTGCCCAGATGCCGTCGGAGAAGAGGACTTCGCCTTTGTCGTTGAGGTCTTGGGCGGATGAATCGGTGGTAGTCGTCTCGATCTCGATGAGGGCGTAGCTGCTTTCGGGGGTGCGTTTCCAACTGACGAGGTTATCACCGGGAACTGCGTCTTCGAAGTCGAGGGTGCCGTCTTCGTCGGAGTCGGTGGAGGTTGCGTTGCCTTTGGGCTGGGTGCCTAGGCGCTGTTCGTTGAGATTGGTGACGCCGTCGTTGTCGGGGTCGCCGTTGGGGCCGTTGTCGATGAAGCGGCTGCCGTTGTCGGTGGGGTCGAAGCCGTTTTCTTCTTCCCATTTGTCATCGAGGCCGTCTGCATCGGTGTCCTTTTTGAGGGGACTGGTCTGGATGTTGGGGTTGAGGCCGCTAAAGCCGATGATGCCGCCGGGACGGGGGCGTGGGGTGAGTTCGAACGCGTTGCTAAAGCCGTCTCCGTCGAAGTCGGCGGCGTCGAGATCGGCGGCAGTTTGGTCGGTGCGGATGAGGCGGAAGAAGCCGGAGGCGGTGGGGCCATCGACTTCGTAGGACATGGGGGCATCGATTCCGGCTTCGATGTTGGGTGCCCAAGTCCAGTCGAGGAGATCGGGGCTGGCCTGGATGAAGTAGCTGAAGCCGGATTGACCGAGCCAACTGAACATTTTCTCGCCGGTGGGGAGGCGTTGGAAATGGGGTTGGGCTTGGAGGTGGAGCTGGGTGTTTCGCTCTTCCTGGGTGAGGGGTTGAGTTTGGGCTATTGAGAATCCAGAGGCCAGAATCCAGAGGCCAGACAAGATCAAGAGAGAGGGCTTTTTCATGGCTGCTCGGCTCCTTCCTGTTCGGCGCGCTGTTCGGCGGCTTGTTGTTGGTCGGCTTTGTCTTGTTCGGTGAGGTAGCGGCTGTTGCGGTGGGGCTTGAACCAGAAGACGGGGGGCTCTTTGACGGGTGGGTGGGCTTCGGCCCAGGCTTGGGCGTCGGCGCGGTGCTCGGCGAGGTCGGTGCGGAGTTTTTGGAGACGGGGTTTTTCAGCGAGGTAGAGATCGCGCAGGGCAATCAAGGGGGCGAGGCCTGCGGGGTCGGCGGGGTCGCCTTTGGTGAGACGGTAGGCGTCGGGGGCGATTTCGGGGACTTGAATGGGGCGTCCGCGGGCGGCGAGGCGTTGGGCGATGGGGCCGGTGCTGGTGGTTTGGGAGAAGAGGAGGGTGGCGTGATGGGGGACGCCTTCGCGGATGAAGCGGCTGATGGGCGAAAGGAGGCTGAGGTCGAAGCCGAGGACGGCTTCGTAGGGGGTCTTGGTGACGGGGTGTTGCCAGTGGACGAGGCTGACGCGCTGGTCGTAGATGGTGCCGCCTATGCTGATGGTGACGACTTTTGGAAGAGGACGCCAGGAGAGGATTGGCGGGTTTTCGGGAGCTGGCGGGGGCTCTGGAAGGTCAGGGGCCATGGAGGCTTGGCCGCGCTGGAGGGTGGTGGTTTCGCCTTTTTCGTCGCGAAGGACGAAGGTGGCTTCGGCATCGGTGAGGGGGAGCTTGGGCTCGACGGGGGCGGGCGGGACGAAGGGCCGGACTTCGAGGGTGCCGGGGACGTAGGTGTCAGCCTCAGCGGGAGGATATCCGGGGGCAGGCTCCTCGGCGTGGAGGAGGGCTGTCATGGCACTGACAGCTAGAAACACGAATGAGATTGGTTTCATCAGGAAGGTGGAGTTGAAAATGGTCCTTCCTGGTGGACGGGGAGCTAATAAGCCGCACTAGGACGACTGCGATGGCCTTTAGCCATCCCCGAAGAGGTGGCCTGGACATACGCCACCGCCTCCCCGGCCGTTTGGTCGGTTTGGCGGCATCGTTTTGCGGTCGATGCCGACCGCCTAGTGTTGGAGGGTTATTAGATCCTCATCCGCCGGAGCGAACGTTAGGAGGAAGCGGGAAGTGGATCGATGTAGCAAGTCTGAAGTTCCAAAGTGAAATGAAGGGATGCAGGCTCATTTACCGCCCCGGTGGAATCGCCCTTGTTCAAACTTGGCCCGCCTGCTGCTAATGGGCGGTGGAACCCATGGAAATGTTTGAGGGATACGAACCAGGAAAATTCTACGACGAGATGTTTGCGGAGCCGGGCAAGGTCCGGGACTACTGCGATCCGCTCTTCCACCGTTTCAACGGACTAAGCGAAAAGGATTTCCTCGCGCGAAAAGCGACCTGCGAGCTCTACTTCCTCCGTCAGGGGATCACCTTCAACGTCTATCACGACAACCAGGGCACCGAGCGCATCTTCCCCTTCGATCCGGTGCCGCGCGTCATCCCGGCCCATGAGTGGGAGCTTCTGGAAGCCGGGCTGTCCCAGCGCTTGATGGCGCTGAACCTCTTCCTGCACGACATCTACCACGAGCAGCACATCCTCAAGGACGGCATCATCCCGCGCCACTACATCGAGAACGCGAAGCACTACCGTCCGGAGTTTCGAGGGATCAATGTGCCGAAGGACATCTACATCCACATCTGCGGCAGCGACCTCGTCCGCGGCCACGATGGCACCTACTACGTTCTTGAGGACAACGGCCGCTGTCCATCCGGGGCCTCCTATCTGTTGGAAAACCGCAACGCATTGAAGCGGGCATTTCCGGGGCTCTTCGATACCCTTGGCGTGAGGTCGGTCGATTCCTACCCGCGGGATCTGTTGGACATGCTCCACTACATCTCGCCACGCCCGAGCGATGATCCGGTCTGCGTGCTTTTGACTCCGGGCTGCCACAATAGCGCCTACTTCGAGCACTGCTACCTGGCTCGCGAAATGGGCATCGAGATCGTGGAAGGCCGCGACCTCGTGGTGGTCGACAACGTGGTCTTCATGCGCACCACCACCGGACTTGTTAGGGTCGATGTGATTTACCGCCGGATCGACGACGACTTCCTCGACCCCACCGTTTTCCGAAAAGACTCGGTGCTTGGCGTGCCGGGGCTGATGAACGCCTACCGTGCCGGAAACGTGGCGCTCGCCAACGCCGTCGGCACCGGAGTGGCGGACGACAAGGTCATCTACTACTTCGTTCCGAAAATCATCGAATACTACCTCGGTCAGGAGCCGATCCTGCCAAACGTCCCGACTTACCTGGCCTCGGAGGACGACGACCGGAAATACATCCTCGAGCATCTTCCTGAACTCGTGGTGAAGGCCGCAAACGAGTCCGGCGGCTACGGGATGCTGATGGGGCCCTCCGCCTCCAAGGCTGAGATCGAAAAATTCCGTGAGCTGATCATCGCCGACCCGCGCAACTACATCGCGCAGCCGGTCGTTTCCCTTTCCCGCTCGCCGACCTGGTGCGACGGCACGATGGAAGGCCGCCACATCGACCTCCGGCCCTACATCATCTACGGACGCGACATCAAGATCGTCCCCGGCGGGCTCACACGAGTCGCCTTGACCAAAGACTCGCTTGTCGTCAATTCGTCGCAAGGCGGAGGCAGCAAAGACACCTGGGTTCTCCGCCACTGAAATCCATGCTCTCCCGCGTCGCCAACACCCTCTACTGGATGGTTCGCTACGTCGAACGCGCCGATAACCTCGCGCGCCTCATCGACGTCAACCGTCACCTCCTGCTCGATTTCGAAAGCCTCGACAGCGAACGCCTCAGCGCGTTCTGGAAACCCATCGTCCTCTCCACGGGCGATGAGGAACTGTTCGGCACGCTTTACGAAACCTCGGGCAGTGCCGAAGTCATCCATTTCCTCACCGACGACAAGCGCAACCCGAACAGCATCGTCTCCTCGATTTTCCAGGCCCGGGAAAGTGCCCGCACGGTGCGCGATCAGCTTTCCGACGAGCTGTGGGAGGAGCTGAACTCGCTCTATCTCTCTCTCAACGGCGGCGACATGAAGGCGATGGCCGAGTCCGATCCCGGGAAACTCTACGCCTCGATCCGTCGGGCCGCACTCACGTTTCACGGCATCGCCTCGTCGACCACCACGCGCAATGAAGCTTGGGAGTTCATGGACCTCGGCCGCTACCTCGAACGCGCCGACAAAACCACGCGTTTCCTCGACATCGCGAACTACCTGCCCGCCGGCGCTGATGGCGGCGAGACCGGTGCGCCTGGTGTTCTTCACTGGAGCGCCATCCTTCGATCCTGCGGCGCGATGGGGGCCTTCCGCGCCGAGTATCAGGGCGAGATCACGCCGGAAAACGTGGTGAAGTTCCTCGTTTTCTCGCGCGACTTTCCTCGCTCCGTCCGTTTCTGCATGAACCGCGCGGACCAGAGCCTCCACCGCATTTCCGGCACGCCGCGCGGCACCTTTTCCTGTGAGGCAGAGCGCGAGGCCGGCCGGCTTTATTCCGAGCTCAGCTACGGCTCGGCAGGCGACGCCTTTGAAATGGGCCTCCACACCTTCCTGGACACGCTCCAGGGCCGCTTCAACAAGATCGGCTCCGAGCCGTAGCTGAGCTCGGAATAAAGCCGGCCGGCCTCGCGCTCTGCCTCACAGGAAAAGGTGCCGCGCGGCGTGCCGGAAATGCGGTGG
>JANOBS010000158.1:0-4597 GCA_031411755.1 Luteolibacter sp. | reverse complement strand
ACCCCGGAAGGCATCACCTGGGACACCAATCTTCCGCCGCCGCTCAAGCCGGAGCTTCTCGGCAGCGAACCTGCCGCCAGTGCCGGATTTGATCCGTTGCCAGGCTTCGCGATGAACGGGGCCAACTACAAGCAGGTCGAGAAGGACTTTGCCGAGTGGCTCTATCGAAACGAACGCGCCGACATCTTCTCCTGCCCCGCCCTCAAGGCATGGTCGAACATCGGCGAGTTGGAAGCCGACTTCCGCCAGCGCCTCAATCTTCAGGCCCGCGAAGCGCGCGATGCCGCCCTCGACAAGTTGAAGGACGCCGCAGCGAAGAAGATCGCCGCCGTCGAATCCAAATTGCAGACCGCCGAAGGTCAGCTTTCCAAGGAAAAGGCCCAATCGCAGTCCGCCCAGCTCAATGCCGGTGTCTCAGTCCTCGGAGGCATCCTCGGAGCGGTCTTCGGCCGCAAGGCCGGACTTGGCTCGATCACGCGGGGAGCCTCAGCATTTGGAAAAGCCACCAGCGCCTACCAGCAGCATCAGGACGTGAACGTCGTGCAGGGCAAGATCGACGGCCTCAATCAGGAACTCGAAGCCATCAAGGCCGAGCTGGAGGGGGAATGCGACAAGCTCGCCGCCAGCTACGATCCCGCCGCGCTCACCCTTGAATCGGATTCCGTGAAACCCGCGAAGACCGACATCAAGGTCGAGTCGATCGCCTTGCTCTGGCTGCCGTATGATGCGGACGGCGCGAAAGCGTGGTGATCCAACAGCCTCAACGAGGCGAAAGGAAATAGCCCAGGGCAAGCACCGCGCAGCCCTGGGTTGAGGCACCGACTATTCTTGTGCCCTGAATGGGCACAATGAGGCGAAACCATCGCGCACAGCCTATCAACCTCCTGTCGCCCCTTCAGGGCTCAATCCATTTCCAATCCGGTCCCGGGGTTTCACCCCGGGCTATCTCATCATGCCCCATTGGGGCAGAGATCAGCTCATGTGCTCGTTCAACCACGCGTCGATCGCGTCGATGACCTGCGGATAGCTTTCCGCATCGAAGGTGTGATCCGCGCCATCGATTTCGATGATCTCCTTCACCGTGTCTGTCGTCGCGAAAGCATCCTCGCTGTCGAGGATCGGTACCACGTCATCGTCGGTGCCGTGGATGAACAACCAGGGCACATCGATCTCATGCGCAACGTCCAGCGTGTCGCCGATGTCGGTGAGATCGTCGATGAAGGCCTGCGTCAGCGGGCACTTCGGATCCTCCCACATGACGTCCTCACCGGGAGTGAGGTCATCGAACTCTCGCTCGCAGAAGTTCGCCGTGTAAACCATGCCGGACACCGTAATCAGCACCTGAATCCGAACATCCGCTGCAGCCGTCAGCGTGCCGATCGCGCCGCCCATGCTGTGGCCGCAATAGGCGACCTGGAGCCCACTTGGCAGCGCATCGAGCACGGACTGGAGATCTTCGGTGCCTTTGGTGATGGTCACATCCTCGAAGCGACCTTCGGAGTTGCCATTGCCGGCAAAGGAAAGTCGAAGGCATGGCCAGCCGCGCTTGGAAAGGCCCTTGGCCAGTTCGACGAGCAACGGCCGATCCTTGTTGCCGGTCAGTCCATGACCGAGGATCAGCAGCACGCCTTCACGGCTGCCTTCATGAAAGGCGGTGTCCAGTTTTTCGCCTTCGCGATTCTTAAATTCAGGAAAATTCATGAGGTCAAACGGTTCGTCCCGGAAAGGTAAGCTCAGCGATGCCGGATTTGTCGAGTTCTCCCAGACCAAGTGAGATCAATCGACGGTATTGCAGCTCGGTGGCGTGCGACAAGGGAACGGGAACACCGGCCTCCACCGCAAGCTCGTTTGCAATCCCGCTGTCTTTTGCTGCGTGCGCTGCGGAAAAATAGCAATCGTGTTCGCGCGCGATCATGTCGTCGCCATCGGTTTCGAGCACCCGTGAATTCGCGCCGGTCTGTGAGAACACACTCTTGAGCATCTGGAGATCAAGACCCAGAGCGGCTCCAAGCCCGAGGCCTTCCGCAAGTCCGGCGGTATTGATGTTCATCACCATGTTGACCAGCGCCTTCACCTTCGCCGCCTGGCCGACTCCTCCGACCAGTCGCAGTGAGGAGGAAAGGTCCTTGAGGAGCGACTCGAGCGAGACGAAGACATTCTCCGACCCGCCAACCATGAGATACAGCGTGCCATTGCGCGCCTGCGTGATGCTCGAGGCCATGCATGCCTCCAGGGCCGAGGCCCCAACCGCGTCACAGGCTGCCGAAACCTCCACATGAATTGACGGACTCACCGTCGCGCAATTGATGAAGAACTTGCCAGCCGCTCCGATCAGGAGGGAGTCACCTTCCGACGCGAAGATCCCACGCATCGCCGCATTGTCCGTCACCACGGTCAGGATCACATCCGCCGAAGCGGTGACCTCCTTGAGGGTTTCAGGAGCGGAGCATCCAAGTTCATGCGCCAACTCCGTGGCGGATTCCCGACGCACGTCATACACGGCGCTGACCGTGTGACCCGTATCCTTCAGGCGGCGGGCCATGTTCGCCCCCATCCTTCCAACACCCACGACTGCGATTGACTGCGCTGACATGGTTGGAGGTTGGACCATGCACTTGAGGCTGTCCACGAAAGGAATGTTTCCGCGTGAAATCTGCCGGCTTCACGACTCGCCGAAATCCGTCCACACTTGTTGCAACGATGAGCCAGCCCCCGGCCCTGCATGTCTCGCACCGCGTCCGCGTCTCAATCCTCGAAAAGGAAGTGACCTGGACACTGCGTGACCATGACCTTTTGATTGAGTCCGGTGACTCTGCCGCCAGCGTCATTCCTTTGACGTGGTTGAACCGCATCACACTGCGTTACGATCCCACCCGCGTCCAGACCCGGAGATTCCGCTGTTTTCTCCAGCTTCAGGATGGTCGGAATCTCATCCTGCAGAACGAGCACTATTGCAGCCTCGCCTCATTCGAGGACCGCAGCGGCTCCTACCGCCATCTTGTCACCGCGATCTGCCAACGCACCGCGGCGGCGAATCCCGCATGCCTCTTCATCACTGGGAAAAGCCCAATTTCCTACTGGGCGCAGCTCATCGGGCTCGCGCTGATGTTCGTCCTGCTCGCGATCATGCTGGTCGTCATGTGGACCGTCATCGGCTGGCTCTCGATCATGCAGTTGATCGTCATCGCTTTCATGCTGCCCATCGTCATCCGATGGGCGCGCAAGAATCGACCGGGCCGCTTCGATCCAATGAATCCTCCGGCAATCCTGCTGCCGGAAATTCCTCAGTCCTGACCCATAGGATTGCCCGGACCACGGTCGTAGTCGAGAACGAACCCGCGACCGCGCAGCTTGGCATTGCGGATCACCTGGATGAGGCGGTCCGCGTATTCCGCCTTCACGTCGACGCTGCTGTGCTTGTTGAACAGACGGATCTGGCCGATCGAGCCCTGCGGCATGCCGGACTCCCCATAGAGCATGCCGACAATCTCGCCGGCGCGGACGCCATGCATTTTTCCAAGGGAAAGAAACAGCGGCACCATGTTCGAATCATCGCCACGCGGTGGGCGGGGACCACGCGGCTCGCGGGGTTCCGAACGATCTCCATCGCGATCACGATCACGCGCCTGCGGTCCTGGACGACGCTCACGCTGAACCGGCTCGCGGTCCTCCATGATCTCGCCGAACTCGCGGCCGTTGGATTCGCGCAACATGGTGAACAGAGCACTGGCGATATCGGTTGGCGTGAAGCCTTGTTCGAGAAGGCGGTCGACGTGATCTTGATACGAGGTGAACTTCTCGCTGGTGAGACGCTCCTTGACGCTGTCGAAAAGCTGGTCGGCGACCTTGCCTTCGACCTGTTCCTGCGTCGGCACGCGCTCGCGACGAATCGGATGGCGCGTGTAGCGCTCGATCATCTCCAGGCGGTGGATTTCACGTCCGAAGACAAAGCTGATCGCCTTGCCGCTGCGTCCGGCACGACCGGTGCGGCCGATGCGGTGGACGTAGTCCTCGGGGTCCTGCGGAAGGTCGTAGTTGAAGACCGCTTCGACATTCTCAACGTCGAGGCCACGGGCCGCGACGTCGGTCGCGACGAGCACCTCGATCGTCCCCTCGCGGAAACGCTTCAGCACGCGCTCGCGCATCTGCTGAGTGATGTCGCCATGCAGGCGGTCGACCGGGTAACCACGCGCCAGAAGCGACTCGGTGCACTCGTCGACGGCGCGCTTCGTGTTGCAGAAAATGATCGCGAGCTTCGGCGGATCGATGTCGAGCAGGCGGGAAATAACCTCCACCTTCGAGCGCTCGCGCACTTCGATGCAGGACTGGTCGATGGTCGAAACGGTTTTCGATTTCTGGTCGATCTTCACCGTCTGCGGCTCACGACCGAAGTGATCGATGAGGCGCTTCACGCCGGCGCTCATCGTCGCGGAGAAGAACATCGTCTGCCGCTCCTTCGGCAGGGCGGCGAGCATCTCTTCCATTTCCTCACGGAAACCGAGGTCGAGCATGCGGTCGGCCTCATCGAGGACCACGAACTTCACTTCCGACGTATCGAAGGATCCGCGGCGCAAGTGGTCGAGCAGGCGTCCCGGGG
>JANOBS010000157.1:0-3313 GCA_031411755.1 Luteolibacter sp. | reverse complement strand
GTGGGCGCGACCTGTGTCGGCGATGGCGCGACCTCGACCGGTGCCTTTCACGAAGGCGTGAATCTGGCGGCGATGGAAAAGCTGCCGCTGGTGATCGTGATCGCGAACAACCAGTTCGCCTACTCGACGCCGACCGACCGTCAATTTGCCTGCCATGACCTCGTCGACCGCGCCCGCGGCTATGGCATCCCCGGCTACTCGGTCGATGGAACGGATCTTCTCGCCTGCGCCTCGGTCATCGGGGAAGCGGTGCAACGCGCCCGCAATGGTGCCGGACCGCAGATGATCGTGGCCAACCTGCTGCGCCTTTCCGGTCACGGCGAGCATGACGACGGCTCGTATGTGCCGGACATTTTGAAAGCCGGTCACTATGGCCGCGACTGCATTGAGGTCGCCCTGCGCCAGATGGCGGAAGGGGGCTACGCGACGGTCGATGAACTTTTCGCCTGGCAGGATGAGACCGCCGAGGAGGTCCAGCGCGCCGTGGCCCAGGCCCAGCAGGAACCCATCCCCGATCCCTACACGGCGGAATGGAACGCCCTTTCCACCCAATTCTTCAAACCCGAGTGAGTGTCACCTACATCGACGCGATCCGCGAAGCGCAGGCCAAGCTGCTGCGCGAGGACGAGCGCGTATTCCTCTACGGCCAGGACATCGCCACCTTCGGAGGAGCGTTCAAGGCGACGAAAGGTCTCGCGGAAGAGTTTCCCGGCCGTGTGTATGACGCGCCGATTTCCGAAGACGCCATGATCGGACTCGCGGTCGGTGCCGCCATCGAAGGCATGCGGCCGATCATTGAAATGCAGTTCGCGGATTTCTCGTCGATCGCGTTCAACCAGATCGTCAATCAAGCGGCCACGCACTTCTACCGCACGGGGGTTCCGGTTCCTCTAACAGTCCGCCTGCCCTCGGGAGGCACGCCCGGCTCGGGGCCGTTCCACAGCCAGAGCATGGAGTCGATCTACGCCCATTATCCCGGCCTGATCGTCCTGACACCTGCGACCGTTTCCGATGCCTACCACATGCTCATCGATGGCGTGAACATGGCGGACCCCGTGATCTATTGTGAGCACAAGTTCCTCTACCGCTGGCTGAAGGCGAAGTCGATCAGCGACGACCATCTGCCGATCGGTCAGGCCCGCATCGTCCGTCCCGGAAAACACGCCACGGTCGTCGCCTATTCCGCGATGGTCCACGAAGCCGTGCGCGCCGCCGAGCGCTTGCATGAGGACGGCTGGGAAATCGAGGTCGTGGATCTGCGTTCGGTGAAGCCGCTCGACATGGACACAGTGCTGGCCTCGGTCGCGCGAACCGGCCGCCTGCTCGCCGTCGGCGAAGCCTTCCCCTGGGGTGGCGTCACGGCGGAGGTCGTGGCCCGCACCGCCAGCGAGGGCTTCCACCTTCTCGACGCCCCGCCGATGCGGCTCAACGCCCGCGACACCCCGGTGCCGTATCATCCGAAACTCTGGGCCGCGCATCGCCCGACGCCCGAGTCGATCTGCGAAGCCATCCGCCAGCTCCTTTCCTTCTAACAGGTTTCGAGTTTCCGATTTCGAATTTAGAATTTCCTCCCCGCCATGCCCTCCGTTCCGATCCTCATGCCTCAACTTGGCGAATCCATCGCCGAGGCCACTATCGTCCGGCTCGATGTCGCGCTGGGTGACCGCGTGCGCACCGACCAGGAAATCATTGAAGTGGAGACCAACAAAGCGGTCATGGGAGTGACCACGCTGTGTGACGGCGTCGTGTCCGATCTGCGCGCGCAGGAAGGCGTTTCCTACTCGGTCGGCACCCTGCTCGGGATGCTGGAGGTGACCGAGGAAGAGGTCATCCGCACAGGCGTGGAGACCGTCGAGATGCTGGAGGCCAAGCGCAATGCCGGACCCGCACCGGGTACGCCGCAGGCCGAGGCGAACCTTCATTTCGGATCGCAGGACGACAGTTACGAGGAGGCCCCCGCCGTGGTGCCCAGCGTGAAAGGCCTTCCGGTTCCCACCGGAATCATGGGTGCCCATTACATCTCGCCCCGCATGCGCGCGAGGATGGACGATCTTGGTTTGCGTGAAGCGGACATTTCCGCCGTCGCAGGCACCGGTGCCGGTGGTCGCGTGACGGTAGGCGACCTTGAACGTTTCCTTGATTACATCGCCACATGGCCGAGCAGCCAAGCCTCGCCGATGCGACTGGCTGTGGCCGATGCCATGCGCCGGAGCTGGACGCGTCCGCTGGCGACCGTTGGCTTGCCGGTGAAGCTAGACCGCGTGCTCGAACACCGCCGCGCGGCCGATCCGAAGCCTGGTCTGACGCTTTACTTGTTGAGAGCCTTCGCCCGTGCCCTTGCCGAGGACCCTGCCAGTGCCGGCTTCCTGATCGGGGAAAAGGTCGTGCATCCCCGCTCGTTTGACATCGGTGTGGCGGTGCAGGTCGAGGATGGAGTGGTGGTGCCGGTTGTGAGAAAGGTCGATCAGAAGCCGGTGCGCGACCTCGTTGTCGAGTATGCCGACCTCGTCGACCGCTCCCGCCGCCGCCGTCTGACCGATGCCGATCTCAAGGGCGGCATCGCCACCGTCACGAACTTCGGCACCTTTGGCCTGACCTCCGGCACTCCGATCCCGCTGCCGAATGAGACGCTCATCCTCGGCATTGGAGCCGGAGTGAAAAAGCCGGTTTGGAGCGAGCAGGTCGAGGCCTTCCTCCCCGCCACCGAGGCCGATCTCGTCCTCACTTTCGATCACCGCGTCGTAGACGGCGGCGGAGCCGGACTCCTGCTCAACCGAGTGGCCGAGCTTCTCCAGAAGCCGGAGGAACTCTGAGGAATTTCCCAATTTCCGCTTTCAACTTTCCGCTTTCTCCTCCCCCCTGTGGACAAGATCGACATCCCGAAGAAGGCCATTTACCGGCTTTCGATCTACTACCGCTGCCTCCAGCGGTTGAAGGAGAATGATGTCGAAACCGTCAGCTCGGACGCCCTCGCCCGGGCGGCAGGCGTGAAGCCTTCGCAGCTCAGGAAAGACCTCGCCTACTTCGGCCAGTTCGGCACCCGTGGGCTCGGCTACCCGGTCGAGGCGCTGGCCACCACCATCCGCGAAACCCTCGGCCGCGAGCGACTCCAGCCCGTCGTCCTCATCGGCGCGGGAAATCTCGGCTCCGCGCTGCTGCGTTATCAGGGTTTCCAGAAAGAGGGCTTTGAGGTCGTCGCCGCCTTCGATGCGAATCCGGAGTCCGCCCGCACCCGCGTGGTCTCCATTCCCGTGTTTCCCGAGTCGGATCTCGACACCTTCGTCCGCGAGCACTCAATCAAGCTCGCCATCCT
>JANOBS010000156.1:0-9871 GCA_031411755.1 Luteolibacter sp. | reverse complement strand
TGAAGGTCTAAAAGTCTGAAGGTCGAAAGTCAGGAATTAAGTGGACCTTGAGACCTTCGACTTTAAGACCTTCGACTCTTTTAGTTCGCCCGCTTGATGCGGAGGACCTTTTCGCCCTCGCGGTAGTAGTCGAGGCGGTCGCGCCCCTGGATCTCCAGGTAGGCTGGATCCTGGCGAATCGCACGAAACTCGGACGTGATGTCCTCCTTGACGGCAATGATTGCGGCCTCACGCGACTGCTCCGCTTTCAGCTTGGTTTCCAGCAAAGCCAGCTTCTCCCCTTGGGGAAGGGCCGCAGCGAGGATGACGAAGCCAATCGCGAGGCAGAAAACAAGGAAGGCCACCTGGGTAAAAACCCCATACGCGCGCGTCCGGGCTTCCAGCCGGGTCACTCGCGTCGTGGTGATTTTTTTTTCGCGTGCCATTGCGCCGCCCGATAGGCACTCAATTCCAGCGGAATGTCAAGAACACGAAAGGATTCCGAGGATTTTGGATCGATGGACTCTTCAGACTTGAGTAGCGATGCCACGGCAGAAACTCGACTGGGTGTCCTGAACGAATTGAAACCCGTCTCACGGCACATTCGGTATGGCGGATGGAATCCGCTGCCACGCTCATTCCAACGCATGGATACTTACGCCGTGCTCGGTGCAGAGGCGTTCGACTTCCGGCTTGTCGAGGAGAAGGGTCCGATTCGCTTCAATCGCGATCGCCCGAACACCGGCTGCGACACAGGTCTCGATCGTCAGCGGTCCCACGACCGGGACATCGAAGCGGAAGTCCTGGTTCGGCTTTGAAACCTTGGCGAGGAGGATCTCCTTTCCCCGCCCAAGTTCGCCGCCGCGCTTGATGCAGGCGTTCGTGCCCTCGAAGGCCTCGACCGCGAGGACCGTGCCGTGTCGGACGACGACGCTCTGGCCGATGTCGAGCCGGCTGCTTTCCTTGGCGATTCGAAAGCCGAAGGCGGCATCCTCCAGCTGCCGCTTCTTCATCGCCGGGCCGCAGACCGGGCCGGGGCCGGGCAGGAGGTCTTCGAGAAAGGTGGTGGCGGGCAGGAGGGTGATGCCGTCCTTGGCGAGTTCGTCGCCGATGGCCCCGAAAAGGGTTTCGGCGTTCCGTTCCTTCACCCGGGCGAGGAGCATCAGAGTCCGGAGGTCAGGTCGAAGGTCGAAGAGGTTCTTCGGCGCGATCTGGCCGACCATGACGGATTCCGTCGCGCCCTGGCTTTTGAAAAACTTGATCAGCTTCCCGAGCTGGCCGACACGCATCCATTCCCAGCCATCGACCGAGTCCTTCAGCTCGGGTTCCGTCTCGTTTTCAAACGCCGCGACGACGAGCTTCACTCCGGGAGATTTCCGCCGGGCGGCCTCCACGAAGGTGCTCGGATAGACTCCGTTTCCGGCGATGATTCCGATGGTGCGTGGGGCGGACATGCGTCAGGCGATCAGGCTACGGACGAGGCCGAACCGACTCCGGCCAATCCGGAAGTCGCAAACGTAGCGGCTGTGGGACTCGAACCCACACTCGTTAGAACTCGATTTTGAGTCGAGCGCGTCTACCAATTCCGCCAAGCCGCCGTTGCGGGCCGCATGTTGGGAAGCTGCGGGGCGGAGGGCAAGCGGAAGATTCAGGGGAATGACGAATGACGAAGCCCGAATGACGAAGAAATCGTTGGAAGCACGTCTGAAATCGTCATTCGGAATTCGTCATTCGTCATTTTCCACCCCACCTTTTAGGTTGCCGAGTCACCGGACTTTGTTAGCTTCCGGGCGATTGTTGGGAAAGGAGTATGAATACTGTCCTCGATCAACCCGTTCTCGTTCTCAACCGGTATTGGCAGCCGGTTCAGACGTGCAGCGTCAGACGGGCCCTTCATCTCCTCTGTGTCGGTCACGCCCGCGTCGTCCAGACCGATGGCGAGAATCAGTTCCAGACCCATGATCTGGGCTCCTGGGTGGACTATTCGACCTGCTCGAACGAGGGAGATTTCATCCACACCGTCCGGCTCGCCGTGCGGGTGCCGAGCATCCTGGTCTTGGGGCTTTACGACAAGATCCCGCGGCTGGAGGTGAAGTTCACCCGCCGCAATGTCTTCCTGCGCGACCAATTCACCTGCCAATACTGCGCGAAGGCCCTGCCGGAGCCTCAGCTCAATCTCGACCACGTCATTCCCCGTCAAAAGGGCGGCCGCACGACCTGGGAAAACATCGTCACCTCCTGCGTCCGCTGCAACACCCGCAAGGCGAACAAGCTGCCCCAGGAGGCGGACATGCACCCGCTGCACAAGCCGGTGGCCCCGCGGTGGAAGCCACTCTTCGGCATCCGCGAAAACGGGCTCGGCGACGTGAGCTGGGCGCACTTCATCGACCCGGACTCGGGCGCGATCCGGCTCTCCGCCTGATCAGTTTCCGGGCTGTTGCGTCTTGCGGGCCGGGTCATGGCGGATGTCCTTCGCCACATCGAGAAAGACCGCATTTTCGCCGATGTTGCTGGCCATATCCCCCACCCGTTCAAGCGAGCGGACGATGAGAATGAGGTGCAGATATTCCTCGCTGCGGCCGGATTCCTCGATGCGGGAACCAAAGGTCGCCGTGGCGTCACGATGCAGTCGATCAAGCTCCTTGTCGCGGGCGTGAAGGGATTCTCCAAGCACGGCATTGCGATCACTGAAAGCGGAGATCGCATCGCGCAGCAAATGATCGGCCAGCGTATAGAGTGGCTCCAGCAGGTTCACATCCGGGAGAACCGGAGCCGCGCAGAGCTTGCGGGCGCGCTTGGCGATATTCACCGCGTGGTCTGAAATGCGCTCGAGGTTCATCGAGATCTTCATCGCCGTGACCACCAGCCGCAGATCGCTGGCCACCGGATGGAAACGGACCAACACATCCATGCCGAGCTGATCGACCCTTCGTTCCAGCTCATCGACCTCGTTGTCGTCGGCGATCACCGCGTTGGCGAGTTCCAGATTGCGATCGAACAAAGCCTGCATCGCGCGTTCAAGATTCACCCGCGCCAGGCCCGCCATCGTGAGCACCTCGCCGCGGAGGGTGTTCATGGCTTGATCGAAGTCCTTGAGAATGTGGTGTTGCATGAGAGAAAGGGTCAGCCGAATCGGCCCGTGAGGTAATCTTCGGTACGCTTGTTCGAGGGGTTTTCAAACATCTGTCGGGTGCCGGAATATTCCACAAGCTCGCCGAGATAAAAGAACGCCGTGCGGTCCGAAACGCGACTCGCCTGCTGCATGTTGTGGGTGACGATGACGATGGTGTAGTGCTCCCTCAATTCAAGGATCAGGTCCTCGACGTAGGCGGTCGCAATCGGATCGAGCGCCGAGCAGGGCTCGTCCATGAGAATGATTTCCGGGTCCACCGCCATCGTCCGGGCGATGCAGAGCCGCTGCTGCTGACCGCCGGAAAGTCCGGTGGCCATGTCATGCAGGCGGTCCTTCACCTCGTCCCAGAGCGCGGCGCGGCGCAAAGAACGCTCCACCACCTCATCGAGTACCGAAGCCCGCTTTTCGCCGAGGGTCCGAGGCCCGTAGGCGACGTTTTCATAGATGCTGCGAGGAAAGGGATTCGACTTCTGGAACACCATTCCGACATGGCGGCGGAGTTGGACCGGGTCGATCGAGCGGTCGGCGATGTTTGCGCCCTCGATGATGATTTCCCCCTTCGTCACCCGCGCATCCGGCACGAGGTCGCTCATCCGGTTGAAGCAGCGCAGCAGGGTCGTTTTCCCACAACCCGAAGGTCCGATGAATGCCACGACCTCATGGCTCGGCACGTCGAGTGTGACATCCTTCAGCACCCGGTTCGAGCCATAGCAGAAGTCCAGATCGCGGACTTGAATTGCTGGCAGTCCGGCAACGACCGGGACGGCTGAGGCTGTGGAAGGATCAAGACGGGTGGAAATCATCGGAAGCGTTTCTGGGGACGGAGTTTAGCCCGCCGGGCGGGAGCTTATTGAGCAAATCGAAAATGTAAAGACCACGCCCGGCTGTGATCGGGGACCATTCAGGGCAACAACCAACTTTCCCGCCGCTCGCCGCATGTGACGGTTTCTTCACCACGTTCGCTGCAACCCGGGCTGACGGAATCAATGGCCCTTGGGCGGGATGAGGGCCTTCAGGTCGAGAACGCGAAGTGTCCAAGGTGTCACAGTGCCGGAGTTGGCGATTGTTTCGACCGCATCAATACCTTCGACCGTTCGAAATGATTCAACTCACCATGACCGAGATTTCCCCCCTTCAAAGGCCAGACGGCGCGCGGATCACAAGACCCTCCACGTCCCGGCTGCGACGCTTCCTCAGCGGCAACGACAGGATGCTTTCGTCGCTGGCAACCACTCTCCTTGGGTTCGCCACAAGCGCCCATGCGGCTCCGGTGCCATTTTCCGGATCCGGCTACACCCAGGACTTTCAAAGCCTCACCGCCTCGACACTTGCCGTTACGACGATTGCCGGCACGACCATGAATGAGGTCTCCTCCATGAATGGCGGCGGCACGGTGGATGGTTGGTATCTCTACTTCCAGAGCGGCACCGGAACCCCTCGATGGGGACGCGATGCCGGCAGCAGCTCGACCGGGGCGTTCTACGGCATGTTCGACGGCCAATCGACACCCAACCGTGCGCTGGGCGCTGAAGGTTCGAACGCAGCCGTCTGGTACTACGGCACGGTTTTGAAGAACACCAGTGGAGCGACGATCAACTCGCTGACATTTTCCTACGATCCGATGATCAGTCGGAACCCGGCAACCACCGTCAACCCCTGCCCGATGTCCTATCGTGTCAGCGCGACGAACGTGGTCGCCGGCTCTTCCACCGCCAATGGCACATTTCATGACTCAGCCGGCACATGGACCAGCGGCACCGGCTTCTCCACGCCCTCAACTGGAACGGGAGCACCTGGCACCCAGGCAGCGATTTCCCCGATGTTCAGGATCGGCGGAGCGGCAATCACGCAGACCCTGAGCGGCTTGAATTGGGGAAACAACGAGTATCTCTACATCCGCTTCAAGGAGACTGACGATGCGAGCTCTGATGCCATGACCGGGGTGGACAATTTCACGGTCACCGCCATCAGCACGCCCACCATCACCGGAGCAGCGACCGCAACCGCGTTCACCACGACCTACGGCAGCGCTTCCACTGCTCAGACATTCGCGATCTCCGGCAGCGGACTCACAGCGAATCTGGTGGCAACAGCCCCGACCGGCTTCGAGGTTTCCAACGACGGCACAACCTTTGCCCCGACCGCTATCTTCACCCAGAGCAGCGGCAACGCGAGCGGCACCCTTTCCATTCGGCTCTCCGGCTCCGCACCAGTCTCGGGCGTTTATGATTCCCAGAACATCACCCTCACCAGCACCGGTGCCACCACCGTCAACATCGCCACGGCAACCAGCGGCAATTCCGTTGTTGCAAAAGCCCTTACCGTCACCGCCAACAACGTCACCAAGCCATTCGGTGCGACGTTGACCGGCGGGTCTGGCTCCACTGCATTTTCCAGCGTGGGCCTCGTCGGAGCGGAAACGATCGGTTCGGTCACCATCAACTACGGAACAGGAGCCGCAGCGGGCGACGCTGCCGGAGCTTATCCCGGGACGGTCTCCGTATCTGCCGCCATCGGTGGATCCTTCAATGCCTCAAACTACTCGCTCTCCTACGTGGCCGGCGACATCACCGTCAGCGCTGCACCAACGATCACTGCCGTGGGAACCCTCTCATCCGTCAGCACAATCTACGGCACTGCCAGTACTTCACCGACGAGCTTCACCGTTTCCGGCGGGAACCTGATGGGCGATCTTTCCGTCTCCGCCCCAACGGGCTTCCAGGTTTCAACCACCCTTGGCTCCGGCTACTCGGCCAGCCTCACTCTCACCGCGACCAGTGGCACGGTTTCCAGCACCCCGATCTACGTCCGACTCTCCGCCACCTCGGCGGCCGCCACCTATTCCGGAGATGTCACCATCTCTGGCGGTGGAGCCACCTCGCAGACGGTCGTAACCGCATCGAGCACGGTAGCTCCGAAGGATCTCACCATCACCGGACTTTCCGGAGTCAGCCGCGAGTATGACGGCTCCCTTGTTGCCACGCTCACTGGAACCGCTGTCTACGCAGGCCTTGAAAACTCCGAGTCATTCAGCGTCGCAGGGACCCCAGTCGCCAGCTTCGCCACGAAAACCGTCGGCACTTCGAAACCCGTCACCGTCTCCGGCTACACAGCTCCTTCCGGCAATTACACGGTCACCCAGCCCTCAGGCCTCACGGCGGACATCACGGCAAAGGCGCTCACCCTCACCGGTGCCTCCGTCACCAGTCGTCCCTACAATGCCACGTCGACCGCGACCGTCACCGGCACCCTTGATGGCATCGTCTCTCCGGATGTGGTCACTCTGGCTGGCACCGGCACTTTCGCCGATGCCAATGTGGGCACAGGCATCGCGGTCACGTCCACCTCCACCCTCGCCGGTGCGGACAGTGCCAATTACTCCCTGACCCAGCCGACGGGATTGACCGGCGACATCACGCAGGCTTCGCAGACGATCACCTTCGCGGCACTCCTCAACAAGTCCGTGAGCGATGCGCCTTTCGCTCTGACCGCCACTTCGAGTTCCGGGCTGGCCGTCAGCTATGCGAGTTCCAACGAAACCGTGGCCACCATCTCAGGCAGCACCGTGACTCCAACCGGTGTCGGCACGACCACGATCACTGCATCGCAATCCGGCAATTCAAACTACTCCTCCGCCACCTCGGTGGACCGCGTCCTGACCATCACCCCCGTTCCGACGACACTCGCCGCCGGCGACATCGCCGTGATCGGCTACAACACCTCCGGCGCCCCCGACTCGTTCGCGATCCTCTTCCTCAAGGATCTGACCGCCGGAACCACGTTCTATGTGAGCGACAACGAGGTCGCCACGGCGGATGAAACCGCCTTCACCGACCTTGCCGAAGGTGAGGCCTCCTTCACCGTGAAAAGCGGTCAGAGCATTCCGAAGGGCACGGTCATCATCCTTCCCTGGGGTGCCACCGCCGTCTCGACCACCACCTATGACTGGAGCAGCACCTCGTCATTTGGGCTCGGCAACAACAACGAAGAGATCCAGATCTACACCGCCAGTTCCATCACCGCCACCACGCCGACGGCCTTCATCTACAGCGTGAAAATCGGCAGCAGTCCGAGCGCCCGCCCATTCGGCTTCACTGCCGGGACCAGCTTCATCAGCCCGACCGGTTCCGCCTCGCGCTACAAGACCACCGGGGCCACCTACACCGGCAGCGTCTCCCAATTGTTGACCGCCATCGGAAACACCGCAAGCAACTGGGAAGCGATCGCTCCTGGTGCAGCCGGTGACTGGACCTTCAATGTGGGAGGCACCGCCGGGGCCACTCTTGGCATCAACGATGTCGTCGTCACGGAAGGGAACAGTGGAACCACCACACTCAGCTTCACCGTCACCCGCAGCGACAGCTCCACCGGTTTCAGCGTCGACTATGCCACCGCAGACGGAACCGCCACGCAGCCCGGCGACTACACCGCCACCTCGGGCACCCTGACTTTCGCCGCCGGTGGAGCCCTCACCCAACCGGTCAGCGTCACCGTGCTGGGAGACACCACCTTCGAGCCGGATGAAACCGTTCTCGTCAACCTTTCCAACCTCGTCAACTCCGTCGGGTCCACCACCATCTCCGACGCTCAAGGCATCGGCACCATCCTCAATGACGAGCCGGTGGTGACCACTCCCCTCGCGTCTGGAAACCGCGACGTCCTTGTGCCGAACACCGACACCTGGCCCGCAGCGGGCGTCACGGTGAATGGCACGCAGTTCGTGAATCTCGGGCTCCAGGGAGTCGGTCGCATTCCAGCCAATGCCGTCGATCCCTCCACTGGTGAATCCCTCGGCTCGATCTCCGACCTCCAGGTCAGCGGTTTCACGAAGAACCTCGACGGCACCTTCAGCGGCACCTTCAACACCCTGCCGGATCGTGGCTACAACAACGGCGCGATCTTCTCGAACTACGCTGCACGCATCAACGCGTTCAGCTTCACCTTCACGCCCTACACCTCGTCCACACCAACGACGGCACAGAACCAGGTGGCGATGACCTTCACCGGTTCCACCCGTTTCACCTACGATCACGATGGCAACTCTGGCACCGCGCCGGTCTTCACCACCGGACTCCTCGCCAATGGCAGCACCTCGCTCTTCGGCACCTCCGTCCCAATCGCCTCTGGAGACAGCACCCAAAGCGATGGCACGGTGAACAACCGCCTCACGCTCGACTCCGAAGGCCTTGCCCTCGACAACCGCAGCGGCAAGTCCGGCAGTGGCTGGATCGGCGATGAGTATGCGGGCTGCATCTACCACTTCAACGCCGCCAAGCAGCTCGACGGTCAGCTTCAGATTCCGGCCGCGCTTGTCCCCCACTCGCCCACCGGCACGATCAACTTCCAGGCCGATCCTCCGACGAACGGCCGCCGCATCAACCAAGGCATGGAAGGCATCGCCCAAAGCCCGGACGGCACCAAGCTCTTCGGACTCCTTCAAAGTGCCACAATCCAGGATTCAGGCTCCGGAAATCAAGGCCGTTCGAACACGCGACTGATCGTCTATGATGTCGGCACGAACGATACGCCCAGCGATCCAGTTGCCCAGTATCTGATCCAGCTCCCACGCGTCGACGACACCGGCTCCACCACGAACGGCAGCACCGTCAACCGCAACGCTGCCCAGAGCTCGATCCTCGCCTTGAACGATCACCAGCTTCTCATCCTCTCCCGCGATGGCAATGGTCGTGGCGCTGCCGGCAGTCCGGTCTTCAAGTCGATCCTTCTCGCCGATCTCTCGAACGCCACCAACATCGACGGCCCTTACGACGCCGAAGGAAACGCGGTCGCACCCGGTGGCGTCCTCAATCCCACCGTGACGCCGATTTCCTGGACCGAGGCGCTCAACCTTCTCGGCAAGCTCGACCTCAACATTGCGGAAGTCGCCAAGTTCGGACTCAACCTCAACACCGCACCGGGAGACATCAACACGCTCTGTGAAAAATGGGAGGCCCTCAGCCTTGTCTCCTGTGGCGACGTGGCCAACCCGAACGACTACTTCCTCTTCGTCGGGAACGACAACGACTTCCTCAGCGCCACAGGCAAGTATCTGGATGCCTCGGGCACCCTGCAAAGCTACAACTCCGGCCTTGAAAACGACACCGTTGTTCTCGCCTACCGGGTGCGCATCCTACAGCCCCAGACACCGGTCAACACCTGGCGTCTGGCCGAATTCGGCACCACCAGCACCACCGGCAATCTTGCCGACAATGCGGACTACGACAACGACGGCGTGCAAAACCTCGTCGAGTATGCCCTCGGAACCGACCCGACAATCGGCACCGGTGCCAACGGATCCTCCTCTGCACCATCCGCCCTCATCGGCGATGTCGATGCCTTGCTCACCGACCGACTCGCGCTGACCTTCAGCCTTCAGAATCCAAATCCAACCGATATCACCTACACCGTCCAGGCCACTGATGATCTCGGAACCTGGACCTCGGTCGCCTCGAAGACCGGAGCAGGCGCATGGACCTGGCTCGGCGGCGGCACCAGCCACATCATCACCAGCGGCACCGGCCCGGTCAGCGTGAAGATCGGCGACCTGGTTCCCAGCAGCGGCAATCCCAAGCGCATGATGCGCCTGATGGTCACAAATCCCTGATTTGTCCTCAGTGTCTCACCCTTCAGGCAACTCTAAATGAAGTAGTCTGAAGGCGATCGGCAGCAACGGCATGACCGCCTCCACCGCCGACGGCGGGCATGGGTGTCGGCTACACCGTCGTGATACACATCCTCGGAGCCTGGGTCCTCACGCTC
>JANOBS010000155.1:0-5039 GCA_031411755.1 Luteolibacter sp. | reverse complement strand
CCTTTGTAGCCACCGCCGCCGCCGCCACCTTTGTAGCCGCCACCACCGCCGCCACCCTTGTAGCCACCGCCGCCGCCGCCACCTTTGTAGCCACCGCCGCCGCCGCCACCCTTGTAGCCGCCACCGCCGCCACCGCCGTAGCCACCACCACCACCACCGCCGCGATAACCACCGCCGCCGCCGCCGCCACCGAAGCCCTTGTTTTCCTTGGGCTCGGATGCGTTGACGCGGAGGGCACGGCCCTGGAGGTCGTATTCGTTGAGGGCTTCAACGGCCGCTTCAATCTGGCTCTGGTCACCGAGGGTCACAAACGCGAATCCCTTCGAGCGTCCGGTTTCACGGTCTGTGATGATTTTGACCCGTTCGACCGGGCCAAACGAGGCAAAGAGACCAGTGATGTCTTCTTCCGTCGCGGTGTAGGGCAGGTTGCCCACGTAAATGTCCATTTTCGTCTATTCTCAGATTACGCCATCACATAATCGCTTCCTGAGACCATGGCGTAAGACCAGCGAAGCGTGTTCCCACCCCATGTGCCGTGTGAACACACAAGCATATGAGCTAGAGCAAACAGCGACGCAAGAAAAAATCTTTTTAGAGAACCGAGGCGGAAACCGGTGGCCGGACTGGAATGCCAAGCTTTGCGAAGTGTCGCTTCGCCTCGCCGACGGTGTGCTTTCCGAAGTGGAAAATACTGGCCGCGAGCACGGCATCCGCCTGGCCTTTTTCCAGCACATCGACCATGTGGTCGAGATTGCCCGCGCCGCCGCTGGCGATGACCGGAATGCCCACAGCTCTGGAAACCGCGGCGGTGAGTTCAAGATCGTAGCCGGCTTGGGTGCCGTCGGAGTCCATGCTGGTGAGTAGGATTTCCCCGGCACCGCGACGCCAGACCTCCTTCGCCCACTCGACAGCATCGAGCCCGACCGGGGTGCGGCCGCCGTGGGTGTAGACTCCCCATTTTCCCGGGCCCTCGCGCTTCGCGTCGATGGCGACGACGATGCACTGGCTGCCGAAGGCCTTGGCTCCGGCATCGACGAGCGAGGGGTTGTTCACGGCGGAGGTGTTGACGCCGACCTTGTCCGCGCCGGCCCAGAGCATTTCCCGCATATTGTCGACCGTCCGGATGCCGCCACCAACGGTGAGGGGGATGAAACAGTGCTCGGCGGTGCGGCGGACCACGTCGACCATCGTGTTGCGGTTGTCGGACGAGGCGGTGATGTCGAGAAAGACGAGCTCGTCGGCCTCCTGGGCGTTGTAGGCCATGGCGCACTCGACCGGGTCGCCAGCATCGATGAGGTCGACAAAGTTGACGCCTTTGACGACGCGGCCGTCGGTCACGTCGAGACAGGGGATGATGCGTTTCGCGAGCACGGGTGGAGCAAAGCGTTGGAAGGGCGCGACGCCAAGCAAAACGCCCGTCCGCGGAGTGCGGACGGGCGTTTTGGGAAAACCGTTGTCACCGGAGGAGCTCCGGTGAGTGGCATCAGGCGTCGAGCTTTGGCTTGCCGACGCGACGGACAGCGCCGAAGCGCTTCGTGAACTTGTCGATGCGACCTTCGGTATCGACGAACTGCTTCTGGCCCGTGAAGAACGGGTGGGAGTTCGAGGTGATGCCCATCGAGATGACGTTGTGCTCAACGCCGTCGATGACTTCCTTCTTGGCCGACTCCTTGTAGGAACGGGTGATGAAGCGCGCACCGGTCGTCATGTCGACGAACACGGCCGGGCTGTATTTGGGATGAAGATCCTTTTTCATGAGAATGCGGTTCCTCCACGTTTCCGACGCGGCAGGGGCGGGAGGATGCAGGAAAGCTGAGATTTGGAAAGCGGAAATTTGGAAAGTTCAAAGCTCAGTCAATTCGGAGCTTCCAGAGGCCCGAGATTTCCCGGTCCTGCCAGGCGGGGCGGCGGGAGATGGGGTCTTGTAGGATGCGGCGGACTTTCCGGCCTCCGGCGAAGACGAAGGACTCGCATTCCAGCGGGACGACTTCGATTCCTTTATAGTAGCTGGCCTTAAGGGTGGCGACGGCTTCCTCGCCGAAAGCCTCTGCAAGGTGCTGTCGGAGGAGGGCGGTCTCGAATTTTCCAAGAAAGAGGAAGGCCGGGGTTTCTCCCAGGCTGGATTTCGAGCGGATGAGTTCGGCGATGGCGGCGGAGTCCCAGATTTCTCCGAAGGCGAGTTCGGAGACAACTGGAGTGGTGTCGGGGATGGGCGTCGGGTGGATGAGGTCGTTCATGGCGTGCAAGGGGTCAACACCCGGAACCTAACCTTTTTCCCTGAGCCCGCATTTCGGGAAGAGTGACGGTTTTGTGAGACGTCAAAGGTCTGAAGGCCGAAAGTCTGAACGTCCCAGAGGAAGAGTCTTCCGACTTTAAGACCTTCGACCTTCAGACTTTCGACTCTCATCTTCCCTCGCGGAACCAGAGCCAGACCATCTCGCTCCACACGGCGGCGTGGCGGACCCATTCGTGGGCGAAGTCCTTGGCGCTCTGCCAGGGGGAATCGGCCGCGAGGCAGAGGAGTAGGGCCATCACGAGGAGATTGGCCAGGTAGATGACAACGAGGGAGAAAAAGGTGCCGTTTTCCTTCAGGTCAGGCTGGTCGCGCGGGATCATCCACAGGGTCCAGACGAAGTGGAAGGTCCAGGTGATGCCGATGGCGGCGAAGAGAACCTTGTCGGCATGGACTGGAAGGCCGGTGGTGTGCCGGAAGAGCAGGAAAATGGCGACTGCGACGACCGACCAGAAGGGGACGAAATACGGCGAAAGCGCGATGACCAGGTTGGTCTTGTTGGTGGTGATGTAGCCGCCTTCGAGGCTGACGTGGAAGTCGGTGACCTTTCCACGGAAGAGGTAAACGAACATCGCGTGGGTGAGCTCGTGACCGAGGACGTAGAGGTAGAGGAACACCGATTGGAGCAGTCCGGAAAGGAACCAGCCGGCCATGAGAAGGGAGCCGGTGGCAAAGTACCAGAAGGCGGAAGTTTGCCAAAAGCCGCGGTCGATGGCGGCGTGGGAGAATTGCCCGAAAAAGGTCCAGGTGGTGACCCAGCCGAAGGGGATCAGGATCAGGCCGCAGATCCACCGCATGAGGCGGTTGATGAATGGCATGTGCTCCAGATCGTGCTCGATCGCGGGTGCGGCGGACTGCGTCGGGCCGGAGGAGGCGATGGCGGCCTGGATCGACTTTTGACCACGCTTTCCGATCCGGCGGTTGGCCTGATCGTGGGCACGCTGGTTGGCGGCGCGCAGGACCTCGCCGAACGATAATCGTTCGCGCCGACGGTTTTTCGACAGTCGGTCGGAAAGCTTGATGGAGCGGTGCCGGGCCATTCGGGAGGGCGCCTTGATACTTTGGGAAAGTTAAAGAATCAAGGGGCCGTTTACGTCATTTGAACACTTGTCCCCAATGAGGTTCCGGCAGCGCATCCTCCGGTCTGACGTCGCCCGCGCCCGCAGCCCTCCCGGCAAGCGCCTTCATTCCAGCGCGTCCTGCGGTTGTTGGTGGTCCACCTCGATGATCGGGTCGATCCGTCAGGATGACTCCACCGCCTGCATGACGGTCGAAGGCGCGCTCAACTCAGAGGTGCTTCGCTCCTATGGGAAGGAGATCCATCTGGCCACGCTCAAACCTGGCGACAGCCTCGTCATGGATCATCTCAGCGCCCACAAGGATCGACAGGCACTTGACCTGCCGGAGGTATGCGCTGGCCGCTTGAATTCGCCCTCTACTTCAGGGATTGAGCGTAACTGGTGGAGAAAGGAGTCAGATCGGCAACACTGGAATGACTCAAGCTCATGAAAACAAGGTCCGGTCGAGCGAACGATACTGAATCGCCTCGAGGATGTCCTGCGTGCGGATGTCTCCTGATCCTCCGAGGTCCGCCAGAGTGCGGGCGACTTTCAGGATTCGGTCGTGGGCGCGGGCGGAGAAATTGAGCTGCTCCATCGCTTGTTCAAGATAGGCGTTTGCTTCCGTTTCGAGCTTGCAGTGCTCACGGACCAAGCGTGTGCCCATGGCGGAGTTCGTGATGACGGTTTTGCCCTTGAATCGGCTGGTCTGGACCTCGCGCGCCTGCCGGACACGGTCGCGGATGACGGCAGAGGATTCACCGCCTTTCGTATCCGAGGAAAGCTCGCGGAAATCCACAAGCGGCACCTCGACGTGGAGATCGATGCGGTCCAGCAAGGGTCCGCTGATCCGCTGGCGGTAGCGCTCGATTTGCCCAGGTGAGCAGCGACACTGCCGCTTCGGGTCGCCGTAGTAGCCGCAGGGGCAAGGGTTCATCGCCGCGACCATCATGAACCTTGCGGGAAAAGTCAGTGACCCTGCCGCACGGGAAATCGTTACATCGCCATCCTCCAGCGGTTGGCGCATGACCTCGAGTGTCTGTCGGCGGAACTCCGGCAGCTCATCGAGAAACAATACGCCATGATGCGCCAGGGAGACTTCACCCGGCCCGGGATTGGTGCCGCCACCCAGCAGACCGGCATCGGAAATCGTGTGATGCGGTGCGCGGAAAGGACGTGTTGTTAGAAAGGCCCGCTTCGGATCCAGCAGGCCGGTGATCGAGTGGATCTTCGTGGTTTCGATCGCCTCGTCCTCGGTCATGTCCGGCATGATGGTGGCCATGCGCTTTGCGAGCATCGACTTTCCGGTGCCAGGAGGCCCGACCATCAACCTGTTGTGACCTATTTCCTTGACCATTTTGGATGGGGTGGCATTTTCACCAAAGCCGCTATGAATGAACCACTTGCGATTTCCTACATTCGTTTTTCAACACCTGAACAAAAGTGGGGAGATTCGTTCAGACGGCAATTCGAGAAAACTAAGGAATACTGCCAAAAGCATGGACTGAATCTGTCAGAGGAGAGGTTCCTTGACGAGGGGCTTTCGGCTTTCAGGAGCCGAAACAGGGAAAAGGGACGTTTAGGAGATCTTCTAGCCGCGATTAAAGACGGAACAATTCCACGAGGGTCTTACCTCATTGTGGAATCCTTGGACAGACTCAGCCGCGATGACCCAATGAGCCAAATTG
>JANOBS010000154.1:0-15102 GCA_031411755.1 Luteolibacter sp. | reverse complement strand
GCTGAAAGTCTCAGTTGCCCATCGCGGCATCGTCGCCACGGCCGCCGCCGTGGTCGTCGCGCTCAGCCTTTTGTTAGCCAGCCGGATGGGCAGCGAATTTATCCCGAATCTCGATGAAGGCGACCTCGCCGTCCACAGCCTGCGCGTACCCGGCACCAGTCTTTCGCAGGCCGTCCACATGCAGAATTCGGTGCAGAAGGCCTTCATGAAATTCCCGGAAGTCGCCGAGACTTTCTCGAAAATCGGCACCGCCGAAGTTGCCACCGATCCGATGCCACCGAGCGTGGCGGACGGATTCGTGATGCTCAAACCACGCGCCCAATGGCCGGACCCCACGATGTCCAAACAGGCACTCATCCAGAAAATGTCCGACTCACTCGAACAGGTGCCTGGCACTAAATACGAATTTCTCCAGCCCATCCAGATGCGCTTCAACGAACTCATCGCCGGTGTCCGCAGCGATGTGGCCGTAAAAATCTTCGGCGACGATCTCGATGAGCTGCTGGCAAAGGGCAAGGAGATCGGCAAGATCCTGGAGAAGATTCCCGGCGCGGAAGACATCGGTGTCGAACAAATTACCGGCCTGCCTTTGCTCAGCGTCAACATGAAGCCCGACGCGCTTTCCCGCTACGGCCTCAATGTATCCGACGTGCAGGAAGTCATCGCCATCACCATCGGAGGACAGAAAGTCGGCGAGATTTTCGAGGGCGACCGCCGCTATCCGCTGGTCGTGCAGCTTCCGGAAAACCTCCGCACCGACATGGACGCGTGGAAACAGATACCCGTTAGAATTCCTGTCGCCGCGGCGGATGGCACACCCGCCTTCGTTCCACTCGGTGAACTCGCCGATTTCGAAGTCGGTCCCGGTCCCAACCAGATCAGTCGCGAGAACGGCAAGCGTCGCGTCGTGGTCACTGCCAACGTGCGTGGCCGCGACCTCGGTTCCTTCGTCGCCGAAGCCCAGGAGAAAACGCGGGAAGTGGAACTGACGCCCGGCAACTGGATCACCTGGGGCGGCACCTTCGAGCAGCTCATCTCCGCGTCGGAGCGGTTGAAAATCGTCGTGCCCATCGCGCTCGTCCTGATTTTCTCGCTGCTCTTCATGACCTTCGGCAACGTGAGGGACTCGCTGCTTGTCTTCACCGGCGTCCCGCTCGCACTCTCCGGCGGCATTCTCGCCTTGTGGCTGCGGGACATCCCGCTGTCGATCTCCGCTGGCGTCGGCTTCATCGCTCTATCAGGCGTCGCCGTGCTCAACGGACTGGTGATGATTTCCTTCATCAACGACCTGCGGAAAGACGGCATGGCACTCGATGAAGCCGTCATCCAGGGCGCGCTCATGCGTCTGCGCCCGGTGCTTATGACCGCACTTGTCGCCTCCCTCGGCTTCGTCCCGATGGCACTCGCCACCGGCACTGGGGCGGAAGTCCAGCGCCCGCTGGCCACCGTAGTCATCGGCGGGATTATTTCCTCGACCCTCCTGACCCTCATCGTTCTTCCCGGCCTCTACCGGATTTTCCGCAGCCGTCACGACCCCGAAGACAGCCCGGAAGGCGAAGCAGGGCGTCATGCATCACCGAGAACAGTCGCCTGAACCGGCGGAATGCCTCCTTGGAACCTGCTTGCGGATTTACCACGATCGAATAGCCACCGCGAAAAAAGCCCCATGAGCACTCCTACTGACGCCAGCCCATCCCTCTGGAGGCACCGCATCTTCCAACAGCTCTTCTGGGCCCACGCCCTGAGTTTGTTCGGCAGCGGGCTTTCCTCGCTGGCCCTTGGTCTGCTGGCCCATCAACTCGTCGGAGCCTCTGCTTCGACGGTGCTGGGAATCACCCTCGCCATCCGCATCGTTGTCATCGTCCTCTGCTCGCCTTGGTCGGGCCAGGTGGCGGCGAAATGGGGTGCACGCCGGGCGATGGTCTTCTCCGACCTCATGCGCTGCGGCGTGCTGGTCGGCTTCTACTTCGCGGATTCCGTCTGGCAGATCTACGCCCTCGCGGTGCTGCTGAACCTTGGCTCGGCGATCTTCACCCCGATTTACCGGGCGGTGATCCCGGATGTGGTGACGCGCGAGCAATATCCCAAAGCGGCCGCCATCGGCTCGATTGCCTACGATACCGCCAACATCCTCAGCCCATCCATCGCGGCCTTCGTGATCGCCCTCATTGGGTTTCGTGGCAATTTCATCGTCGATGGTGTCACCTTCCTGATCAGCGCCGCCCTCATCATCGGACTGCCACGGCTGGCTGCGGAAACGGTTTCCACTGAAAAGAAAGCTCCCGTGTCGGTCGGGCACGGCCTCAAGGCCATGTTCCACCGCCTACAACTGCGACGCTCGCTTTTCCTTGCCCTTCAAACCAGCATCGCCGGAGCCTTCGTGATCGTGGCGACTGTTGATCTGGTGAAAAACGAGCTGGCCTTGAGCGACACCGCCTACGCTTGGATCATGGCTTCTTTCGGAATCGGCTCGGTCTGCGGGGCGCTGCTGTATTCCAGATTCCCAACGTCACTGCGCGACCTCAGTGTTCACGCCGCCGGACCGGGCATGCTGCTGGCCCTGATCACGGTGGCACTCGCCCCTGCCTACGCGCCCGTCATGGCCGCGTGGTGGTTGATTGGCGCAGGCTACAGCATCCTCGGCGTCCGGGGCAGCGAACTCCTCGCGGAAAACAGCCTCGGCGAAGAGCGCCCGCACATCTACGCGGCCCATTTCGCCCTCAGTCATGCCGGATGGGGGCTGACCTATCCCTTGGCCGGGTTCCTGACAACTGCTCTGGGATTTTCAAAAACCGCCTGGGTGTTCGCCGCCATCACGCTCGTGGTGACGATGCTGGGATGGGGCGGTGGAAAGTCCAGGGGTGAGGCTCAGGCCTGATCAAGGTTGGACGGGTTTGGGAAACGAATATCCTCTCAGTTCAGCATCATGTCCCTCCCTTTGCGGGACCGCGAGGTAGAGTTGATGGACGATTGGAATGAAAAAACTGGTCCGTGCTCCGGAGCGTGTGGTGGAGTGGCCAACATGGCTCAATGGACCTTCCAGGGGAGCATCGAAACTATCGAGAAAGCCCTCGCCGCAGCTTGCATGCAGGCGCTGGCTGCTGGCGACGTAGAAGAGATCATCGGTGTCCTGGGACAGGGCGATGTCTGAAAGAAGATGGCCGTCTATCAGGCTCATCACCACCAGTCGGGCCGGGCTGCGACAGCCGATGAACAGCCGCTGATGGGCTTCATCAAGCGCCATCGGGAAATTTCCTCCGACGGCATTCAAAGGCCAGGTCGCGATCACTTTTTCATGGAGGCGATCCGCCACCACAACCTGCCGGGCTTCCGGAATATTGATGAAGATCCTCGGGCCGTTTTGTTCCAGTTGAAAGGCCTCGGGGTGATGGGGCAGCGCAATGTGGCCGACGAGCTTCATCGTGGCGGGATCGATTTTCCCGATCATGCCGTCGCCGTAACCAAGATAGATGACATTGGATTTCTCGTCGTAACGAAGATTGTCCGCGTCATCGACCTCCGTCACGCGGCCCTTTTCCGCATAGGTGGTGCCGTCGTAAAAGCGGCAGGTGCCATCCGCTCCGTTCGCGATCACCAGCAGGTTCGCGCCGGCGAGAAACAACACGCCGGTTGGTTTTCTGAGACCGGTCAGGGAGTGGAGGTGCTTGCCTGCCGAGGTGTCGACGATCTCCAGCGTGTCATTGCCGAGGGCGGCGAAAAACAGCCGGTGCGTGGTCGGATCCGACGCCGCGTGATCGAAGCGTCCGGTCACACCGGGGAGGAGGATCGTCT
Organism: Luteolibacter sp.; assembly: GCA_031411755.1. Lineage (GTDB taxonomy): Bacteria > Verrucomicrobiota > Verrucomicrobiia > Verrucomicrobiales > Akkermansiaceae > Luteolibacter. The sequence continues at coordinate 11,310 of JANOBS010000154.1, read as the reverse complement.
GCTGAAGCGTGGGCGATTCCGTATCCGCCGCGCTGGCCAGTGCGGTGGAAGCAAGCAGGCTGAAGATGACCGGGTGAAGCTCTACTCGCTTGCGGTTCATGGCTTCGCGTCGAGCAGTCCGAGTGCCTTCTTCAGGCTGCCGCCGAGCTTGGCCGCTTCGCCTTTCCCCCAGTAGTGGAGGAAGAGGTAGCGGGGCTCCTCGCCGCTCATGTGGGAGTGGATTGCCACGATGTTGATGGCTTCTCCGCGCAGGCATTTGAGGACCGATTGCAGCTCGCTTTCGCGGACGCAGAAGTCGCCGCACATCACGGCGTTGTCATCGGTTCCGGCAAAGGCGGCCCAGGTGTTGACGCCCATCTCCTTCCCCATCTCGCAGCCGCAGGGCATCTTGGCGATGCGACCGAAGACGGCTTTGTACATGCCGTCCTTGGCCGTTCCTTTGGTCTCAAGCAGGGCATCAAGCGTGGCGGCGGTGATCTCGTTTTTCGCTGGAGCGGACGCGCCGTTGAAGGTGCGCTGCGGTTGGGCGGATACCGAACGGACCTGCTTCTGAGCGGAGAGTGCCGATTTCACCGCGCCTGCCAGGGCATCCAGCGTGCCCTCACCGCCGATGTGCATGAAATAGACTTTCGGTTCGTCATCGAAAAAGTGGTTGTGCAGCGCGGTGACGGAGAGTCCGGCATCGAGCGCGGCCGACATGACGGGATTCACCTCGTCTTCGAACACAACGATGTCACCCGCGCACATGGCTTCGGATTTCACGCCCTCCTTGAAGGCCACCCAGGTCGTGAGTCCCATGAAGGGCGACATCGCCCAGCCATCCACGGAGATCTTCACATCGGTGCGCGGCGAGGTGAGCTTGAAGGTTCCCTCCGCTTCGTTGGCGGTGCCCTTCAGACCGGAAATGGATTCGATCTTCGCGGTGTCGAGCGCGGCATGCAGAGGCGAGGCAAGGGCCGCAACGGCAAGGACGATGGCGGGAATCCTGAAGGTGGAGCGTTTCATGAAATCCCACCATAGGAATACCATCAAGCGATCAGCAAGAAAGAATTGAAATACCTGTTTCAGGCTGGTAGTCCGCTGGGATGCCTGAGACCTGCTGGCTGATCCTCCTCTACACCCTGCCCGCGAAGCAGGCATCGACCCGGCTGAGTGTCTGGCGCCAACTCAAGCGCTTGGGTGCGGTTTCCCTGAAAACATCTGCTTTCATTTTGCCGGATCGCCCGGAGCACGAGGAATCGTTTCAATGGCTGGCTCAGTCGGTGAGGCAGAACGGCGGAGATGCCACTCTCCTACGTGCGGCCCAAGTGGATGCACTTTCCGATAAAGAGGTGATTGACCTGTTTCAGGAGTCGAGGGCATCCGACTACCGGGAAATCCTTCTTTCGGTGAAGGCCCTGCGCCCCGCGAAATCACGCAAGGCGGAGCCCGAGGCGGCAGAAGTGGAACGCCTCAAGAGCCGCTATCAGGCGGTGCGGCGGATCGATTTCTTTGACTGTCCGGTCGCACGCGATGTGGCGGATGCCTTGCAGGCCCTACTTCCGGTGCCGTCGGGAATTTCAACCAAGGGCCCGAAGGTGAAGGCGAAGGATTACCAGAAGCGGCAGTGGCAGACACGTCCGCGACCAGAGCTGGATCGGGTGGCTTCGGCGTGGCTGATTCGTCACCATATCGATCCTGCGGCGACGTTTGTCTTTTCCCAAGATCGAGGGGCGTTTCCCGATGCCGTGAGCTACGACATGGTCAACGCGGACTTCGGCCATGAAGGTGATGACTGCACATTCGAGACACTGCTGCGCCGCTTCGGCCTGCGCGGCAAGGGACTGGCTGAACTTGCCGCGATCATCCACGCCGCCGATGTGGAGGACGGAAAATATCCCAAAGTCGAGGGACTCGGGCTGCTGGCGGTGCTTCGCGGCTGGAGGCAGATGGGCCTGACTGATGACGAGATCCTCCAGCGCGGCTGGAGCCTGATCGATGGCCTGCACCGGTCGATCAGCGGCAAATGAATTTCCACTGAATGAACCCGATGAGTGACACCACACCACCCGCCTTTCCGACCCTCCGCGAAGCCCTCCGCTACTGGCTGAAACTTGGCTGCATCAGCTTCGGCGGGCCGGCGGGGCAGATCGCGATCATGCACAAGGAGCTGGTCGAGAAACGCGGCTGGATTTCCGAGATCCATTTCCTGCACGCGTTGAATTACTGCATGCTGCTTCCGGGGCCGGAGGCGCAACAGCTCGCGACCTATCTCGGCTGGCGTCTCCATGGCTGGCGTGGTGGCTTGGGCGCGGGCGTGTTGTTCGTCCTGCCGTCGATGTTCATCCTCTTCGGCCTGAGTTGGCTCTACATGGCGGGTGGGCATCTGCCGTGGCTGGCGGCGATCTTCCACGGGCTCCTTGCCTCGGTCATCGCAGTGGTGGCGGAGGCGGTGCTGAGGATCGGGAAGAAGGCACTAAAGAGTCCGACCCTCTGGGCGATGGCTGCGGCTTCGTTCATCGCGATCTTTTTTTTCCACGTCTCGTTTGTGCTCATCATCGCGTCGGCCGCGCTGATCGGATGGATCGGAAAGCAGGTCGCGCCTTCGCAATTTCCGGCAGGGAAGGGGCATGGCTCCGGATCTGGTGGGGACGATGGATTTCTCGTGCTGCCTCCGTCACCGGTCGCGACGTGGAAGCGTGGCTTTGGAATTGTCTCGCTCTGCCTGGTGCTGTGGTGGCTGCCGATTCTTGGGCTTGGAGCCTGGCTCGGCTGGAGCGGCACCGGTTTCCAACAGGGGGTCTTTTTCAGCAAGGCCGCGCTGGTGACCTTCGGAGGTGCCTACGCGGTGTTGCCCTACGTCGCGCAGCAGGCGGTGGAGAAATACGGCTGGCTTTCGCATCCGCAAATGATGAGCGGGCTGGCGCTGGCGGAGACCACGCCGGGGCCGCTGATCATGGTGCTGCAGTTCGTCGGCTTCGTCGGCGGCTGGCAGCATCCGGGCGGGCTCTCGCCGCTGATGGGCGCGGCGGTCGGCGCGCTGGTCACGACGTGGGCGACCTTTGTGCCGTGCTTTCTGTTCGTTTTCCTCGGAGCACCCCATGTCGAGAAACTCCGTGATCAACCCAGACTTGGTGCCGCTCTAACAGCCATCACGGCGGCGGTGGTCGGCGTGATCCTGAACCTCGGAGTGAACTTTTCCATGAAAGCTCTGTGGCCGACTCCGGATGGGAAACTGGATGTCTTCATCGCTGTTGTCGCGGTCGCGGCCTTCATTGCGATGCAGCGCTTCAAGATCGGGCTGATGCCGGTGATCGGGGTTTGTGCGTTGTTGGGATTGGGGTGGGGGATGATTGTCTAAACTTGGGCTGCACGCAGTCCAAGGATTTCAAAAACACCTTTCGACCGCCCAATAAAAGCCGGTGAGAGCAATGACGGTGGAGGCTGGGCGGGCGATTTGTTTCACGTAGAGATCGCGTTTCCACCACGCAGCGACGGAGGCATAGGCCAGCCCGACGACCACGACTTGTCCGGCCTCGATTCCGAGGTTGTAGCTGAAAAGTGCGGGCAGGAAATCGCCCTCGCTCAGGGTGGTGCCATTGAAGGTGTGGGCAAATCCGAGTCCATGGATCGATCCGAAGCCAAGGACGAGCCACGGTCGCCAGCGGCTGATGCGATCAAGGAACAGGTTTTCGATCGCGACGAATGAGATGCTTAGTGCAATGGCGACCTCGACGAAGGCAGTCGGCACGGAAACCAGTCCATGCAGCGCGAGTCCGAGGGTCAGCGAGTGCCCGAGGGTGAAGAGCGTCAGTTGAACCAGCAGCACCCCAAAGCTGCGGGACAGAAAGAATAGCGCGAGGATGAAAAGGATGTGGTCCAGTCCGTCCGGCAGGATGTGAGTGAAGCCGGATACGAAATAACGTGGCACCACCGAGGCGGCGGCCGCCACTGCGAGGAACGAGAGTAGTGTCAGGCGGGCCATGCGACCCGCCCACCTTTCACCATTCTCGTGCCCTGCGGAAGCTCCGAATCACTCATTAGATGACGAGATCATGATGGCCCCATTTTTCAGAACCGGTGTGTCACTGAAACGCGGAAAGTCCGTGGCTCTGCCGGGTGGAAATGCACGTCGCCTACTGGAGCCACTTCGCCGGGGAGTTGCGATTCGTAGTAGTATTCGATGTCGTTGTCCTTGCGGCCGAGCAGGTTCAGGCAGTCGACGGCGACTTCCCAATCATCTTTCCGATAGCCGATGCGTCCATTAACCTGGAAGCTCGCGCGGGACTCCACGCTGCCATCTTCGATCAAGGGACGGGGCCCGAAATATCGACCGCGCAGGCTGCCGAAAAGGCCCTCCTTTTTCCCGATGGTAATGCCAGTGTTCACGGTGACCGGTACGGCACCGGGGATCTCATCGGCAGACCCGACTCCGATGAGCTTGCCTTCGGCGAGGGTCAGTTCGTTGTCGATCGTCAGCCAGTCAGTGGGGCGCCAGTAGGTGGACCATTCCACTCCGAAACGCTTGGTAGCCGGGCCGGGTTCGGAGGTTCCGGCATCGCCGACGTAGATCAACTCCGAGTCGCTGTGCAGATAAAACAGGGCGAGCGTGCTGACGACGTTTGGCAGCGCTTCGGTGCGGACACCGAGTTCATAACCGTAGGTGCGGACGAGCGGATCGACGGCCTGCGCCGCGAGTCCGGTGACGGGATCCTGGCTGATGGTCACACCGCGCGCGTCATTGCTGTGGAAGCCCATGCCGGCGTTGGCGTAGATCTCGGTGTCCTTCCACGGTCCGAAGATCAGGCTCAGCTTCGGGCTAATGATTCCGGCGGTCTTGTCGCCGGAGTTTGCCGGGTTGTCGCTGTCCACGTCGAAATAGAAACCATCGGCGCGGAGACCGGGCTGCACGCGGAACCAGTCGTTCAAGTGATAGTCACCGGTGGCGTATAGACCAACGCTTCCCTCATACACATCATCGACGCGGACGGTGTTGAGCCGAGCACGGTTGCGGGTGTTGTAAAGGCCGACGCCGTCGATGAAGTCGTGACGCGTTTGCAGGCCGAGGGTGAAGGTGTTGTTTTGGCCGAAGTCCCACTGACGACGTACTTCGCCACCGGCGAACACGCGGCTGTCCTGTTGCTCGAACTGGTCGCCGTTGACCGGATCATTGAGGAAGTAAGTGAAGTTTGAAAACAGGTCGAGGTCGTAGGTGCCGACGTAGAAATCGGCGTGGGTGTGGCCATTGGAGTTCTCATGATCCCAAGCGCCCATGAGGCTGTAGCGGCTGGAATTTCCCTCGACGCTGTTGTCGATATTTCCGAGCCGGCCGATCAATCCGCTGTCAATGGCGCGGCGCGGGATCTGATCGGTGGAGTCCCATTTTCCATCGTAGCCCATCGCGGTGAGGCTGAATTTATCGGGCCCGGACTGCTTGAAGTATTTGAGGAAACCGTTGAGACGCTGGGAGTTTCCTTCGCGATCCCAGGGTCCGTCGTAGTAGTTGTATTCCAGCCCGTAAGTGAGGCCGGACCCTTGCTTTCCATCGGAGAGATCGATCGTGTCGGCAAGGAGCCCTCGGAAGAAGTTGTTCTCGCCAATGCTGACGGTGGCAATGCCTTGGGGGAGGGTGTCGAAGAAGTTGAACTTCGCCGCACCTGCTGTGCTGAGGTCTCCGAGCTGGCCGAAGAATGGGCCTTTCCAATAGTCGAGCTTTTCGACGAGTTCCGGGATGATCGGATTGAGATCGGCGTAGCCTTGGCCATGCCCATGGGTGACGAAGTTGACCGGTTGGCCATCCATCGAAATGGAGAAGTCGGTGCCGTGATCGAGGTTGAAGCCACGGACGAAGTACTGGTTCGCTTTTCCATCGCCCGAGTGCTGAGTGATGATGACGCCGGGGACGAGTTCGAGGAGTTCACCACGACGGAGGAAAGGTCGCTCGGCGAGATCCTCGGAGCTGGCCTGGCCTTTCGAGGCGGTGCCTGCGATGCCGACGAGGCTTTCGGATTTCCCGGTGACGACGAGGGGTTCGAGCTCGGTTGGAGGAGCGGACTGTGCGTGGGCGGCGACGGTGAGAAGTGAGAGTGTGAAGGAAAGTGGTTTCATGGAGGAAGAGGTGGGAATGCAATCAGGGAAACGGGTGCGAGAGTTCGTCACGGGAAAGCCCGGACGGCACACGTTTGGATCAGGCGACGTGCCTGAAACTCACCGGCCCGAATGGCCGGCACTGCTCATCCCACCCTCGGCGGCGGCCCAGGCGGCGGCTGTGGCCACGCCGGGGTCCATGTTCGCGCCCCGTCGGTTCGCGGAACAGGGGTCGAGGCATTCACCCACACCAGCCGCGCGTCCTGCCAATCGATGCAGGGCATCTTCACTTTCACGAGGGTGGCCTTGGGATCGGAGGTCGGAGTGGTTTGCTTCGACTTCACCAGATCGGGCAGGTCCGTTTCGGAAAGGGCCGATTGGAATTCCGAGCTGTTCCACGCCAGGGTCACCGCCTTGGTGATTCCGTGCGAGGGGGCCTCGCGGACGACCATTTTACTCAACACGGACACCTGAAAAAGCACCAAAGGCCCTGCCACCAACTGGAACAAGGCCAGTAGGTAGAGGGAGCGGAGCTTAAGGCGGCGATCCATGACGAATGGAGCTTGGAGGAAGATTGGCTCTGGCGCAAGTGGCGAGCGCTCATGGCCCTATTCGTCAGCCTGGCCGGATTTTCTCGTCCTGACGGGACGTTTCATCAATTCCATCTCGGGAAGAGCGCTCAAGAGAATCAATCCTCATAGATGTCCCGTCGATGGCCGACCCGAATCACGAGGACAATCAGCTGGTCATCCTCGATCCTGCAAATCAACCGATAGTCTTCAACCCGGTATCGCCAGAACTCGGAGAGCTCGCCCTTCAGTCTCTTTCCCGAATTTCTGGGATCTAGCGATCCTGTGATTCGCGAGTCGAGAAACGCGAAAATTCTCCGAGCGGGTTCGGGCCCGAGCTTCTTCAGCTGCTTCAGCGCTTTTTCGCTGATTCTATAATCCCAGCTCACGTTTGGCCTCGTCGGGAGTGTAGATTCGTCCGGGGTTCTGGAGGGCTTCCAGGCCAAGGAAATAGTCTTCCAGATCCTCCATGTGTTGCTCGATGGCTTCGCGTGCGAAAAACGCCACCGACCTTCCCGTTTTTAGGGCGAGCTGGCTGAGGCGTTCCTCCATTTCGGGATCCAGATTGATTGAAACCACGTCTGCAACCTACACGACCAGAGCAGCTCCGGCAACGCTGGAATCACCGCCGCCAACGGAAACCAACCCGGAAGTTTCCCGGTGTTGCCAAGTCCCGGAGCCTTGGCTACCCAGATGCCCCGCCCATGACCGACGCCCCGAACGAAGCCGCCCTCAAGCACCTCGACACCATCGCCCGCGAAACCGGGATCAACGCCCGCTCGGTCGCCTCAACCGCCAAGCTGCTCGCCGAAGGGGCCACCGTTCCGTTCATTTCCCGTTACCGCAAGGAGCAGACCGGTTCGCTCGATGAGGTCCAGATCGCGACGATCCGCGACCGCATGCTGCAGCTTGCCGAGCTCGATTCGCGCCGCACGGCGATCGTGAAGTCGCTGGAGGAGCGCTCGCTGCTGACCCCGGAGCTGAAGAAAAAGGTCGAGGCCGCCACCACGATGTCGGCGCTCGAGGACGTGTTCGCGCCGTATCGGCCGAAGCGTCAGACGCGTGCGACGAAGGCGAAGGATCGCGGGCTCGAACCGCTGGCCGACTGGATCTTTGCCAATCAATCGTCCGACCCCGCCGACGAGGCTGCGAAGTTCGTCGACGTGGAAAAGGAAGTGCCGACCGCTGAAGACGCGCTGGCCGGAGCCCGCGACATCATTGCCGAACGCGTGGCCGATGACGCCGCGCTTCGTGGTCGCGCCCGCCAGCGTTACGAGGAGGAATCGACCGTCGTTTCCAAGGTCATGTATGGCAAGGAGGAGGACGGCGAGGCCGCGAAGTTCCGCGACTACTTTGAGTGGAGCGAGTCGTTGAATTCCATCCCGTCCCACCGTTTGCTGGCGATCCGTCGCGGCGAAAAGGAAGGCTTCCTGCTGATGCGCGTGGAGGTGCCGCTGGAGCGCATCACCGGCCTGGCGATGTCCGACTGGGTGACCGGCTACGGAAAGTCCGCCGACCAGGTGAAGCTCGCGGTCGAGGACGGCTGCAAGCGCCTGCTGATGCCATCGATGGAAACCGAGATGCGTTTGCTCGGAAAAAAGCGCGCAGACGAGACGGCGATCAAGGTCTTCGCCGACAATTTCCGCGAGCTGCTGCTGGCCTCTCCGCTGGGTGAAAAGCGACTCCTCGCCATCGACCCCGGCTTCCGCACTGGTTGCAAGACCGTCGTGCTCGATCGTTCCGGAAAGCTGCTTCACCACACCGTGCTGCATTGCACCGCCGGATCGGATCGTCAGGCCTACGATGCCGCCGTCGAGGTCACCGCGATGATGAAGAAATACGACATCGAAGCCATCGCCATCGGCAACGGCACCGCCTCTCGCGAGACAGAGGCGTTCATTCGGAAAATCAAGATCACGGTCCCCATCGTGATGGTCAACGAAAGCGGCGCTTCCATCTACTCCGCTTCCGATGTTGCCCGCGAGGAGTTCCCGAATGAAGACGTCACCGTGCGCGGCGCGGTGAGCATCGGTCGACGCTTGATGGATCCGCTCGCCGAGCTGGTGAAGCTCGATGCCAAGGCGATCGGGGTCGGGCAATACCAGCACGACGTCGATCAGCGCGCGCTCAAGGCCAGTCTCGATGACACCGTCGTTTCCTGTGTGAACGCGGTGGGCGTGGAGATCAACACCGCCTCGAAGCAGCTCCTCTCCTATGTCTCTGGCCTCAATGCCTCGCTGGCGGAAAACATCGTCGCCTGGAGAAATGAAAACGGCGCGTTCAGCTCGCGCGAGCAGTTGAAGAAGGTCCCGCGCCTTGGCGACAAGGCCTTCGAGCAGGCGGCTGGCTTCCTTCGCGTTCGTGGCGGCGCGCATCCGCTCGATTCCTCCGCCGTCCATCCGGAGCGCTATGCCCTGGTGGAGAAAATGGCGGCCGATGTCGGCTGCAAGGTCGAGGACCTTCTCACCAACGAGGCCTCCCGCAAGAAGATCGATCTCCAGAAGTATGTCAGCGAGGAGGTCGGTCTGCCGACGCTGAAGGACATCCTTGCCGAGCTTTCCAAGCCGGGTCGCGATCCCCGCAAGCAGTTCGAGTTGTTCTCGTTCGAGGAAGGCGTTGAAAAGCCCTCCGACCTCAAGCCGGGCATGAAGCTGCCGGGCATCGTCACCAACGTCACTGCCTTCGGGGCCTTCGTCGATGTCGGCGTGCATCAGGACGGGCTGGTCCACGTCTCGCAGCTCGCGGATCATTTCATCCGCGATGCCAGCGAGGTGGTGAAGGTCGGGCAGAAGGTGAATGTTACCGTCATGGAAGTGGACCTGCCACGAAACCGCATCGCGCTTTCGATGAAGTCGAATCCGGATCTCGACGGCCGCCGTAGCGCGCCGGGAGATCGCGATAACAACCGTGGTGGTGGAGGTCGTCCTCCACAGCGCCAGGCCGGCCCGCCTCAGCCGCAGGGCAACGACTGGTTCTCCCAGGCGATCCAGCAGGCGAAAAAGAAGTAGGCCGCGGCTCGGACGGTCTCCTGGTTTCAGCGTCTGGAAAAATCCCGTTAACCTGCGGGCTATTTCCGGCTATGAGTCCATACCCGTCGTGCCCAACTCCCCTGAAAACCTGCCCGCGATCGATGAAGGCTTCGTTGCGGAGCTGACTGCGAACCAGCCTGCGCTGCATTCGTTCATCGTCTCGTTGATGCCGGGTGATTCGGCCACCGATGAGGTATTGCAGCGCACCAACCTGACGTTGTGGAGGAAGCGCGAAAGCTACCAAGCGGGTACGAATTTCCGAGCCTGGGCCTTTGAATGCGCCAAGTGGACGCTGCGGGCCTACCTGAAGGAAAAGCAGCGCAGCAGTTGGCTGATCGTCGATGACGAGCTGACCCGGGCGATCACCGAACGGATGGTCGAGCGCATCCCTGCCGAGGCGGATGCTCCGCAGGCCGCACTTCGGATGTGCCTGGAGCGGCTGCGTCCGATGGACCGGGAGCTGATTCTCAGTCACTACGAAGAGGAGGAAACCCTCGCCCAGTTCTCGAAACGTCGAGGACGCACGGTCGGGACCTTGAAGGTCACCTTGTTCCGCTTGCGCGCCACGCTGCGGCGCTGCATTTCCGACCGGCTCGCCACTGGCACGGCCAACATCTGATGCTGTTTTCCCCAATGAACCCAAGCGATTTAGAACAAGCGATCCAGGACGCCTTTGACGGCGAGCTGGACGACCCACGCAAGGCAGCCCTGCGTGAGACCTTATTGCAATCGCCTGAAGCGCTCGATGTGTATTGCGCTCATGCCATGATGGAAACCGAGTTGCGCCGGCACGTCTCCGGAAGCAGCCAGAGTTCTGTCGAAACCCGCGTCGCGTTGCGGGCACTTCCGAAACGAAAGACCCGGATCATCGTTCGGGTCCTTTCAGCCGCCGCCGTCCTGCTGGTGGCTGGACTGATCGGGAGTCTGGTTTTCCATGCTCCGGATCAGGCCTTCGCCAGGCTCGATGTCTCGCCCGACAGCATCCTGAAACACGAGGACGGTTCAGTGTTCGGTGAGGCAATCCTCAGAAAGGACCAAACGCTCGTGATCGGACAGGGCGTGGTGAAGCTCGACTTTGGATCCGGCGTGCAGGGGGTCGTGGATGGACCGGCGAAGTTGAAACTGGTCTCTGCGGGAAAGCTGGAACTGCAATCCGGGCACTCATGGTTCAACGTTCCCCAAAATGCCCGGGGGTTCCAGGTGGTGACACCCACGTTCGAGGTGACCGATCTCGGGACCGAGTTTGGAATCGATCTCCGGGAAGATCGTCCAGCGCAGGTTCATGTTTTGAAGGGGCTTGTCGAAACCGTTTCGCTGAGCGGCGATCGGCAGAAGATTTCACTTCATGCCGGAGAGGCCGCCACGCTGGAGACCGATGGCCAGTGGCAGGAATTCCCTTCTGCTCCGGACAGGTTCCGGAGCGAGTTGCCGAAGTCCGCGCCATCCTTGAAAATGGACTTCGATCATCTGATCAACGGCAACCTCGCAATCACGGGCGACATTCTCGGCGCAAGGGGCAGCGTCGCCCGCGTCATCCGGCCAGAACTGGTCAGGTTCGTCCCTGGAGTCGTCGGCAATGCGATCCAGCTCAACGGCGATGGCGCATCCATCGAAACCACCTGGGAAGGCATTTCCGGATCGGAACC
>JANOBS010000153.1:0-4986 GCA_031411755.1 Luteolibacter sp. | reverse complement strand
GGTTCTACCGCGAATAACAAGACCATAAACAATACCATCGCAACCCCCGGTGGTCTGACCCTCGCCAGCTACTCGGAGACGGATGCCACCGCGCGAACCATCACTTTCCAAGGCACGGGCGACACCACGGTCACCGGAGCCATCAATCAGAATGGTGCCAATGCGCTCGCCCTCACCAAGAGCGGCGCTGGAACTTTGACCTTGGGCGGCACCAACATCTACACCGGAACAACAAGCATCAGCGTCGGCAAGTTGTTCATCAACGGCAACCAAACATCTTCTACTGGAGCCGTCAGCGTGAGCGCTCTGGCTACCCTTGGCGGCACCGGCACGACCGGCGGCAACGCCACGATAGCAGCCACCGGCAAGCTGGAATTCAACATCAGCACTGCCCCGGGCACACACGACAAGCTCGACCTCGCTGCAGCCAAGACACTCACATTCTCCGGTGCCTCCACTCTCACGATCAACTCGATCAGCGGCGCGACCACCGGTGACTACACCCTCCTCACCGCCCCCGGCGGAATCAGTGGAGTCGTTCCAGCCGCGCTTGTCCTGCCCTCTGGCTGGGCGGCCACCGTCACCAAGGAAAACAGCAACACCGACCTGGTGCTACATGTCACCTCCGTCGGTTCCGGCGACGTCGTTCCTCCCACGCTCACCAGCATCACCGACAATGTCTCCGGTGGTCCCGTGAACATCGGCGCGACGATCACCTACACGGTCACCTTCAACGAGGACATCGATGCCACATCGGTTACGGCAGCAGATTTCAATAACAACGGCACCGCCGGCATCACGGTAGGCGCCATCAGTGAAACCTCGCCGACCTCCGGTGTTTTCACCGTGGCCGTAACCGCCAACAGTGCCGGCACCCTGAAACTCCGCATCCCTACCGGGGCGGTGATTGAAGATGTTGCGCTGAATGACCTCGTCGTTCCTGTGGAGGACGACACCACGATCACCGTCCGCACGCCCTACGCGACCTGGGCAGCCGGCTACCTCCCCAGTGATGTCAGCAACCCCGCCCTCAATCTCGACGGCGACGGCCTGACGAACCTCCAGGAATATGCCTTCGGCACCGACCCGACGGTCTCCTTCGGTGGCGCCATCACCTGGACGCCTGGCAGTCCCGTAGGAGCCGTCACCCAGCGCGGCACCCCGGTGGTCATCGAGGAAGGCGGATCCTACTTCGCCGTCTATGGCCGCCGCGTCGACTACGCCACCTCCGGCGTGACCTACACCCAGCAGTTCAGCCCACGTCTCAGTGTCTGGGGCAACTTCGCCACCGCCCCGACCGTCATCGCCACCGATGGCACCATCGAGGCCGTCAAGGTGCCATTCCCCGGCCTGTTCGACTACGGCAGCGGATTTGAGAAGGCCACGTTCTTCCGGATGCAGGTTTCCCAGTAAGCCGCTGATCCACTGCCTTTCGCCGTCCACCCACCGATACCAGGATTCATGAAGCCCCGCCAGTCCTCCATCGTCGGCCTTGCCACCCTCGCCCTGGCAGGGACCGCCGTGGCGGACGTCTACTACAGCAACTTCCAGAACATCACGATCCCCGCCAACTATGCCGGGGTCTATCTGGATGTGCAGACGGGAGCCTCGAACACCAACATGACCAGCCCCGTCTCCGGCTGGGACATCAACCCCTACTTCGGCGGATCCACCCTGGCGAACAGCCCGGACTTCCAACCGGTGCGCAGCGGCACCGGCGGTCTGGACGCCGTGCTCAACCTCTCCTTCGGCAGCACCGTCGGCAGCGGCAGCACCTACTCCACCTACACCCAGGGCATCAATGGCCAGAACCCCGGCGGCCCCGGCTACGGCGGCTCGCAGACCCACATGGGCGCCGGCGTCGGCCAGTTCGTCTCCGGCTCTGAAGGCTACCTCGGCTTCCGCCTCAACGGCACCGACTACGGCTACATGCGCGTCGTCCTGACCAACAACAGCGGGGGAGCCGTCATCAAGGACTGGGCCTATGACACCAGCGGAGCCTCCGTCGTCGTCGGCGGCATCCGCCAGGTCGGCCAGGACGTCATCCTCTCCTCCGGCTTCACCCTCGCCTCCGCCGTCATCAACTCCGGCGGCACCACCAACCTCGTCAAAGACGGCAGCGGCACCAACACCCTCAGCGCCACCAGCACCTACACCGGCACTACCACGGTCAATCAGGGCAAGCTCCTCATCACCGGCAACCTCGCCAACACCAGCGGGGTCACCGTCAACAACGGAGCCACCCTCGGCGGCAACGGTAGCATCGCCGGTCCCGTCACCCTCAACAGCGGAGCCACCCTCTCGGCAGGCGAGGGGATTGCTACCCTCACCACCGGCAGCAACACCTGGAACAGCGGATCAGCCCTCATCTTCCAGTTCAGCACCGATGGCAGCGGCACCGCTGGCAGCGAATGGGACAGCCTCGGCATCAACGGCGGCCTCGACCTCACCGCCGTCACCAGCGGCAATCCCTTCTCCATCGATCTGGTCAGCATGTCCAACGCCACCACCAGCGGCCTGCTCGGTACCTGGAATGCGAATGCCAACGCCACCTGGTCCGGCTTTGTCACCACCACCGGCAGCATTACCGGCTTCGCGAGCGACAAGTTCCTCGTCGACACGACCAACTTCCAGAACACGCTCAACGGCAACTTCACCGTGGTGCTCAACGGCAGCAACCTGGATCTCGTCTACACGGCGGTCCCCGAGCCCGGAGCCGCCCTGCTCGGTGGCGTAGGCCTGCTCATGCTGCTGCGCCGCAGAAGCAGACGCTGCCATTGAAAAGCCGGCTTCGCTTCGCGGAGCTTTCAACGAATAACTCTGCATGGGCTTTCCGCCCAAGTGAAAGGCGATTAGTTGAGCGGCAGTAGATTGCCCGATGCAAAAAGAGGCGGATACTACCTGAAATCAAGGGTAGAGGCTCGAAAATTTTTGATCGCAAGGAATCACTCGATTGTCAGATTTTCCACGCTAGTCGTAAACACGATGTAATTTTTCCAGATCTGAAGCTCTGCCGGATTTCAGATTCAATCAAACAGCATTCCCAATTGCCTTAAAATTTCCGCCATGAAAACCCGCCCCCTCCACGCCTCCCGCCTCTCCTTCCCGCTCGCCGCCGCCATCGCCGCGCTGCTTGCGGCTCCGCTTGCATCTGCCGCTACCATTTACTGGGACGGTGCGACGCCCGCTTCATGGAACACGAACACCAACTGGTCCACGGCTTCCGGTGCCACTACGCCCGATCCGGCTGCCGTTCCCGGTGCTTTGGACGATGCCATTTTCAACATCACCACGGTCAACGGCGCGGAGACCATTACCCTTGATGCCAATCAGGCTGCCAGATCCATGACCTTCAACAACACCGGCACCACTGCGCTCATCTGTGGCGGCACGGCCCGCACTTTGACCCTCGGGGTCGGCGGGATGACCATGGCGGCTTCTGCTGGCCCAGTGACGCTTGGCGACGGTACTGCGGGGAACGACGTTCTCATCAGCCTGGCCTCCGGCGCACAGACTTGGGCAAACAATTCTGCGGGCAATTTCACGATCAACAACTCGGCGGCTTCATTCACCCGTGCGGCGGGTGCCACGCTCGGTTTCAACCAGGTGGGCGCTGGCGTCTTCTCGATGAGCACCACCGTGCTGCCCAACGATGCAACGGGCATCGTGGGTCCTTGGGCATTGTTTGGCACCGGCGCCAGCATGAAATACGCTGTGAATAATGCCGGCACCATCGGCGGCTTCACGGGCTCCACTGCTGCGGATGCAAACGCGCTAGCCAGCGCCACAACGAACTACGATCTAACCGCTACAGCCATCACGCTCACTGGCAACCGCACGGCCAATACCTTTCGGGCTGCGGGCGCAGGCGGAGCAATCGATCTCGGTGCGTCCGGCACCAACACGCTGACGGTTAACGGTATCCTCGCCGTGGGTAGCGGCACGCTGACCATCCAGCGCACGGGCGGCACGGGCACCTTGGCCATCGGCAGTTCCAATGAACTGGTCATCGCCGGTTCACAGGCAGTCTCGATCACCGCGCCCTTTTCCGGATCGGGCAAAACCCTGACCTACGCCGGCACCGGCGGGCTTTCGCTGAGTTCAACGAATGCAAACGCATTCATAGCCGCGAGCGGAACCACAACCATTACCGGTGCTGGGTTATTCACTGGTGCCGCAACCGTGAAGAGCGGGGCCACGCTCAACACTCCCATCGCCGGCAACTATTCGGCCAGCTCGACCACGGTCGATGCCGGTGCAACCCTCAGTTTTTCCGGCGGATTTGGCACCGACACCACGGTCGTCAATCCGATGATCATCAATGGAACCGTCACCAAACCGAACAACGGCGGCTTCACCCTCGGCAGCCTGGCCAGTCTCAGCGGCTCCGGCTCGATCAGCTTTGGCGGACAAGTCACCATTACCATCAACTCCAACAACTCGTCCTTCACTGGAACGATGACTGAGGCCTCTCAGGGAGGTGGTGGCTTTAATATCGGTAATAACGGTGCGCTCGGGTCCGGTACTTTTGTCTTCGGTGCCAACACCAACACCATTCAAACCACCTTGACGGGCTCCGGCTTCGTGAACTCCAACACGACCACGATCAACATCGCCAACAGCAGAACTCTGGGCGGTTCCAACAACATGAATTTCGGGACCGGGCCCATCACATTGGGCAGTGGCATCACGCTGACGGTGAGCAATCCTACGACAACCTTTGGCGGCAATATCGCAGCAACCGCCAATGGCATCACAAAGGCTGGAACAGGAACATTGGTTCTCTCCGGCACGAACAGCTACACAGGCAGCACCACGGTCAGTGCCGGCACCCTTGTCATCTCCGGGGCGACCAGCGGCTCCGCAGGCAGCGTGATCATCAATAGTGGCTCGCTCAACCTCGGCGGCAGCACGGCGACCGGATCGCTCGCGTCTCCCACACTGACCCTCGGCGGCGGCACGTTCAGCTACACCCGCACCGGCACC
>JANOBS010000152.1:0-18736 GCA_031411755.1 Luteolibacter sp. | reverse complement strand
CAGGAGGCCGATCGTGATCGTGAGGGCCTGGCTGGACCCGACTTTGAAAATTGGGAGACGAGACTTGGGTTTCATGGACTTTGGAGGCTTTGAAGAAGGGTTTTGAGCGCACCTGCCAAATGGACAGCGGTACACCCTAATTCGGTATCATCTCACGAAACGTTTCTTAGACTAGTCACGTATACACGCGATCCTTGGTGCTCGGGGCGCCATTTCAATCGAATAGGTCTGACCCGATCGCGCTTTCTCTCAAGCCAGCCCGAGCTGGATCGCCTTGGCCACGGCACCGGAGAGGTTGTGAACCTTCAGCTTGCCGTAGATGTTGCGCACGTGGGTATCGACAGTGTGGTAGGAAACGCCCAATTGGTCGGCGATTTCCTTTTTGATCAGGCCCTTGGCGAGCAGGGAAAGGATCTCACGCTCACGATCTGTTAGGTCGATTTCCGGAGCGGCTGGCCGCACGGCGTTGAAGGTGGTGAGAATCATTCGGGCGATGTGGCTATTGAGCGGGGCACCGCCGCTGAGTGCCTCGTCGATGCCACGCAGGATGGTGTCCAGGCGGTCTGCTTTCAGCAGATAGCCGCTGGCTCCGGCTGCCAGCGCCTCGAGGACCACGGGCTTGTGGTCATAGACGGTGAGCACGAGGATCTTCGCATCGGGAAAGCGCTGGAACAGCATCGGGATGCCCGCCACTCCGTGAACACCCGGCAGGTTGAGATCGAGCAGGATGACCTCCATCTTCGGGGTCGCTGCGGTTTCCGCCAGAAAGGCCTCCACCGAGGAGGCTGCATGCTGGCAGTTCAGATGCGGGCTTGAGTTGATCGCCTGCTGGAGGACGCGGCGATAGTCCTGGTGATCCTCGATGAGGCCGATCTGACGCTGGGCGGGTTTGGAGGGAGGACTCATTTTCGGGATTGGGATCGCAGCGGAAAGGTAAGGGTCAGGCGGGTGCCGCGTTCGGGCGAGGAGTCCACCACGAGCTCGCCGTGAAGCGAGTCCGCCCGCTGGCGGAGAGTGTGGAGATTTCCAGACACGTCCGTCGAGGGATTGCGGATGCCCTTCCCATCGTCGGTGATGGTCAAGCGGAGTTGCCGGTCGGCTTCCTCCAGGGTGATCGCGACGTTCCTTGCCTCCGCGTGCCGCATGATGTTGTGGAGGGATTCCTTGAAGTAGAAAACCAGGTTGCGGCGTTGCTCGAGATCGATCTCGGGAGACGCCAGCCCATCGAAGGTCCAGTGATGCTCGCGCAGCATCAGCGAGGCGATGTCCCGAAGGCGGTCTGCGATCGGCTTTCTCGCCCGCTTGGGAGCGAGGGTGATGTCGACGATTTCATGGAGCGACTGGGTGGTTTCCCGGGAAAGTCGATTGATGTCGTCGAGGTGTCCGGGGGATGGCGACAGCTCCGAGAGCAGGGCGATGGTGGCGAGATTGCTGCCGACCTCATCATGGAGATCGCTGGAAATCCTGAGACGCAGCGCCCGCACCGCGCGCTTGTTTCCCTGCCGCAGCCGCACCTGCCAGACCAGCAGTCCCAGTACGGCGAGAGCGAGCAGGGCGAAGATGATGGCGAGAAATACCTGATGCCAGCGCACCAGCAGCGCGGACTGTTCGGCAACCAGTTTCGTCTGTTCGCAATGCAGGTCGAAGCGCCGCGACAAGCCCCGGATCCAGTCCCTTTCCGCGATCAATCGGCCGGTGGAGGAATAGCCATCCGTCAGGCTCGCACTGCTCCAGATGCGGGTGGCGTCATGGGGGATGACATCGCGCTCATCCGGCGTGTAGACCGGGCGTCTCAATGCGAGATTCTGAAGACCGTTCAGCACCTCGATCTCGGACAACAGGATCCGTGGAGTGGTGAAGAGGTCGGGAATATGGATCTTGTCGATCACCACCTTGACGTAACGCGCCCGGGCGGTGGGGAAGTGGATGGTCGCCTGGTTGTAGCCGGGATTCGGAACGTCCTCCTCACCGCTGCTCCAGATGGTCTTCCACTCACTGTCTGGATCTTCCGAGGAGACCTCGAAATGGAACCGCATGGGGAAACCGAAACCGGGCCCTTTCAGTGGGCCGTCTCCCTGAGCCGCCAGCAGCCGGATCGCATCAAAGTCGCACAGCTTCCCCAGATCAATGACCACCCAGGAACTCCTGCCGATCGTGCTTTGCCGGTCGCCGTGCCAACCCAGACTTTTGCCCGCCGGAGGTACTTCGGGCGGACCCAGCGGCGATTGTTCGTCGATCAGGTAGTTGATGTTCCAGCCGAGCTCGCCATCGACACTGAAGTTCGCTTTCAAATGCCCGCTCCGGGCAAGGTTGTCCTGACCGCGAAACACCATCACCTCGGCCAACGAAAAGAACCTCACGTCCTTTCCGGGAAAGGTCGGCAGGTCCAGCGGAACAAACCTCAGCGAGGTGATCCCGGTGGCCATCAAATCGAGGAAAATCGGATCGCCGTGCCGAAGATCCAGCCGGGTGTCCGCGATTTCCTTCAGGACAAACCGCTCGGACTCGCCGACCCGGGTCGCCTCGATCCGCAGGCGCGAGGGCAATCCATAGTTCGAACGCTTCCCACTCTCCGTCGTCAGTCGGGTCGGGATCATGCCGATGCCATCGATCGTCTGAGGCTCGTCCCAGCTGATCTCGAACCAGTGATCCTCGTTGCCGGGAGTGAAGTTGGAATGGAATCCATGGGTTCCAAGCGCATCGACGTCCGCCATCATCGGCAAATTCCGCATCTCGTCATCGAGCTGGCGCAGGCGGCCCTCGATCTCCTTGTAGCGCGACGAGAACCTCACTGGCAGCACCTGGGCATCCCAACTCAATTCCTCATCCGCACGAACCGTCCCGACCAGGGCCATCAGCCCCAGCCCGATCACCAGAATCCGGATGGCTCCTCGCATCAGGCATTTACCCTGCCACGATGGGAGCCTCATGACGACGGGATTGATCAAATTCTCGAGCAACGTGCTCATGGGGCATACGAAATGATGACGCGATAGAAACGCTTCGGTCCGGGACTCACCGGTGGCGGCACAGTCACGGAACCGGTTCCGGCCGCGACATTCGCCAGCAGCGTCCAACCACCGGTCAGGGTGGTGCTCGTTTCGACCCGATAGGTCCGGCCAGTCGTACGGGTGAAGGTGACACCCGACGTGGAAACCGCCGTGGTGAATCGTGAAGACGAATTGGTCGGGTCGGTGCCGATGACCCACTCGTCCTGGTTTGTCCAGCCATCGCCATCCGGATCGGCCTCTGCGGAGGGATCGGAGATCGTGGGATAGCCTTCGATCCACCCGGGATAGCCGCCCAGGGCGAAGACCAGTTCGAGTGTATTGCCCGTCTTGCGCACCGACCAAGTCCCCACCGCCTGCGGGATGGCCGTGGCATCGATCGTGATCGCCGCAGCGTTGAAACCTGTTAGAGCGCTGTTGGCGATGGCGATCGGGAAGACCCGGCTCGACGGGGTGTAGTTCGTCAGCGACTGCGGGGTGATGGCGATCACAAGCGGCGCAGAGGGCGTGGCGCTCAGCACGAGTGAGGAGGCAAGCACCTGATCAAAGGCATCGGTCGTGGACGACCAGTCACGGATCTCCCACGGATAGCGGGTGTATCCTCCTAGCGTCACGGTTCCGGTCGCCGTGAGGATTCCGACTCCCCCGTCGCCCGGAGAGATCACCGACTGGGCCACCGCCGATATGCCGCTAAACGTGGCGGTCGCGATGTTGCCTTCGCCTCCGAGCGTGGCCCCGGCCGCCACCGTGATCGGGCTGACCGTCGCGCCATTCACCAGCAGGGCCCCGGCACTCACGGTGGTGGCGGCGACGTGCGTGTTCACCGCCTCCAGACGCAACGTGCCGCTGCCCTGCTTGGTCAGCGAGATCTGCGCGGTGGCCGTGTCGGTCACCGGTCCCGCGAAGGTGACGTCACCAGCTCCCTTCACGATCAGGGATCTGGCGGTCTGCGTACCCGTGACTCCGATCGTGCCTGTTAGAGTCAGGTTGTCGGCAAGCGACTCAATGTCGTAACTGCCGCCGCCGCTGACGATGGTCACGTTGCCCTGCCAGATGTTGAAGCCGGAAACGTTGCGCAGCATCGTGCTGCCTGCCGGGCTGGTGCGGCCGAAGGTGTCGATGGCGTAGGCGTAAGTGTTTCCGCCGATCACCTCGATGCCCGAGACGCCGCTGGTGTTCGAGGAAAGCGCAATCTTGGTGTAGTTCCCGAGGGCCCTGCCGTGGGCGAACCTGAGGTAGCCGACGTTGGTGGCACCGCTGCCAAAGGTGAGGGTGCCAGTGCCGAAGCTGCTGTTTCCGGAAAGGGTCAGCGTGCCCGCTCCGAGCTTGGCAAAGAGGCCGCCGGTGATCGTACCCGAGAAAGATGAATCCGTGGAGCGGTTGAAGCGGATCGTGCCGCCGTTCGTGACCGGTCCGGAGCCGAGCGAGCCCGTCGTGCCGCCGCTGCCGATTTCCAGCACGCCGCCGCTGATGATGGTGGTGCCGCTGAACGTGTGATCGCCCGTCAGCGTGAGCGTATTGGTGCCGGACTTGGTCAGCGAACCGGTGCCGGAAAGCGTGCCCGCCCAGGTGATGGCATCGGAGCGGTTGAAGACCAGCGAGCCGGAGTTCGCGATCGCCACAAGGCCCAGCGATCCACTGGTGCCACCGCTGCCGATCTGGAGGTTCCCGGCGGAGATTGTGGTCGCACCGGTAAAGGTGTTGGCTCCTGTTAGAACGAGCGTGCCACTGGTTTCCTTGAGCAAGGACGACGTGCCGCTGAGAACTCCGGAGAAGGTTCCGTCCGCCACGCGAAGGGCTCCCAAGGTGATCTGACCACTACCGAGAAGCGTGACCAGACGGTCGCTCGACGTGCTGGCTGCCGTGGAGCTGTAGCTTCCATTTACGGTGAACACCGTAGTTCCAGGAGTGAAGATCCGGTCACCAGCGGCAGTCAGGGAAGCTCCGCTGCCGATGATGATCGAACCCGCCGTGAGCGATCCCGCTCCTGAAAGTGTGACGTCTCCCGCGGTGAATGACACCTGCCCGGGAGCAAGGGCCGATGACAGGGTCACCGCGTAGGTCGAGGGCTGGTCGAAGACCGCATTGTCGCCAAGGTTCCATGTGCCCTGCGTCCCGCTGCCAAGGGCTCCGCTGTTCCAATCACTGATCGCCACTTGCCAGGTCTTTGAAAGCGGTGAAGCGTTCCAGTAGCGCGTCTGCTCCAGCGCATCCGGGTAGCCATCTCGATCCAGATCCGCCGGTGGAGCGGGACTGTCGGGCAGGCCGTTGTTGTCGGAATCGAGGTCCTCGAAGTTCGGCAGGCCGTCATTGTCCGGATCGAGCCCGCCCTCCTGGATGTCTGTTAGACCGTCGTCATCGAAGTCACCATCGGACAAGGCGATCCAGTCGATGTCGTAGGTCGAGCCGGTGCCGCCACTTGGGTCGAAGCGGAAGTCGGTGACGATCTGGCCGGTCCAGTCGACCGAGGCGGAGGGATTCAAGACCAGGCCGTTCCACGTGTTCGCGGTTGGATAGCTGAGGGTGATCGAGCGGCCGGCGGAGAAGTTCGTGGCCCCGATGCGACCCCAGAAAAGCTGCGTGCCTCCAGTGGCGGTGCCCCGGAAACGGATGAGCACGTGCTTCACCAGATCCCCGCTGACGTAGGCGGCATTCAGTTTCGAAACGATGGGATCGCCGCTGGTGGCGGTGGCACTGAGGAGGCCGCCGGTGATCGTGGGCGAGCTGGGATTGGCCGTGGACCAGCCTTCGGCGTTTCCGGCGGTGTTAAAGTTCCAGCGTGCATCGAGCCTGAAATCGAACGTCTGATCGACGAAAGACGCGATGCCTCCCGCCTCAGCCGTCGCACGGATGACGTAGGTGCCCGCCTGAGAGAAGGCCGTCTGCGGCGTCGCGCTGTTCTGGGTCTTGAAGGTCACCACGCCCGGCCCGGAAATCTTCTGCCACGACCAGGTCGAGGCCACGTCGGCACTGGCGGTGAGGGTGAAGTTGTTGGAGAGGCTCGGATTCTGTCCGGAAGCGAAAGTGATCTTCGGAGCGGTCAGCGTGGTCGCGCTTTCCACGAGAGTGACGTTGTCGAAGTTCGCGACCGAGTTGCCGTTGTTGTTGTAGGACGAAACCATCAGGCCTGCCACCATCGTTGATGGAGCCGAGTTGATCGTTTCCGCCGGTCCGAGCTGGAACCAGTTCGTGCCATCGTTCGAGCGGAAGCAGGTGAAGACATTTCCCGCCCGTGTGAGCCTGACCCAGTAGGGAGCGGTGAAGGCGGCGGTGCCGGCGTTGGTGTTGGTGGTCGCGGCTCCGTTGCTGACCCGGGTCTGGAAGGGCAGGCCGCTGAGCGGAGTGGCGCAGAGAAAGGCGTTCGCCGCATTCGCGGCGGTGGAGGCGCGCACCATCACGCCAGCCTTGGCATTCGGATCGGTGCGATCCTGCGAGACGACTCGCGCGGTCAGTTGCGCGTCGCCGCTGTAACTCTGGGAAAGGTAGTAGAAGCTGTCCGACGTGGACCAGATGTCGGCCCCGCTGCCATTCACGGTGAAGGTCGAGCCACTGATCGTGCGCGAGCCCGCCTGGCCAGGCGAGCCGATGTCGGCACCGGCCCACGCATTTCCGGGAGCCGCCTGCGAGGCGAGGGGTTCGAGGAGGACGTTGTCGAAAACCGCCGCCGAGGTCGAGGTGTCGGTGTGCGCAGTGACCGCCAGGCCCCAGACTGCGTTTGATGGGATGTCGGCGATCGTGGTGGAGCTGCCCTGCTGGACCCAGGTGACGCCGTCCTGGCTGCGGAACGAGGTGTAGGTGGTGCCGATGCGTTTCACCCGCAGCCAATACGGAGCCCGCAGCGTGTGGGTGGTCGGTTCGGTGTAGGCGGCGTCCTCCAGGCGTCGAGTGAACTGCACCCCTCCCCCGCTGGTCACGGTGGCGGCAACGTTCGAGCTTTCACGATCGAGCGACGAGCGCAGCGTGATCCCGCCGAAGGCCTTGCCGCCGTTGGTGGCGGAGAATCCGGAGACGCGGCAGGTGATGGATCCGTTTCCTGTGAGGGGTTTCCAGACCATGCGCATCGAATCGCTCATTTCCTCGAAGCCCATGCCCGATCCTGTTAGAGAGACCGTGCTGCTGGTGAGGGTCTGGCCGCCGAAGGTGTTGGCGTCGCCAATGTTCTGAACGGTCCAGGTCGCCGCCACCGGGAAACCACTGACGGTGCCGGTGAAGTTCGCCGCCACGACCTCGACGCTCACGCTGCGGGTCACGGAGGACGTGCCGACGGTGGCGGTGACATTGAACTGGTAGGTCCCGGTGGCTGGAAAGGTGAGCTGCGCGGGCAGGGAGGTGGCGCTTGAGATCGTCGCCGGGCCCGGGCCGCTGATTTGCGTGAGGCTGATGACGGGTGTGGTGCTGCCGACGCTGCCGTCTATCACCAGGCCTTGGTTGACCTGAACGACCGCCTTGCCATTGGCCGGACGGGTGAGGGTGAGTTCGGCCTGCGCGGCGACATGGCTGCCCTTGAGCTCGGAGATCAAGGCGCTGACGGCCGTTTCATCGAGGGCTCCTCGATAGAGTCGCACCTCGGCGATCCGGCCATTCAGATAGCGGGCGGCATTGCGGCTGCCGCCAAGCGTGAGCGTGACGGCGCTGCGGGCGACGTTGAGGAACTCCGCACCCTGCTTCCGGGAAACAGCGGACAAGCCATCGACGTAGACCGACATGTTCCGGTCCGAACCCGCCGCGTCGCCGGTGACTTCGGAGCCATCCCAGGTCGCGACGACCACATGCCACTGGCCATCGGCGATCGAACTACCAGATCCATAGTTGGTCGTGTCGGTGTTTCCAATTCCAAGGCCAGGTTTGCCGGTGGAAGGCAGCGCGAGGCCCCAGTCGTTCTTCACGCCGGATTCATCGGCGTCGATCAGGCCGGTATTGTCGAACCAGTTTGTCTCGGTGCCAGTGCCGGCCGCATCGACCCGTACCACCATCGCCACGCTGAAGGCCGTTTCACCACCCACTGGATTCGAGGTCGCTGGAAGGGCCAAACGCGCGGTCCCCGGAAAGTCGATGGCGGCCTTGCCGGTAGGCGTGGCGTCGTAGGCCAGCGTGGTGCTGCCCACGGCGCCGTTCCCGGTCGCATTGCTCCAGGCGTCGGTGCCGCCCTGGCGCGGCCAGCTGGTCACCGCGGAGCCATCGGCAAGCGTGGAGACGAGATCCTGCGCGACCCACTTCATTTCCAGCGTCGGGGTCGTCGGCCGTGCCCAACTGTAGCCGGTGGCGGATTCGATCTGCGACATGTCGGTCCGGACGCGGCCGTCTCGATAGTAGCCGGCATCCGGTCCGCTGGTGATTCCGATGACGTACCAGCGGCCGTTTTCAAACATGTAAAGCGGCCCGCCGGAATCTCCGGGCGCAGTACCACCTTCATAGTAGGTCGTCGGGCGCGACGCGTTGTTCAGCCGGGTCGGCGGACCGTCGAAATCGTAGTAGAGGTAGTCGGTCGTCACCGGCGAGGGCGGCGAGGCGACATTGTTCACCTCCAGGCGGGTGGTCATCGCACGGAAGACCCCGTCGTAGAACGGTCCCGTGCCACCGAAGCCGAGCACGCCATTTCCCCCGTTCGCCACTTTCCAGGCCAGCTTGCCGTTTTCGGCGGATCCGCTGTAGGGCGCGGTCATTTTCCCGAGCGTGCCGGTGAAGGGCGTGGACGTGACGATGACGATGTGATCCGCGCCGATGTTCGTGAAGACCGAGCCGGATCGTGACTGGCCGTTCCAAGTCGCGGTCACCGTGCCACTGCCGGCGTAGTTCACGCAGTGCGCCGCGCTAAGCAGGGCGTTTGGTGCGATCAGCACCGCCGTGCATCCGGGGATGTTCGCGCGGCTGGCGAAGGGCGGCAGGTTGGCGAGGCTGACCGACTGGCTGCTGCCGGTGTCGCGGTTGTACATGACGGCCCCGGCCCGCTGGCTCTGTTAGAAGGCCGCAGAGCACACCGATCCATGGGAGCACACGAAATCGACAGGAGATCACTCGGAAACGCGTTGGGTTTTTGGGGATTGTCGGGGTCGGTCAAAAGCGGCCGATGCCCAATAAGGAACGTATCTTATGCGAACCAAATGAAATCCATAGCCGATAAATCATCGGAGGCCTCGCGTGTTCACGGGAAATAGAAAACGGATGTGTGCTTGACGAAAAGCCAGCGGGAAGGGCTCCGTAGTGGTCAATCAAGAAACCCTTCTTATGACCCGACTCCTGGCCCTGCTTTCCCTTACCACTCCCTTGCTGGGTGCCCAGCTGTCTCCCGGCGACCTCCGGACCGAGTATCTGGAGCGACCCCTCGCGATCGGGACCACGCAGCCACGGTTTTCCTGGAAACTGAAGGCTACCGATCCGCAAGCGCGGGATTTGAAGCAGACCGCCTATGAGATTCAGGCGGCGCGCGAAGCTGATGGCTTCGAGAAAGCCCCGCTGTGGACTTCGGGAAAGGTCACCTCGGTGGCGACCTCGCAGATCGAGTGCGCGGCGAAGGACCTGACCTCACGCGACCGCCTCGCCTGGCGGGTGCGGGTCTGGGATGGAAAGGGCGAGGCCTCGGACTGGAGCGCGCCTGCCACCTTTGGCATCGGACTGCTGCGGGCCGAGGATTGGAGCGCGCTATGGATCAGCTCGAAGGACGACCATTTTTTCACCACCACCGAGAACGTGCAGAACTTCGTCGGTGATCCCCAGCGCGGGACCCTGCACCTGACTCCGGCGAAGCTGTTCCGGAAGGAGTTCGAAACCCCGGCAGTCGTACGCGCCACGCTGCACGCCACGGCGCTAGGCGTTTACACGGTCGAGATCAACGGCCAACGCGTGTCGGATGAACGGCTCGCTCCCGGCTGGTCCGCTTATCAGCGTCGTGTAAACTCCCAGACCTACGACGTGACGAAACTCGTCCGTGCCGGAAAGAACGCGATCGGGGCCACGCTGGCCGATGGCTGGTATTCCGGCTACGTCGCATATGGCCTGCTGACCGGACAGCCCGGTCTGATTGAGGGCGTCAACGGCCGCAGCTACTACGGCATTTCCCCGGCGGTGCGCCTGCAACTGGAGCTGGAGCTTTCCGATGGCAGCCGCAAGACCGTGGCCACCGACACCACTTGGAAAACCTCTCTCGGCCCGATCACCGAAAGCGACATCCTGATGGGCGAGTCCTACGATGCCCGCAAGGAGCTGCCGGGTTGGACGAAGGACGGATTCGATGACTCGAAGTGGGAAAGCGCGGTCTGCAAGACCGGCACCAACTCGAAGATCACCCCGCATCCGGGCGTGCCTGTTCGGGCGATCGAGGAAATGGTTCCGAAGACTGTGAAGGAGCAGTCGCCCGGCGTGTTCATCTTCGACCTCGGCCAAAACATTTCCGGTGTGGTGCGTCTGAAGGTCAAGGGCAAGGCCGGCAACAAGGTGAAGATCCGTTACGCGGAAATGCTCCACAAGGACGGCCGCCTCAGCACCGAAAACCTCCGCTGCGCCCGCGCGGTCGATACCTACATCCTGAAAGGCGATCCGGCCGGGGAGACCTGGACGCCGGAGTTCACCTATCACGGCTTCCAATACATCGAGCTGACCGGCTTTCCCGGCACACCGGATGCCTCGGCCGTGACCGGCATTGTGATCCATTCCGACACGCCGCGTTATGGAAGTTTCGAATGCTCCGACCCGATGCTGAACCAGCTGCACAAAAACATGGTGTGGACCCAGCGGGCGAATTTCTTCGAGATGCCGACCGACTGTCCGCAGCGCGATGAGCGGATGGGCTGGACCGGCGATGCGCAGATCTATGTGAATGCAGCCACCTTCAATGCCGACATTTCCGCGTTCTACACCAAGTGGCTTTACGACCTGAACGACGACCAGTGGGACTACGGCGCGTATCCGGCCTACGCCCCGCGGCCACTCGCGAGACCGAACGAGCACCACGCCGCAGGCTGGATGGACTCAGGAGTGATTTGTCCCTGGACGATCTGGCAGGTCTATGGCGACACCCGCGTCATCCGCACGCATTGGCGGAACATGAACGACTTCATGGACTGGCGCGCCACGCGTGATCCGAAGCTCGTCGGCGGACTCGATGACTGCAATTTCGGCGACTGGCTTTCGGTCGGAAACGTCAAGACCCCGATCCCCTTCATCGACCTCGCCTACCACGCCTACGATGCCACCCTCATGGCGGAAATGGCCACCGCGATCGGCCAGCCGAAGGACGCCGCGAAGTACAAGGCGCTGGCCGCGAAGGTCCGCACCGCGATCCAGAAGACCTATCTGAAACCGGATGGGAAACTCTCGGTGGACAACCAGTCCGCCTACGCCATCGCCCTTTACTTTGATCTCATCCCCGCCGCCCAGCGCGACGCCAGTGCGGCCCGCCTTGCGGAGCTCATCAAGACAAACGGCAACAAGATGACCACAGGCTTCCTTGGCACTCGTCCCTTGCTTCCAGCGCTTTCGGAAAGCGGCCATCACGATCTCGCCGGCATCCTCATGCAGCAGCACGAGTATCCGAGCTGGGGCTACGAGGTCGACAACGGCGCGACCACAATCTGGGAACGCTGGGATTCGTATGTCAAAGGCGAGGGCGTGCACGAACCAAGCATGAACTCGTTCTCGCACTACGCCTTTGGCGCGGTCGGCGAGTGGATGATGGGTTCGCTGGTCGGCATCGGCCACGCGTCCCCCGGCTTTGACAAGGTCCGCGTCGCGCCACGTCCCACTGGCACCATTACCCAGGCCTCCGGTTCCACCGAGACCCGTCACGGTACGCTCGCCTGCGACTGGAAGCTCGATGGCGGAACCTTCACGGCCACGATCGTCATCCCGCCCAACACCACCGCCGAGGTGACGCTCCCGGTGAAAGGAACCGTGACGGAAAGTGGAAAGCCCTTCGAGGCCGCAGCCGCCGGAACCTTCGCGCTTGGATCGGGCAGATATGAGTTTTCGGTGAAACCCTGAGCACGACGTTCACCCCGCATTCTCGGGAGATGACGGGGCTGAAATCTTCGGTCATTGTAAATGCTCGGTGATCACCTTTCCCCAACCATTTGGTGGTGACTCCACATGGCACTGAAACCCAGTCATGGCCCAAACCCAACCATCTCTCCGGTCGCTTTCGCGCTCCCATACGAAACGTTTCGTTTCTGCGGGCTTTTCGCTGCTGGAGCTGTTGGTGGTGATGGCGATCATCTCGATTTTGCTTACGGCGGCGGGTCCGGTGTTTGACAGCATCACCTCGACTCAAAGGCCGGCAACGGTCGCCAAGGCGATCGTCGGCCAGCTTGAACGCGCCCGCAATCATGCCATGGCGCGCAACACTTACGTTTGGGTCAGGATGGGGAAAGTCGCGGAAGAGCCGAATGATTTCTTCATCGGCGTCTATGAGTCCCTGGATGGAACGAAGACTCCCAGCGCCTCCAACATCAAGGGCTGCTGGACAGCTCCACGCTTTCCCAACATCAGCCTGACCGGAAACTTGGCCCCGCAATTTTCTCGTCCCTCGGTGCCGGATGCGGATCGCCCCGAGGCGGCCGTGTGGGTTCGCTTTTCGCCGGGTGGCGAGGCTTGGAGCATGGCGGCGGATTCCTCGCAAAGCCGGATCAAGATGATCCCGCCCGTCGCTGAGGGCAGACTCTCGCAATGGACCGAGATCGGGCTGCAACCGACCCGCGGCGGAGCCGTTTCCGCGAAGCTCAAGCAGGATGTCGCCTCGGTCCAGATCGCCGGACTGACGGGCCAGGCGCTCTCCTTCAACCGCTGAACCCACCCACATGACCTCGCGCAAATCATCTGTTGGAGGCTTCACCCTCGTCGAGATGCTCGTCGCCCTCGGGCTGTTCGCCTTTGTGATCACCGTGCTGATGGGCGTGCTGCCCTTCGGCATGCAGCAGGTCCAGACCGCCGCCAATGAAAATGAGGCACTGGCTGCCATGGAGAGCCTGCGCGATGACGCGAAACTCGCCCTGAAGGAAAAGCTGACCACCAGCCCCATCCACAAGCTAGCCCTTCCTGCCGCAGGCGGAGTGGCGCAGATCGACTTGCGATCGCTGGAAAACGGCCGGCTTTCCAGCAGCGGAGAAAATGCCCGATTCCGAATCGTCGGTACGCTTCGTCGTCCCACGAGCGGCAGCGAGCCAAGCTTCCTGCAACTCCGCGCCTCCTGGCCCGCCAATGCGCCCGCCGGACGCGAGCGTGGTTCGATCGACCTCGTCGCCGCCTTCGCCCCATGAAACCCTCAGCCCATCCCAGGTGCGTGAAGGGTTTCACCCTGATCGAACTGCTCGTCACCATCAGCCTGCTGAGCATCGTGCTCCTGCTCGCAACGCAGGTGGCGCAATCCGCGCGGAACTCGATCCAGCTGTCGGAAAGCCGCTCGAACGCGGATGCCGAGGCCAGGCACATCTTCGGCCAGCTCGATCTCGATCTTTCCGAAATCCTCATTCGACCGGACGCACGCATCGAGTTCGAAACGAGATCGGGTGACGACCGGATCGCATTTCTAACAGGTCGTCGTGGCTACACCGCCGGCGGGATCGGCGAGCGCATGGTTTCCCTCGTCAACTACCAGCACGACGGCCAGAACTTGCTTCGCGGTTCGCGGGGAAGTCAGTTCAGTGACAGCTCGGAAGACGCTCTCAATCTGGATCCCTCGGTCACGTTTCCCGTCATCGTCCCCGGCAATTTCCAGTCCTTGAGCGGTGGGATCCTTCGCTTCGAAGTCGAGTATCTGATCAAAGCCGAGAACGCGATCATCGTTCAAAGCACGGCGCCCAAGACCACCGAAAATCTCAAGGGAATCGTCGTCACGCTGATCACCCTCGATCTCCAGCGCCTGCGATCACTCGATGCCACCCAACGCACCGCTCTGTCGGGTGAATTCCCGGATGCCGCCGACGGTGGCGCTACCCTCGAGCGCTGGAACGACAAGCGTGACCAGCTTGCCCGCAAGGGAATTCCCCGCATCCCGCGCGAGGTCCTGCAATCGATCCGCTGCTACCAGCGCACCTTTCTCCTGCCATGAGGACCCGATCCATCTCCCATCGCCGCCACGCATCGGGAAAGCGCGGGCTTGCCATCGTCATCGTCGTTTCCCTGATGGCGATGCTGATGGTTCTCATCCTCGCATTCCTTCTCACCAGCTCGACGCATCGCAACGCCTCCAGCACCGAGGTCGCGATGCGCCAGGCTGACAACCTGGCCGACCTCGCCGAGGAGACCCTCGTGGCGGATCTGCGGGAGGAAATGATCGCCGGATCCATCAAAGTCACCACGACTCCGGACAACGAGACATCCTACGAGGTGGAGGATCCAAAGGCCATGATCCCGTCACGCGCGGTCAAGTCCTCCATCGCCACCGACACCCGCCTTAACCTGCTGGTCAAGCAGAGCGCGGGCGGTGTGAAATTCCATTCGCTCGGGGCCTCCGCCTTGACCCGCGCGTCCAGTATTTCCACCACCACTCCGGCAGCGGATGGACGCAGGGTGGCCGGGACCCGCTGGTCCGCGCCGAGGTTCTTCGAGAACGGCGGCGAGCTCGGGAACTCGCAGGTTCCCGACTGGATCTACGTCACCCGCGGCGGCACCAATCCCACGACCTTCAGCGGACCCAACAGCAAATACCTCAACCCGGATGGCTCCACGAGCAATGACTTCATCGTCGGGCGCTATGCCTATCAGGTCTATGATGTTTCCGGCCTCCTCGACGCAAACGTCGCCGGCCATGGAGCTGCTGCCCCGGCTCTCGGAGTAGCGCGGAAAGGTTCACTCGTCTGGGCGGATCTCACTGTGCTTTCCGCCGATTCGAGCGGACTTCCAAAGCTCGCGGAATGGCGACATTCCGGAGGCTGGTCGAACCCGCTCGACGACCTGATCCGTCCCTGGGGTGAGCCTGAAGGATGGCTGCGCGCGCCGATCTTCAACGGAAAGTCCGACAACCTCTTTCTCAACCGCCACGACCTCATCGCCTATCAGAAAAGGAATCCGACCGTGGTGAGCGAGGCGCTGCTTGCTTACCTCTCTACGGATTCGCGCGAACTGAGCCAGCCATCGTGGTCTCCGACCTTCGATGCCGGTGGGGTCTTCGATTACAAGGCGAAGAAGAACGACACGAATTCGGTCAACCGGCGCTTCGCCGGTGTGCGTGTGCTTTCCTCCTTCACCAGACGGGATGGCAGCAAGGCGGTCATCGGCGAACCACTGATCCACAACCGCTTTCCGCTCTCGAAACTCAAGGCCTTCACCGAGGGAAACCGGACCGACATCCTGAACTATTTCGGACTTGTGCCTGCGATTGAGACCAGCGGGAAGGTGCTCGCCTGGAAGCATGCGAACGCGCTCGACGGCTCGGTCCGCAAGCTGCAGGAAGTCGCGACGGAAAACCGCGAACCCGACTTTTTCGAACTGCTCAAGGCCGGGTTGCAGGAGGGATCGGTCGCGAACAGCATGGCGAGCAACGGCTTTTTCCAGGACATCGGTCGCGACAACAAGGACAGCTATCAGATCTATCGGATCGGAGCTTCGGTGATCGACCAGTGGGATACGGATGACGATCCGACGGTGATCCAGTTTGGCCAGGCGAATCCTCTAACAGGCGTCCGCGTCGACGATGCGATCGGAGTGGAAAACCTGCCCTACCTGCATTTCATCGGCGAATCACGATTCCGCCGCCGCGATCAGGCCGCTCCGCCGAACGACTCGATCGCCACCACGTTCCTCACGTTCCAGCTCTGGAACCCTCACAAGAACGCAGCTCAGGGCAAGTTGGCGACGGGCAGCTACCGCCTCGCGTTTTCCGGGAAGAGCTTCATGGAGTGGAATACCAGCACGGCGGCGGGCTACACCGATCCTGGCTACACGCCCTACCGCCGCACCTCACCGGTGCGCACCTCGACCTTTGAGGCCGATTACATCCAGTTCAGCGTCGCCAGTGGTGCGAACAGCTTCGCCCAGCCACTTTACCTGAAGCCCGGAACCGCCGGAGCCATCTCGTCGAAACCGAACGACACAATCAATGGCCCGGCACCCGTCATCGGCTACAACGTGGGCGAGGTCGATGCGCCCTACACCAGCGCTGGCACCCACGGACAGCGCTACAACACCAACGGGATGTTCTCACGCTATGACCCCTCGTTGAACATCGCGCTTCAGAAGAACATCAACGGCACCTGGGTCACCTATCAACTCATCCCCGACTGGACGCTGACCCATGGTTTCGTCATCGGCTCGCTGGTCGACAACACCAACCGGCTCTTCGCCGCGAATGGCGACTATGTGAACCTTCATGCGATGCTGATCGATCCACGCACGAGCCGCTATGGACTTTCCACCACGACCGGCGGCGACCAGGCGATCAACAACACCACCGGCAATCGCACCTACGACAACAAGTTCTTCCCGCCCTCGAACTGGACAAATCCGGGTGGGCGCCGGCCCCAGGAATACCAGGCGAACGCCAGCAGTGGCAGCACCTCCCGCATCGTCCATCGCGACAACAAGCGCCGACCGGCCGACGCTGGCACGCCATTCACTGCGGAATCGAATCGACCGGAAATCCTCAACCGTCCCTTCCAGTGCGTGGCCGACATGGGGTTCGCGTTTCGTGACGAACCCTGGACCTCCCTCAACTTCTTCGGTGATCCGGATGACGCTACGACTCCCGGTGACGGCGCGCTGCTCGACCTTTTCAGCATGACGGAAAGCCCGGTCCGTGGCGGAGTGGTGAATCCCAACAGCGCGCCCGCTGCCGTGTTGGAAACCCTACTCAGCAAGGCCGCGATCCGCGAGGGTGTCACTCTAACAGCCGCCCAAGCGAAGACCTACGCGCAGGCCATCCGCGCCGAGTTGACCGCCAATCCGTTGCTCAATCCCGCTGACATCGCCCCGCTCGCCGGAAAGATCACCCGCACCATTCCCATCACCAGTTCACTCAACCACAAGGACCGCCACTTCATCGCGCGCGCCTTGGCTGATGTAGCGAACGTGCACACCTGGAACCTGCTCGTCGACGTCATCGCGCAGAGCGGCAAGCTGGCCCCCACCGCCGGCGGACTTGAAAACTTCGTGAGCCAGGGTGAGCGTCGCGTCTGGTATCATCTTGCGATCGACCGATTCACTGGCCAGGTGGTCGATCTTCGTCGTGAAACCGCATTCGAATAAGGTCATGCGCGCACTCGTCACCGTCGTTCTCATCGCCGCCGCCAGCGTTCCAACAGCCGTGTGCCAGACGCCTGCCGGTCCGCGCATCCAGCTCTCGCCTCCAGACGGGCAGGAGCTGGCATGGACCGTGAACTACACTTATACGAAGAGCCGTGAGAGCCTGCTGGAGGACAAGAAGGAGGATCTCGCGAAAAAGGCGCTGGATCCGGCCGACCTCGCCCGGCCCGAGCAGATCCGCTACTTGATCAAGAATCCGGTTTCCTCCGCCATCACGCGATTCGAGGGCGGAGTGAAGGACGAGGGCTACTACTTTGGAAACCACGAATTCCGCCTCACTCCGCGCTCGAAGGATGTGCTGGTCACGGATCTCGACAGCTACCCGACGGTCGAGCAGCTCTTCCGCAAGCGCTTTCCCGGTGTGCACTGGGTGACTCCAAAGCTCTTCGTGAAGATCGAGGACGCATATGGGGAGTCCTGCGCCTATTTCCGGGAGGCTCCGGTCACCACGAAGCCGGATCCGGACAAGATCGACGACGTCATGGATGCCTCGAAGCTCCAGCTTCGCGAGGCGTGGTTCAGCGTGAAGACCGGCCTGCCGGTGGCCTTCAAAGGCGGCGAGGCCACGGGACGATTCGTGTTCGAACCGGTGCCGGCCGATCCGGTGATCCCTCCGGCGAACGTTCGCGAAAAGATCTCCGAATTCGCCCGGTATGAGGCCTATCTGAAACAGCGGGCGACACCGGAAGGTGCCAAAGGTGGAAAGTGAACCCGCGTTCGAATACACCTCTGCTTTCACATTTGGCCGATGATCCGTCTTACCTTCCTGTTCTTCTCTCTTGTCTCGCTGTTGACAGCGGCCGAAGTGCCTTTGCGCTTCGAACGAAACGACGGCCCGTCACCTGCCTTCATCCAGTCGCCAGCCGGGGTGACCGAGATCCACGGGCCCATGTCGGTCCGGGCCACGCCCAGCGCCGCAGTCCCTGCCGGGAATTTGGTACTGGAGATGGAGTACTTCTGCGCAGGTGGGATGAACTCGTTCGCGGTGCTGCCGGGACCCCCTTTCGACTCGAAGACCGCTCGCTACCTGCCGGCTCTGGGAAACAGCGAAACCTGGAGCCCCTATGTTGCCGCGCTCGTTCAGCCGGGAAAGCCGCTGCCATCGGGGTGGACCGTGCTGCGGCTCGATCTGCCCCTCAAGCCGGACACCGTCCTCCAGATCCGCAATGCGCGTCTCCGTCCGGAGCGGCCCGGGGAGTTCGATGCGAAGGCTGGCCCCGGCTCCGTCGCGCAGGCGCCGATGCTGGAGGCTTACTTGAAGCGCTCCACGCCGAGCTCCATCGAGCGTGTCGAGGTCGGCAGTGAAAAGATCAGGATCACCGGCAAGGCAGTTGGATTCACCGAAGATCTCGTTCTTGCCGACGTGCCGATGGAGTTCATTGTCGGCAGCGAGAAGCGTTACGAGTCGTTGATCCCCGTGACCGTTGCAGGAGATGGGAGCTTTTCCATTGAAGTCCCACGAATCTGCAAGCGCGACGGGCGCGACTATGACCGGCTGA
>JANOBS010000151.1:0-19096 GCA_031411755.1 Luteolibacter sp. | reverse complement strand
TTTTTTCGCGAAGGTCATGATGGCCTTGATGTCTTCGGCGTTTTTCGCGGCGACGACGCCGTAGTTCACCGGGCGGACGCCGAGTCGCGCGCACTCGGCCTTGAGCTCGGTGATGGCGGTCTCCGACATCGTGTGGCCGATCTTGTCCGGAGCGCCGGGCTTCATGACCTGGCCCGGATAGAATTCGATCATGTTGCCCCCGGCCTCCTTGGTCTTGGCGATCGCCTCGAAGGCGCTGAATTCCTTGAAGGTGTAAGCCTGGGCACCGATGAACCAGCCGTTCTGGCGCAGTTCCTCAGGCAGTGGAGGAGCGGCCTGGAGATTCGAGCAAAGCGCGAACAACAGGGAAAGGGCGGCGGAGGATGGAATGAGTTTCATGGTCGGATGCAGTGGCGTGGCGTTCAGGGTCAGGCGTTGTGCCTCCCCAGTCTATTGACCGGCGCACGCTGGTAAAACCGAAAAGCAGGCGTCAATCTATCAATCCATCAAGTAGGGGGCTTTGGGAGCGCCCCCTGAAGACCGTGCTGGTCAATGAGGACACTGTGGAGCCGAAGATTCGCTCTGGGACTGATGGCGTCCTGGGACAGCTTCGCGGGCAAGTCGAATGGAGTGGGGACACTGCTGTCCCCAAGTATCGGCGTTCACCGCCGAAGATACGACAGGAGTGTCGTAACTCCGGTCTTGACCGGGTGGATTGGGAGAGGCTGTCGTTCGGCATGAGTGAGTTCCTTGATCCTTCGATGGAGATCCGGAAACACGGTGACAAGCTTCCCCACTGGCAGCAGCCGGGAGCCATGCAGTTCGTAACTTTCAGGCTGGCGGATGCGATGCCGGTCACGAAGTTGCGACAGTGGAAAGAGGAGCACCAAACGTGGATGGCCGTCCATCCAAAGCCATGGTCGCAGACGGAAGCCAGGGAACACGAAAAGCGCTTCGTCTGGAAGCTGGAGAACTGGTTGGATGAGGGATCGGGCTCCTGTTTGTTCGCCGGGGCGGAGGTGAGGGCAATCCTGGAGGAGACGCTCATGCACGATCAAGGCACGCGGGTGGAACATCAGGCCTGGGTGATCATGCCGAACCACTTGCATCTTTTGTTCACGGCGCATCATCCACTTGAGAAACTGATGAAGAGCTGGAAGGGCGTCTCGTCTAGAAAGATCGGTCGCGGCAGCATCTGGCAGAAGGGATACCGGGATACGATGATCCGGGATGGTGAGCATTTCGCGAATGCGGTGCGCTACATCCGGAGAAATCCTTCCGGGCTGCGGGCGGGGACGTTCACGCTTTGGCAGAGCGAGCGGGCGCTCGGCGTGTGATGGAGTGGGGACACTTTTGTCCCCAAGTCAGCGTGCACGATGAAATTACGACAAGAGTGTCGTCACTCCAGTACCACGTAAGCGCTTTCCCTCAGCACGATGGCCTTTCGCTTGCTCAGCAGGAGCCAACATTCGCGGGCGGTGCCCAGGACGATGATGCTGACGAAGGTGAGGAAGGTGAGGGTGACGGCAATGTCGACGCGGGCGTTGAAGAGGGCGGTTTCGGCGGCTTTCAGGGCAGGGCCGCCAATGCCGGTGGCGATGAGGGCCTGCTGCTTGGTGATTTCCGGGAAGAAGCCTGCTGAGCCTGCGGAGAAGAGTTTCAGGTAACCGGCGGAGAAGGTCACGAGGGTGAGGAAGAGCATCGGCACGGCGGTGACCCAGCAGTAGCGAGCCTTGCCCATCTTGATGAGGATGACGGTGCCGAGGCAGAAGGCGATGACCGCGAGGAGTTGGTTCGAGATGCCGAAAATGGGCCACAAACTTTTGGCGATGCCGGCGGGGTCGATGGCTCCCTGATAGAGAAAGAAGCCCCAGGCGGCGACGAGCAGGCCGGTGGCGAGGATGTTGCCGAGCCACGAGTTGGTGTTGCCGAGTTTCGGGGAGATGTTTCCTAACAGATCCTGGAGGATGAATCGGCCGACGCGTGTCCCGGCATCGAGGGTGGTGAGGATGAACAGCGCCTCGAACATGATGGCGAAGTGGTACCAGAGCGAGAGCGCGGTTTTCCCGGGGATGACCTGGGCGAACATGTGGGCCATGCCGACGGCGAAGGTCGGAGCTCCGCCGGTCTTGCCGATGATGTGGGGCTCGCCGAGGTCCTTCGCCATCTGCTCCATCTGCGGGACAGTGACGGCATATTCGGGTCCGAGGGCGTTGATCTTCTGGATCTGTGCGGCGACGGCTGGGCCGTTGTTGGGATCGACGGGGGAATTGATCGCGAAGTACTCGCCAGGCTGGAGGGCGCAGGCGGCGATGATCGCCATCAGGGAAACGAGCATTTCCACCACCATCGAGCCGTAACCGACGAGGCGGATGTCCTTTTCCCTAGCGAGGAGTTTCGGAGTGGTGCCGGAGGCAATGAGGGCGTGGAAGCCGCTGATGGCCCCGCAGGCGATGGTGATGCAGACGAAGGGAAACACCGGGCCTGGGACGACGAAGCCGCCGCCGTGGATGAAGGGGGTGAGCGCCGGCATATGCAGCGGCGGGTGGAGGAAGACGATGAACAGCCCGAGGATGGCCACGGTGCCGAGCTTCATGAAGGTGCTGAGGTAATCGCGCGGGGCGAGGAGCATCCAGACCGGCAGGACGCTGGCGGCGAAGCCATAGATCATGATGGCCCAGGCGAGTTGGGTGGGCTCGAGGGTCAGGGCTTTCGTCAAAGTAGGCGGCAGATATTTTCCACCGACCACAGCGGCCAACAAACCGACGACGCCGAAGATCGAGGCGGCGGTGACACTGACCTTGCCACTCTTGATCATGAGGCCCATCACGAAGGCGAGGGGAATGGTGGCAGCGATGGTGAAGAGGCCCCAGGGGCTTTCAGCGAGGGCCTTCACGACGACGAGGCCGAGCACGGCGAGCAGGATCGTCATGATGGCCAGCAGGCTGATCATCGAAATAAGGCCGATGACGGGATTCATTTCTTCCTTCAGCATCTGGCCGAGGGATTTGCCATTCCGGCGCATGGAGGCGAAGAGGATGACGGCATCGTGAACGCCGCCGCCGAGGGTGGCCCCGACGAGGATCCAGAGCATGCCGGGGAGGTAGCCGAACTGGGCGGCGAGGACCGGACCGACCAGCGGGCCGGGTCCGGCAATGGCGGCGAAGTGGTGGCCGAAGACGACCCATTTCGGAGTGGGCACGAAGTCTTTCCCATCACTGCACGTCACGGCGGCCGGGGCGCGTCGGTCGTCGATGGTCAGCACTTTCGCGCAGAGCCAGGCGGAATAGAAACGGTAGGCGACGGCGAAGCTGCACACGCCAGCGACGACGAGCCAGAGAGCGTTGACCGGTTCGCCGCGTTCGAAGGCGGCGACGGAAACGGCTGTGACTCCCAACAGGGAGACGCCGATCCAAAGGAGGATGCGGAGAATGCGGGGCATGTTACTTGGTGTCGTTGGAAAGGGCTTCGAACACAGGACTTGGCACGTAGCGGCGGACGATGTCCTCCCAGCCTTCCGGGCCGATGAGGCTTTTCACCATGCTGGAGGAAACCTCCGCCATTTCGCGTGGCGGCATCATGAAGACAGTGGTGATCGTCGGGGCCATGTCGGCATTGATGTGGCGCATCACGCGTTCGTATTCGTAGTCGTCGGGCGAACGGATGCCGCGGAGGATGGACTCGGCGCCCATCGTCATCGCGTAGTCGACGAGGTAGCGGTTGTCGAAATGGGCGATGGTCAGCCGTTCGCAGGAGGGCACCGAGGCGCGCAGCAGGGCGATGCGTTTCTCGACGGAAAAGGAGTAATGCTTCGACGGGTTGTTGCCGATCGCGACGATCAACTTGTCGAACATTTCCAGTCCGCGCTCGATCATCCAGAGATGGCCGTTGGTCGGAGGATCGAAGGAGCCGGCGTAGACTGCGGTGCGCATGAGAACAAAATCCTAAATTCTAAATTCTAAATTCTAAACCTGAAAGTTCAGAGGGTGGTGCCTTGGTTGAGGGCGTGGATCTGGTGGCTGTGGTGGGTGAATGAATAAGACCGGGCAAGGGTGGCGGTGAGATAGCGCTTGGCGGCGGCGATGGCCTCGATGAGTGGCAGGCCGAGGGCGAGGTTCGCGGCGATTGCGGCGGAAAGGTTGCAGCCGGTGCCGTGGGAGCCGGGGAGGGGGATGCGGGCGTCGGTGAAACGATGGAGGCCGGATTTTTCCGCGAGGATGTCGATGCAGTCCGGGCCGTCGAGGTGACCGCCCTTGACGAGGAAGGCGCAGCCGAAGCGGTCGCGCAGGAGCCGGGCGACGCGTTCGAGATCGTCGATCGAGCGGACGGTTTCGCCGGAAAGGACTTCGGCCTCGGGGAGGTTTGGCGTGACCAGGGTGGCGAGCGGGAGGAGTCGGTCGCGGATCGCGGCGACGGCCTCGGGTTCGAGGAGGGAGTCCCCGGTGGAGGCGATCATCACCGGATCGACGACAAGGGGGATGCCTGGATGTTTTTCCAGCACCGCGAGGATGGCCTCGATGTGCGGGGTGGAGAACAGCATGCCGGTCTTGATGGCGGCGACTGGAAAGGAATCGAGGAGCAGCGCGACCTGATCGGCCACGATTTCCGGAGGCACGGCGTGGATGGCCTGGACGACATTCGCCGTTTCCGAAACCACGCAGGTCACGGCAGTGAGGCCGTGAACGTGGAAGTGCTGGAAGGTCTTCAAGTCCGCCTGGAGGCCCGCCCCGGCGGAGCAATCCGAACCGGCGATGGTCAGGGCGACGGGTGGCGGGGAACTCATGTCCAAAGGCTTCCGGGAAATGTGCGTTCGTGCAAGTGGGTTTCCCTTCCAACTCGGCTTCGTATTGAGAAGGCGAACCGCGAAGGGACGCCAATGGACGCGAATGTCTCGAAATGGCGCATAGCCACCGGAGCGCAGGTCACCTTTGATCCTATTCGTGTTCATTCGTGTCCATTCGTGGTTGGAAATCCAAAATGAAGCTGCGCAGTTTCCCGCTCTTTCCAGCTTGGCAGAATCAAAGGGATCACGAAGACTCCGACTCTCATGGCGGCAACCATTCGCGAACTCGAAGGCCTCAAGGTCAAGGTGGACGACGTGATCTACATGCCGAGCCTCGATGCGCCGGATGAAAAGCCGCATCCATTCGTGTATTTCATCTCGATCAAAAACAGTTCGAACGAAGCCGTGACGATCCGTGGCCGGAAATGGGTGGTTCGCGAGAACGATGGCGAGGTCACCGTGGTGGAAGGAGAGGGCGTGATCGGCCAGACGCCGCTGATCGAGCCCGGAAAGGATTTTTCCTATAACAGCTACCACGTGACTCGCGAAGGCGCGCACGTGGAGGGAGCCTTTTTCGGAGAAACGGCAAGCGGCGAGTGGGTCTTCGCGCGCATTCCGGAGTTCACGCTCAAGGTGCCGGACTGGGTGTGATCAGCCCGTCCATGCGGATGTCGTGCGACTCGGGAAAGGCGTCGTCGACGACCTGATATGGAAAGCAGACGCCGAGCTTGAGAGCATCGCTGCGGGCCATTTCCAGCATCCGATCATAGAAGCCGCGTCCGCGTCCGAGACGGTTTCCTAACAGATCAAAGGCCAGGCCGGGACAGAGGAATACGTCAATCTCCAAGATGGGGACGAGCGCTGAGTCGGATCGAGGTTCGCGGATGCCGAAAGCTCCGGGGATGAGTTCGTTTTCCGGGTCCGCCACCTCGTGAAAGCTGAGTGCATCATCCAGCACTCGAGGCAGCAGCCAACGCCGTTCCGGATGCAGTTTCACCAGCGGTAAAAGATCCGGCTCGCCGGGAAGTGCGGCGAAGATCGCCACGGTCCGGCATTCCGGGTGCATGGAAAGCCAGCGGGCGATCGCGTCGCGCAGGGCAGCGGAATCACCGGTGTTTTCACGCAGCTTCGCCCGCATCGCAGTTCGCAGCGCGGCTTTTGGCTGGGGATTGTCGGGATTTGCCACTTGCAAAAAGGGGAGGACCTTTCGACCTTGGCGTCAATGAAACCCGTGTGGCAAGCAAGCGTCGGCCTCGTGATGATGGCCATGGTCGCCGCAGCGGAGGAGCCTGCGAAGACCTTCGCTTGGAATCCCCCGAAAGTCGGCACTGGGATGTTCACGAATGATCTCGGGATGCTCGACAGCGAGCGGCAGGACTACTCGACGAATCTGGCGACCTTTGCCACGAGCCGCGTGATCGCCGCGAAGGCCAATCCGGCGTCGCTGGAGGAAGCGCGGCGCATCCTTGCCCTCGCACTGCATCTCTCGCCACGGAACAAGAAGGCGCTGGTCGTCGCGTTTCAGCTCGGCAAGGGCATCCTGCCTGACGCGACCCCCAGCGAGTACAGCCCGCAGGCTCTGGCGCGGCTGCTTCTCAGTCGCGGGCAGCTTTTGGAAAAGCAACCCGGCGACGAGAACGTGAAGCTCGCGCGGATCTTCGTCGAACTCGCCTCCAGCATGGACCCGAAGAACGAGGACGCGGTCTACGCCAGCGAGGTTCAGCGGCTCGATCACGGCTCGGTGAACTGGAACGAGATCACCGATTTCAAAGGCAAGGAAAAGCCAGCGCCCGAGGAGAAAGCCCCCTGAAGCCGTGGGTATCGAAATCGAGCGCAAGTTCCTGGTCCGCGATCCCTCGGTGCTCGCCACCGTTTCCGGCGTCCGGATTTCCCAGGGCTATCTGAACTTCGATCCTGATCGCACCGTGCGCGTGCGGGTGGCCGAGGACGGAGCCTGGCTGACGATCAAGGGCCGGGGAAAGGGGATCAGCCGGGCGGAGTTTGAATATGCGATCCCGGTGGACGAGGCGCGACAGTTGCTGGAATTCTGCACGGGTTCGGTGGTCGATAAGACGCGCCACAAGATCCGCCA
Source organism: Luteolibacter sp. (assembly GCA_031411755.1). Taxonomy (GTDB): domain Bacteria; phylum Verrucomicrobiota; class Verrucomicrobiia; order Verrucomicrobiales; family Akkermansiaceae; genus Luteolibacter. The sequence continues at coordinate 12,242 of JANOBS010000151.1, read as the reverse complement.
CGCCGGGCATCTGTGGGAGGTGGATGTCTTCCATGGAGATAACGACGGGCTGATCGTCGCCGAGGTGGAGCTGGGTTCGGAGGAGGAAAAAGTCGAGCTACCGGAGTGGATCGGCGCGGAGGTGTCCGATGACCCGAGGTATCTCAACGCGAAGCTGGCGCGGGAGCCCTACGTCGGCTGGAAGGCTTGAAAAACGATCCGCTGTTCCCCGCTTGCCAGAGAGCGTTTCGTGATTACTCTCCCGGCCCCGCATGAAAATCTGGCTCGACGGCGAATTGGTGGACAAGTCCCAGGCGAAAATCTCCGTGTTCGATCACGGAGTTCTTTATGGTGACGGTGTCTTTGAAGGAATCCGCGCCTACAATGGTCGCGTCTTCCGTTTGGAGGAGCACATCCGCCGCCTGTTCGATTCCGCCAAGGCGATCCTGCTGACCATTCCCTACACGATGGAGGAGGTGATCCAGTTCACGGTCGACACCGTGGCGGCGAACGATCTCAAAGACGGCTACATCCGTCTCGTGGTGACCCGTGGCGATGGCGAGCTGGGCTTGAATCCCTACCTCTGTCCGAAGGCGAGCATGTTCATCATCGCCTCGACCATCAAACTCTACCCCGAGGAGCACTACACCAACGGCCTTGCCGTGATCACGTGCGCCACGCGTCGTCCGGCTCCAGGCGCGATGATGCCGCAGGTGAAATCGTTGAACTACCTCAACAACATCATGGCGAAGGTCGAGGCGATCCAGTCGAACGCCCTCGAAGCCATCATGCTCAACGAGCAGGGCTACGTGGCCGAGTGCACCGGCGACAATCTCTTCATCCTGAAAAACGGCGTGCTGATCACCCCGCAGATCTCGGACGGCGCGCTTGATGGCATCACGCGATCGGTCATCCTCCAGCTCGCCGATCGTCTCGGCGTGCCGGTGAAGGAGCAGTCGATGACCCGCTATGACATCTTCGTGGCCGACGAGTGCTTCCTGACCGGCACCGCTGCCGAGGTGATTCCGGTGATTTCGCTGGATCGCCGCATCATCGGCGATGGCAAGCCCGGCCCGCAGACGCTTCGCTTCATCGAGGCCTTCCGCGAGGAGGCGAACAGCACGGGAACGCCGATTGTCTGATCGGGCGGTGATGGCATGCGCGCCTTGCCGAACAGCCTGGCAAATTCTGGTGGGCTGTAAGCCAATTGCTCAGTCACAGTCGCTATCTATGAGAAGCCGGAGAACAATTGAAACAGAAAACACCGGGGATCAGGGTTTTTTAGGCTTCGCTGCGACCAGAATCTTGTCAGCTTTTTCTAGCAAATCAGTTTCAGACAGTCCGTTTGCTTCATTGCCAAGACCCTTCCTAATCAGCTTAATCGCAGCTAGCTTGGTTTCCTCATGGAGAGGGTTTCGTCTTGCTAGTGCTTGGGAAAGAGGAATTCCAAATCCATCCTGAGTTAACCTATACTGAACGAGCCGTCCGAACGCGACCTGCTGAAGGGGGCTTGCTGTATCGTATTTTTTAAGAATTTCAACAGCGCCATGGTACTGAGCATTCGTGAGTGCGATTTCTGGCTGAATATCGGGTCTCAAGCTTTCCCACAGGTTCTTCCGGTCTAGTTTTATGGATTCGTCAAATTCAATATCAAATACTTCATCGTAGCCTCTTCCGAACTGAGATAAACCCTTGTTATATTCATCAATTGAAAAATCTAGCGCGGACTTATCGGATAGATTAGTCGCGGGATCAGGTTCACCTGGAAAATTTGGTTCTTTGTCACCAGCGCTAGTCAAGACTAGCGCAAGGCAATGACTACGTACGTCAGGAATGGAAGCCTCTTCCGGCGTCACGCCTGCAGCCAAGTAGAGGAGCGCGTTTGCCTGAGCAGCCACAGCAATGTCGGTAGAGTCGTTGCTGCCAACCGAAACCGCTGAGGTCTTAAGACTCGTCAAAGCGACGTAGCCCAAAAGGGCTTGAATCAATGGGGGTGAACTCTCCGCACCGCGAAGAATTTTCCAGGCGGCGTAAGCTTGATCTGTCTCAAGATATTTCCGGTCGGATCGAACTTTTAAACATGTCCACAGAGCGTCCCTAAGTTTTGCGGTTTCTTGATCAATTGGAATTGCGAACAAGGCTTTCTCTAACACGAGCTTTTGCTGTTCAGGACTACCAGTATCGGGTGCCTTAAGCAACTCGACCTTGCCGCGAGACGCCTTGACGTCGCCCTTTATTGCGGCAGCTTCCTTTTGCCTTTCGCAAGACGACTGAAGCAGGCAAAGGAAGCACATTGCGCTAGAGAAAACCCTAAATCGGTTGTTCATTGTGGTGGGAATGTTGAATTGTTTCCTGTGACAAACTGAGAGCCATTGTCTTGCCACTTTCCAGATACTTTTTTTCCCTTGAATGTTATTTCGCTAAGGAAGTCATCGGAGCAGTTGTACCACTTCCCACCAATTTCGACACGCGCAAATTCTTGGAACTGAGCCAATTCAACAAAAGTGGCATTATCAGCACCAAGCGAATGGGCAATTTGGTGATGAGGCTGATCCGAGTCTTTCATTATAGCGGTAGTGCCGATTCCCTCATTTGTATAAGGCGGTTTTTCTCCGGACACATCCGGATCATCGTTGCCCTCTAAAGGATCTGAAGGGTAAGCCAAAACATTTGGTCCGGCAGCTAAACTAGCGTTGAGAACATCCGTGTCGCTGCTAATTGTTGCGACTCGGAGTCTCCTCGATACGTCGTATTTGATCCTGGCACCATCTTTGAGCGGTGTCCCTAGCCATGGGTGATTTCCTCCCGGAGGATCAACCGTTTTAGTTGTATAAAGCGTAGGAACGTCGCCGGTGAGATCAAACATGTCATGCGGCTCGCAGAGAAACTTTATATTTAGTTGGCCTCTTTGAAGCAGGATGGGCGTTCCGGATGGAGTAAACGTATCAGACGGATTTCTCATTTCTGGAGTGACGAGTGAAGATGGGTTTGTGTCTGCGAGAGGCGTCGCCCAAGTAACCCAAGCATTAAGCTTGGCGGCCTCCTCACTTGAGTATTTCTCAATGGTACGGATCTTAGCAGTAATGTGCCCGGCTGAAACGCGATCGACTTTCCACTTCAATACGTCAGAATCCGCCACCATTCCAACGCCAGTAGCCCACTCCACTAATTGATTTGGGTCTCCGGCTGTAATCCACTCAGGTTCTAATCCCAACACCCTCAGTTTCAGGTATTGTTGGTTTAGAGCTGCAGTTTTCTGCGGAGTGACGAAATGCCTCTCGCCACCAACACCTTTGTTGCTGGTAACCATGTCACCTATTACGCTAGTCATATTTTCATCAGGAACAATCTTCACGGATAAGATGCCAACTACTAAACGGCTGGGAAGAGTGCCGTCGCTGATATTCGTTCCTTTAAGCGTTACTGTGACAACCAAATCTGACGTGACCGGAGCTTGAATCACTTTCACAGTTTCGACATGGACTGGCTCAAGGCCATTCAAGGTGACATTATTTGCCCCGTCTAAGGCCCAGTCTAAATCACGGTCGTTGACATTGATGCTGCCTGTAATCGCAGTTTCTGATCCAGGTGTGATTTGCCATTCGAGTGTATCGTTAAATATGGAGGGGCCGCCTGTATAAACAGGGTATTCATCACTTTGCGTGCCAAGCACGAATACCTTGGTCTCGCCTTTTTTAACCGTGAACAGCCGAGTTTCGGATTTCACCACATCCATCGGCTTGTCGCCAACCAACGTAAACCAGTCTGCCGTTGGCGTGTCATTTGGATCAGTCGGGCTTTTCCCTTGCTCAACTTCCCCAGCGTCGGAAACACCGTCGCCGTCAGTATCAGTTTTGTGCGAGTCAGTGCCCACCAGCCATTCCTCGAAATCACTCATGCCATCGCCGTCAGAATCCTGGTCGGCGGCAGTAGTGCGCCAGAAAAGTTTGCTTCCTGAACTGCTCACCGCAATTTCAATCGGTGTGCCGTCACCAAGCATGGCAGTGCCGACCGGCGTCCAAATGTCCAACTCCGTTGAAACCCACAGCGTGTAATATTTTCCGGGCGTCGTCTCCCAAGAGACTGCGAACACGCCTGTTAGAGATGGATTTTGGGCAATCTGAGTTTTCAACACGCCCTCGGGCATTTCGGCGGAACCTGGGTCAGTGCCGGCCATCGACTCCTGCAAATTCGTCCAGCCGTCACCGTCAGGGTCAGCACCTGGATCTTCATCGGAAGTGGCGGAGCCAGTGGTTGAAAAACCATATTCGCCTTCCCAAATATCGCTCATTTCGTCGGCGTCTTTGTCGATCGTCCCCATCGCCGGGAGAGCCAACATCACCATGGCCGTAATACCCGCACACCAATGGATGCAGGAACGGCTCATTGTGCACCTCCTTCTTCAGAAACAGCGTTGGCAACCGGTTTTTGAATCCGCCAGTAGCGTATGACAACATCCTCCGGCGTGGGTGGATTGGCTTTCAAAAATGCCGCCTGTTCACGTTGGGCGCGAATGCGATTTTCATACGAAAGTCGCATTTTCTCGCCTTCGGTTTTGAAAAGATTGTGAACCGCCTCGATGGGGGCAAGCTCTTCAGAAGTTGGATTTCCGGCTGCAACGACAAAGCTGTTTTCAGCCTGCGGCAGTTCTGGAAAATCCGGTAATGAATACTGGAGGCCCCTGCGGAGCATAAACGCTTCCCAACGGTCGATGTCCATGACGCTCGGCATCATGAACAACGAGTAAAAGGCCGTTGGCGTTTGGAAATTCGCACACCCGGTCAGCCACATCGCATCGACATTAGACCAAGCTTTGAACTGTCGCTGATTGTCTGGCGACCTCCAACAGAACAGCGTCCGAACTTTTCCCTCATAGCGCTCCGAGCGAAAAACGGTGACTGAAAGAGACAGGTTCCGGCGCTGCTTGAGCTGAAGCCTTCGCGCCTCAAAGGCGGCACGCCGTTCAGCCGTCATTTCAACAGGCGCGGGTGGTTCTGGCGGTGGCGGTAATTCCACAGGGGCAATTTCTTGGATGATGAGCTTCCGGTCACCCAAATCCTTCACCTTGGTGCTGAGAATATCCTGGGGCGCAACTGCAAGCTTCGGCAACGGTTTGGCGGGAACCGCAGGCGGGATTGGATCGACCAAATGGGCGGTTTCTTGAGCAAACGAAAGGCTCGCTAAAAGCCCGAAATACGGAACGGCGAGAAGTTGGCGAATCATATTGTGAGGTAGCTAACTGGATGACAACTGATCCCGACAAAGGAACAAGGTAAAACCAAGCCTTCACCGGAGTTTCACTGGTTCACCACAAACCCCAATGCAGGATTGGCGGTGCCGCAATTCCTATTCCTGCTTTCCCGGTATTTTACCAGCTTTTTAGATATTTCACCGGGTTTGCCATTCTTTCAGGGTGGCAAAGTCGATCTACTCTGCGGATCAGGAAAAATTCGTCCGGGTGCTTGGACGGGTGCGCTCCGACGCCGGATTGTCCCAGGAAGCGCTCGCCAAGAAAATGAAGCTGAGCCAGTCCACCATCAGCGACATCCTGCGCGGCCAACGTCGCCTCGACGTGATCGAGTGGATCTCGTTCTGTAAGGCCTGCGCTATCACTCCGGAAAAGTTCCTCGATGAATTGGCGTTCGTTAGTAAAGCACGTGAACATCGCCAACTTTGATGCCACAACGCGATCACGTTACAATCGGTTCAGTTCGTCGAGCTCTCGGCAGCAGGCGTCCATTGCAGCGGTTCAAATCAAGCCATTGATTTACAGGGATTTGGCAAAGATCGATGGCGACGGATCTGCTTGTTACGAATTCCCAGGGATAGGGTGGCCCGCAGAGATCTGAATATTCACCCGCGAAAAACACGGCCTGGCGCGAAGTTTTCATTTCGCAACGTGCGGATGGGGTTCTAGGTTTCCTCACGAATGGTCTGCGACTTCTGCGATAAAAAAGCCTCCGTCTTCCTCACCCAGCTTGTGGATGGCCAGATGAAAAAAGTCTGCCTCTGCGAGTCGTGCGCGAAGGAGCGCGGGGTGACAGACCCCACCGGGTTCTCCCTGGCGGATGTGTTGCTGACTGGATTGCCCGGTCAGAAGGCGGTCGTTTCCCAGTCGACCACGGCTCCGGTTTCCAGCGGTGGCAAGCATTGCCCGTCCTGTGGATTCACTCTCGAAGACCTGCGTCGCGTCCGGCGTTTCGGTTGTAGCGAGTGCTACAAGACCTTCAGCGACGAGCTCACCACGATCCTGCGCGGCATGCATAAAGGCAGCAGCCATGTCGGCAAGGTGCCGAAAGGGCTGATGGAGCAGCAGGTACTCGACCAGCGGCTGGAAGAACTCCGCTCGCGTTTGGAGCAGGCGGTGGGTTCCGAGAATTATGAAGAGGCCGCCGGACTTCGCGACGAGATCCGCCAGATTGAAATTCATGCCGGAATCCCCGGCTGATGGCATGCCGACTGCCTTCTCAGTTTAACCCGCACGATTTCCCCACAACCGCATGATGCGATTCTCCACGTTGATCAAGCACCCCGCCGATTGGATGACCGGCGTGAATGCTGACAACCGCGTCGTTCTGACTTCGCGCATCCGCCTGGCCCGCAACCTTCGCGGTGAGGCATTTCCCGGTTGGGCCACGCGTGAGCAACGCGCCGCCGCGCTCGCCGTGATGCGTCCGGCGGTCGAGGATCTGGCTCCGATGAAGGACGGCTTTTCCCAGGAGCTGGGCGACCTCAATTCAGTGCAGAAGCAGGTGCTGGTCGAACGCCACCTGATTTCACGCGAGCACGCTGCCCGTGGCGATGGCTCGGCGGCGGTGATCGAGCGACGCCAGATGTTCAGTCTGATGTTGAACGAGGAGGACCACCTCCGGATGCAGGCGATCCGTCCCGGTCTGGAGCTGCGCAGTGCCTACGATGCACTCTCTTCACTCGACGACGAGTTGGCAAAAACACTGCCCTTCGCATTTGATCCGAAGCTTGGTTACCTCACCACCTGCCCGACGAATCTTGGCACCGGACTGCGCGCTTCCGCGATGCTGCATCTTCCCGGCCTGGTCCTCAGCGATCAGATCGGCCAAGTGCTCCAGGCGGTCAATAAAATCGGTCTCGCCGTGCGCGGTCTTTACGGCGAAGGCACCGAGTCGCTCGGCAACCTTTACCAGATCTCCAACCAGTCGACGCTCGGTGAAAGCGAGGACACGATCATCCGTCGGCTTGAGCGCGTGATTTCCCAAGTCGCCCAGCACGAACGGAATGCCCGCGAGAAACTGCTCGAAGACGATCCGGACATGGTGGCCGACAAGATCGGTCGCGCCTACGGGGTGCTGCGCCACGCCTACATCATCGATTCCAAGGAGGCGCTCAACCACGTTTCGCTGCTCCGCCTCGGCTCGGACCTCGGATTCTTTCCCGATGAAATCATGCGGCTCTGCGATGTCCTGTTGATGGACATCCAGCCCGCGCACCTCCAGCTCCACAGCGGGCGCAAACTTTCACCCGAGGAACGCGATGCAATTCGCGCGGAAATCATCCGCTCCCGGTTGCATTCCCTCAATCCCCCTGATATTCGTCCTACAACGAGAAACGGGGAATCCGACAACACTCCCCAACAACCCTCCGGCGACGCATGAACAACTTCACCCCACGCGCCCAACAAGTCTTGGCCCTTGCCCGCAAGGAAGCCGATCGTTTCAACCATGCCTACGTTGGCACCGAGCACCTTCTGCTCGGTCTCATCAAGCTCGGCCAGGGAGTCGCGGTCAACGTCCTCGAACGGATGGGACTCGACCTCGAAACCGTGCGCATGGAGGTCGAGAAGGAAGTCGGATCCGGCGCACCGCAGAAGTCACCGGGAAACATTCCCTACACACCCCGCGTGAAGAAGGTCCTCGCCCTTGCCAACAAGGAAGCGAAGTCGCTCAACCATTCCTACGTCGGCACCGAGCACTTGCTGCTCGGCCTGCTCCGCGAAGGGGAAGGTGTCGCCGCCCGCGTGCTGAAGCGTCTCGACGTCGACATCCAGCGCACCCGCAACGAGATCCTCGCCGAGATCGATCCGAACTTTTCCCCGGACCATGAGGATGACGACGATGATGAGATGGAAGAGGACGACGAAGGCCCGTTCGAAGACGAAGGCCCGAAGGAATCCGAAGGCATCGAGTCGGAAGGCAAGAGCAAGACTCCGGCGCTGCGCGCATTCGGTCGTGACCTCACCAAGATGGCCCGCGATGGTCTGCTCGATCCAGTGATCGGTCGCGAATCCGAGATCGAACGCGTGATCCAGATCCTCTGCCGCCGGACGAAGAACAATCCGGTGCTGGTCGGTGAAGCCGGCGTTGGCAAGACCGCCATCGTCGAAGGACTCGCCCAGGAAATTTCCACCGGCAACGTTCCGGAAATTCTTCGCGACAAGAAGGTCATCACGCTCGACCTCGCGCTGATGGTCGCCGGCACGAAGTACCGTGGCCAGTTCGAGGAGCGCATCAAGGCGGTCATGGACGAGATCCGCAAGGTGAAGAACGTGATCCTCTTCATCGACGAGCTGCACACGATCGTTGGAGCCGGTTCGGCTGAAGGCGCGATGGATGCCTCGAACATCATCAAGCCCGCGCTTTCCCGCTCGGAGCTTCAGGTCGTCGGTGCGACGACAATGAACGAGTATCGCAAGTACATCGAGAAGGACGCCGCGCTTGAGCGTCGTTTCCAGCAGGTGAAGGTCGATGAGCCTTCCGTCGATGACGCGATCAAGATCATGCAGGGGCTTCAGGAGAAATACGAAACCCACCACAAGGCCAGGTTCACGCCGCAGGCTGTGGAGGCTTCGGTGCGCCTGACCTCACGCTATCTGACCGGACGTTTCCTTCCCGACAAGGCGATCGACGTACTCGACGAAGCCGGTGCCCGTGCACGCATTGGCCAGATGACCCGCCCTCCGGAAATCAAGCAGCTCGAAGCCAACATCGAGCAGATCAACCGCGACAAGGTCGGGGCCATCGCCGAACAGGATTTCGAAAAGGCCGCCGCGCTTCGTGATTCGGAAAAGAACGCCAAGAAGGAACTCGAGGACACCCTCAAGAACTGGCGCGCCAAGTCCGAGGAGACGATCGTGACCGTCACCGACGACGACATCATGGCCGTGGTCTCGAAGTGGACCGGCGTCCCGCTCCGCCGCATGGAGGAAAAGGAAGCCGAAAAGCTTCTCAAGATGGAGTCCGAGCTTCAAGGCCGCGTCATCGGTCAGGACGAAGCGGTCACCGCCATATCGAAAGCGCTCCGCCGTTCGCGTGCCGACCTCAAGGATCCGCGCCGTCCGATTGGTTCGTTCCTGTTCCTCGGACCCACCGGTGTCGGCAAGACCTACCTCGCCCGCAACCTCGCCGAGTTCATGTTCGGCGATCCGGAAGCGCTCATCCAGATCGACATGTCGGAGTACATGGAGAAATTCACCTCCAGCCGTCTTATCGGTTCGCCTCCCGGCTATGTGGGATACGAGGAAGGTGGCCAGCTTTCTGAAGCTGTTCGACGCCGTCCGTATTCGGTCGTGCTGTTCGACGAAATCGAGAAGGCCCACCCGGACGTGATGAACCTGCTCCTCCAGATTCTGGAAGAGGGCATGGTCACGGACTCGCTGGGTCGCAAGATCGACTTCCGCAACACGATCATCATCATGACGTCGAATGTCGGAGCCTCGACCATCAAGCGCCAGACCTCGCTCGGCTTTGGCGCGATGAATGCCGATGAGTCCGACTTCGAAGGCATGAAGGAGAAGATCATCGAGGAATCGAAGCGCTTCTTCAAACCAGAGTTTCTCAACCGCCTCGATGATCAGGTCGTCTTCCACATGCTGGAGAAAAAGGACCTCTCGCAAATCGTCGACCTCGAGATCAGCAAGCTCGTCAAGCGCCTCCGCGAAAAGGACATGGACCTCGTCCTCACCGACGGAGCTCGCGACCTTCTCATTCTGAAAGGCTACGATCCAGCCTATGGTGCGCGTCCGATGCGCCGTGCGGTGGAACGCTACCTCGAAGACCCGCTGGCAGAAGCCCTGCTCCGTGGTGACATCAAGGCCGGCGACATGGTCCAGGTCGTCCGCAAGGACGACAGCGAAGTCCTCGTCTTCACCCCGATCAATACCCAAGCCGAGCCGGACGAGGCGAAGGTGTGAACGGGATCAGCTGAAAGAATTCCAATCGGGCGGGAGGAAACTCCCGCCCGTTTTTATGACTGCTGAATTCCGATTTCTTGAAACCGCTTTCGGCGACAAACCATCAGCACTGTGGAGATGGCCCACATCACCGAGACCGACAGTTCTGGAACAATTCCCGTGGTTTGGTAGATCCAGTCGGCATAGGGAGCGACCAACACCCCTCCACCCGTGTCTCCAAAGCGACCACCATAGCCTTCGGTGAAGGTGTTGATTCCGACGAGTTCCCAGCCATTCGCCGTTTGCTTGAGAGCTGCACCGCCGGAGTCGCCCGGGCCGATGATCGTTTCGACGTCGTTGCCAAGGCTGCCGTCTGTAATCCCGATTGTGGAAGGGTCGTCGAAGTCGTAACGGAAAACCTCCGCCCGTCCCGATCCTTCATCGTCCAGTTGGAAGCTATCAATGACGTTCGATCCAAACCTGCGATCTGTCAGGCTGGCATTGGTGGTGTAGCCATAGCTTCCGTAGCCGGAACGTCCGTAGCCTACCAAGGTGATGAAATCACCAATGCTCGCGCCACTTCCCAGTGTTGGGAATCCCATCCCTGGAGGAAGGGGACTAGAAAGATGTAGCAGAGCCAGATCGTCGTTGATGGAAGGATTTGCAAAGCCGGTGAATCCCGGATTTGCGAATACTTGCGACACACCAAAGGAGCCGAAGCCCGGCAAATGGAAGACTCCACTCCAAGAAATATCTGACAAGCCGTCATCGTTGAGGTCGACGTTGTGGCCAGCAGTCAGCACCCATTCTGAAGACAACGCGACCGCAGAACCTTTGTAGTTTCCACTGCCATTGGATATTGCTAGAGCTCCGACAAATCTAAATTCACTTTTTGTATCAAGCCTCCCGCTCGGAGTATCCGTAGGTAAATTTATTTCTCCACCTGCGAGTATAGTGGGAGTGGTGACGGCTCGAGCAGGCAAGGAAAAGGCCAAGAGTACACAGACGATGAATTTGAGCAGTTTCATGGCGTGCTGGTCAATACGTCAGTTCGTTCACAACCCCAAAGGCATGATTTTTTTGACAGCTCCGATAGACGATTTAGTGCCATGCCGATGCTCATGAATTTTATTTTTTCTACGGGATTGAGCTGCGAACTACACGGAATCCAATGTCAACGTACTTTCCGCTTGGGTCGACGCCAGCTCGGTAAGCTACACGGCAGTTACTTGCATCGTCGAAATAACTTCCTCCGCGACCAATTCGTGCCGAACCAGATGTAGGGCCTTGTGGATCGGTCTGCGAGCCGGCTGAATAAACGCCCTCCCAATCCCAACACCACTCAAACATATTGCCTGTCATGTCATATAAATCATATCCGTTGGACGCAAAGCTCCCAACTGGTGAAGTGTAGATTCCCCCTGTTGAAGAGTAGGTAGGATGATAGCCACGAGTAATGCTCACATCATAAGAGAAAGAGCTACTGCTGCGATAATTAGCTTGATTGTGTGTAATGGTATTTCCCCATGGGAAATTCTGCCCGCTTAGGCCTCCTCTTGCTGCCTTTTCCCACTCTGATTCACTCGGTAAACGGTAGCCGGTCACATTGAAGTTGCATATTGGCGTGATGTTTCCTGTTTTGTAAACCACGCCAGAAGCCGTATAGCACGGCGCTAGATTCTCTTTTTGGCTCCGCGCATTACACCATTTTACCATGTCATACCAACTGATCGAATGTACGGGGTAGTTGGGGCCTTTTGGGTTGAGGTATGCATTTCCTGCCGTGATGTCCGTGTAGCCGTTGCTCAGTCCCCAAGCACGCACTGTATCCCACAATTCATTCGTTACCTCGTATTTTCCTATGTAAAATTTGCTAACATAAACATTGTGCTTCGGTAATTCTGATGAAAAGCCTACCGCCGGATTCGATTGATCGCCCATCTGAAATGATCCAGCTGGAATTATCGCGAAGCCGTCGGGAATGGGTGCTGAATTGGGGTCGCTGCCTAAATCGATTTCATGCTTATCATTTATTCCGTCGCCATCTGTGTCGTATTTATTGGGATCGGTGCCGGTATTGCTACGGGAGACGTAGGTCAACGTTCGACTCTCGACTCCA
>JANOBS010000150.1:0-8162 GCA_031411755.1 Luteolibacter sp. | reverse complement strand
TCGAGGCTTGGGTGAAGTATGCGAAGGAAAACGACACGATCATCTTCTTCGACGCCGCCTACGAGGCCTTCATCCAGGACCCGGAAATCCCGCGCTCCATTTTTGAAATCGAAGGCGCCCGCGACGTGGCGATCGAGTTCCGCTCGTTCTCGAAGAACGGCGGCTTCACCGGCGTCCGCTGCGCCTACGTCGTCATCCCGAAGACCGTCACCGGCAAGACCGATTCCGGCGAGCGCATTCCGCTGCACCAGCTCTGGAGCCGCCGCCACAGCACGAAGTTCAATGGCGCGAGCTACCCGGTCCAGAAGGCCGCTGCCGCGGTGTTTTCCGAGGAAGGAAAGAAGGAGGTCGCCGCGCTGATCGAGCACTACATGGGCAATGCCAAGCTCCTCCGCGAAGCCGCCGCCGCCGCCGGCCTACCGGTCTTCGGTGGTGAAAACGCGCCCTATGTCTGGGTCGGCTGCCCGGTGGGACTGACCTCGTGGGACATGTTCGACAAGATGCTTTCCGAAGCGCAGGTCGTGATCACCCCCGGCTCTGGATTCGGCTCAGCCGGTGAGGGATGGTTCCGCATTTCCGCTTTCAACTCGCGGGCGAACGTCGAGGAAGTTTGCCGTCGTCTCAAGGCGCTGGTCGCCTGAGTGACGCAAGAGTTTCCAAGGCCCTACTTGCGTTGCGGAGGAGTTTGGGTAATCTGCCAATCACTGTGATCCTGGCAGGTTGCCAACTCCGACATTTCCTCCCCTTGCTTGCAGGGGCCTGTCTGCTTGCATCCTGCGATTCACCGGAAAAGAAGGCGCTGCGGGCCTTGTCGAAGCTCGGGGTCGATCCGAACGGAAAGGCCCTGCTCGAAGCGGTGGAGAAGGGTGATTCCGCGATGGCGAAATTGCTGCTCCAGGCCGGCGTTCACAATGGTCAAAGGGATGCGGGAGGTCGCACGCCGTTGCGGATCGCAGTCGACCGCCACGATATTGGCACCGCGTTTCTCCTCCTCGAAAAGGGCGCGGATCCGAATGCGGTCGACTCGTCCGGTGTGTGCATCCTCGGCAGCGCGCTGGCCGCGGGTGAGACCGCAATCGTCGAACGACTGCTCGACAAGGGCGCGAAGGCCGACGGAAAAATGCCCGGCGGTGAGGCGGTTCTTCCGTGGGCGATCCGTGAGGGCCGGCTGGCCTTTGTCAGTCGTGTGATGCGCGACGGGGTCGACCCTCACATGAAGGACGCGGCGGGAAATTCGCTGGTCCATGTGGCGATGCAGACGGGCCGCCGTGAGTTGATGACAAATCTGCTGGATCGAGGGGCGGATGGCAGCGGCCTCGATGCGAAAGGCGAGAGCCTCCTGCAACGGGCCATGGAGCACGAGTGGCTGGATCTCATCCCCCGGCTCGTCAAGGCAGGCGCGGATCCGAATGCACTTGATTCTCGCGGAGTGCGACCCTTGGAAGATGCGATCCATCGCCGCGACCTTGCCTTGCTGGAACTCTTTCTCAGCGTGGGAGGCGATCCCAACATTCCGAACAAGAACGGCGACACGGCCGTGCATCTGGTGCTGCGGGCAAAGTGGACTGAGGGCCGGGCCGCGTTGGCAAAGGCGAAGGCGGATTTCAACCTTCCGGATGCGAAAGGCATCACGCCGTTGACGCAGGCGTTGAATTCGAACGACCTCGATCTCGCCGAAAACTTGATCCACGCGGGAGCAACACCGCTTTCAGGCGGCTGGAACCGCTGGTTTTCCAAAGCGCTTTCCTCGGGTGATGTTCCGATGATGCGCCGTCTTCTGCGCCTGGGCGTGCGAGCGGACGAGCGGGATCATTACGGCCGCCTGCCGGTCGAGAGCGCGACGCTTCTCAAGCAGGGCTCGATGGTGCGCGCACTGATTGATTCCGGAGCTGCTGCCGGAGATTCTCTTTATCTAGCGTGCCTTAGTGGAGAGCGCGGCATGGCGGAAATCCTGATGACATCGGGCATTTCTCCGAATCCATCGCGTGCTCCGTGGCTGGATACTCCACTCGGGGCAGCGATCCGCTCTAGGAATGTTTCGCTCGTGGAGACGCTCATCGATCAAGGAGCTGATCCGCATCTGCCAACGGCCGAAGGGCAGCTTCCGATCCATCTCGCGATCGCGTTGCGTCAGCCGAGAATGGTCAGGCTTTTTCTCGAATGTGGGGCCAGCGCGAACGCCCCCTTTATCCTTCCAGTGCGGCCTGCGTTTCTGGACAAGGTGAAATCCAAAACGATGCGCTGGGTGCTGAAGGCGGACCGCAACGTCACCCCGCTGATGCTGGCCGCTTCCTGTGGCGAGCCGGAAACCGCTCGTATCCTGATCCGCGCAGGCGCGAAACAGGAGGCGATCGCGCGCGTCACCCGCTTCACGCCGATCAACTTCGCTTCCAACATGGGCGACGTGCGGATGATGCGCACCCTGCTCGGGCGTGACCCGAGGATCGAGGAGCGGACGATTGTCATCAGCATCTCCGAACAGCGGGCGCGGGTTTATAACGGACTCGGCCAGGAAATCTATACGACGAAGGTGTCCACCGGAAAGCCGGGCTTCGCCACGCCCACCGGAGAGTTCGCGATCACCAACAAGCACCGCGATTGGACGTCCACCCTCTATCACGCCAGCATGCCGTATTTCCAACGCCTGAGCTGCGCGGACTTCGGCATGCACCAAGGCGTGGTGCCCGGCTATCCCGCTTCCCACGGTTGCATCCGCGTGCCGGAGGCAGCGGCGGCAAAGCTGTTTACGATGACGCAGACCGGCGACCGCGTGAAGATCATTCCCTGAATCAGGGCACCGCCATGCCCGGGGCGCTTTCGTTCAGCGTCACCCGCACCCGCACGAACTTGCGGGCTTCGTTCGTCGGGAAGGTGACGGTGCGGTTCTTGAAGCCGGTGATCGCCGGAGAATAGCTGGCAAAGCTCGCCGTGGTGCCGATCGGCTGCGGCTCGGTCCAGCTTGCGAGGTTGTTGGAAAATTCCAGCACATACGAGAGACCTCGTATTTGGGAGTCGGATCGCACCGGGAACATAAGCGTCGCGATGCCGCTGCTGGTGGTGATGACGGTGCCCGCGACGACGCTGCCCGAGAGGGTGTTCGCACCCGATGTGGGGCTGCTGCCGAAGGCATACTCGACGAGGTTCGTTTTCCCGTCGCCATCCGGATCATCTCCGGTGCCCGGTTGGGCGAGCCCGGCACTCCAGGCCGCGTAGGAAACCGTCGGCTGCAGATCGTATTCGGAAGTCTGCTGCGGGCTGCCATCGCTGATGTGGCGGATGCTGACAGGCAGGGTGCTGATGACAGGCACGCTGCTCCAACTCGCCACGAAGTCGGTGGTCGCAGCCGCTGAGAGGCTGGCGCGATGGTAGGTCCACACCAGCGGGCCAGCCACATCGTTCACCCATCCGGAAGCGGTGACGGACGTTGGAGCGGCACCGGAGGGAAAGGTCAGCGTGGCGGATAGGTTGAGCGCGTTGGTGGAGCCCTCGTTTTCAAGGGTGAAGGTCGCAGTGCCCGCAGCCACATGGCGGAAGGGATCTGGAGTCGTGGCTCCTGTCAGAACAAGCGGAGTAGGATCCGCGAAGGCCGGGATCATGGCGTAGCCCGGGGCCATCAGGGCATTGAGCTCGGCGATGTAGTGGGGAACAAAAGTATCGAGGGTGTAATAGATGGTTGCCGGAGGATCATCCGAGCCAAGCAGGCTGTGGGTTCCAACCAATGCAGGACCATTCCGTGTCCAGGCGAAGGTCGGACTCCCGGAATCACCTCCGAAAACATGGCAATCGTCCTGCGAGCCGCTCGCGATGAAATACGGGAAATAGCACATCCGGGTCGGGGTCCCGAAATAGCTTTCGGTGTAGATGTCCTCCAGCCTGCCGTTACCCACGACGGGGTGATTTCCTCCCCCGGTTTGATGTCCGAAGACCTGAAGGTCACTCGTTCGAAATTGGGCGTCCAAGGGCAGGTTCAGGTATCGGACCGGAACCACATCTGCAATGGGAGCGGTGAATTTCGCGAGGGTCAGATCTGTGGAAAGCCCAGCCTTGAAGACGTTTGTCACGGTATCCACGGTCGCCGTAACGACAGCACCACTGGTGGAGACGAAGCGGATTTGGGCTCCCGGAATGACCGCGTAGTGATTCGCCATCACGATGTGCTGAGGCGAGACCAATGCGAACTGTTTCTGCGTTTCAGTCACCGACCACCCCACTCCGGAATACTGGCTCCCATCGAACCATGCCGCACCATTCACCACCGGACTTCCGGGAAATCCGGTGAAGCGATCATGTCGTGCAGCACTGTAGGTGCGGATATCGAGGGCGTCCGCATTCATGACAGACACTCCGATAACCAACGAATTGCAGAGCGTTTGCCGGACGGGGAATCTCATGGGCTTGAGTGAAACTAGCGCACGATCATCCAAAGCGCCACCTCAGAGCAGCCAGGTCGCCAGTGACAGGAAAATGCCCATGCTGGCGATGTCCGTGGCGGTCGTCAGGAAGATGCTGGAGGCCGTGGCTGGATCGGCACCACAGCGCTTCAGGGTGAGGGGAATCAGGGCTCCGGAAAGCCCACTGATCACGCAGCTTCCGATCATGGCGATCATGACGATGAAGCCCATCAGCCAAGGATGCTCCTGCTTCTGCATGCTCGCGTAAACCACCATCCCGAGTCCGGCGGTGATGCCGACGAACATGCCGTTGAAAAATCCGAGCAGCCCTTCCTTGAGGATCAGCCGCCGTTCCTGACCGGCCTTCACATCGCCAAGTGTCATCCCGCGCAGGGCCACGGCCAGCGCCTGGCAGCCGGTGTTTCCCGACTGACCGGCCATGACCGGAAGGAAGACCGCGAGGATGACGACCTTGCTGAGCGTGCCTTCGAAGCAGCCGACCACCGCCGCCGCGAGAAAGGCGGTCAGCAGGTTGATCTGGAGCCAGGGATGGCGGAGTTTCAGGCTGCGCTTCAGTGGTGTGGCGAGGCGCTCCTCCTTCTCGACACCGACCATGCTTCCCGCCTGGGCGCTGATCTCGATGGCCTGCTCGGCGAAAAGGGTGTCGCCACGGATCAGGCCTTTCAGCACGCCAGCGGCATCGCACACCGGATAGACCGGGAAATGTTTGGAAAGCGCGGCCTTCAGCGCGTCGCTTAGCCGCATCGTGTCGCTTAGGGCGAAGGGATTCTTCAGCATCAGCTCGCCGAGGGTGGCGTCCGGGGTGGAAAGGAGCATGTCCCGCATCACGACAAGGCCCTCCAATTTCCCATCCGCATCGGTGACATAACAGTAGGTGATGAAGGCCGAGCGCGTCATTTCGCGAAGCTGCTCGACCGTCTCCGCGACGGTCATGTTTGCCCGGAAAACTCCAACCGGAGGCGACATGAGTTCTCCGGTAGTGGCTTCCCGTGACTTGATCACGGCGGTCAGCGACGCAGTATTTTCCTCAGTCATCGCCGCGCACACTGACCCATCATCCAAGGAACCACAAGCCCGGGCTAGCGGGATTCCACGACGATCCGTGTCCGCAGCACATGGGTGGCTCCGCTGGCCACCGTGACCTCGGCTCCGAAGGCGTTCGCGGTTTCCACGCAGACGAATTTCGGGTAGTCGAGTGGCGGCAGATCACCCAGGCGCGCGGCCTTTTCCGGTCCGGGATTCCACACGACGGTCGAGGCGCTGCCGTGCTTGTGGATGTGGATTTTGCGGCTGCGATCGGTGATCGTGACGTCCTTGGTGGATTGGTAGATGCGGTCGACCTCGCCGACGATCCGGACATCGCCCTGCTGGACTCCCGGAGTGCTCTGCCCCGCGGCCCGCTCGGTGAAGGCCGCGCCATCGAATCCGGAAATGGCGATCTCCGCCGCATCGCTGACGCAGAGATACGTATGCAGCGCGGCGGTTTCGGTGAACGGCACTCGTGCCGGATTATGGCTGATCAGGGAAAGGTGCAGCTCAGCACCGAGACGGATTTCCACGATCGCCTCAAAGGCATGCGGCCAGAGTGCCAGCGTCTCGTCATCCGATTGCAGCTCGAAGCGCAGGTCGATCGACGCGCCATCATCCTCGCAAGCGATCAACGCCCACTGCCGCGTCCGGGCAATTCCGTGCATCGGCTTGGTGGAGTCCTCCGCATGCGGTCCGAACCACGGCCAGCACAACGGAATCCCGCCACGGATCGGCTTGCCGCTTTTTAGAAATGACGTCGGGCTCAGGTAAAGCACCGGCTCTTGTCCCGCTGGCGTCCACTCCATCACATGCGCCCCATGAAAGGCCACCCGCGCGCGGCAGGACGAGTGATTGATCTCCAGAATCGGATAATCTTCCGAGGGCGATTCAATGCGGACACAGCCAGGTAGCGGGATCATGTCCCACCTTCGACCATGAGTGGATGTGCGTCGAGTCAGTAGCAGGGAATTTCATCCACCTGCCGCGATCATGCTTTCCAGCGTGATGCCGCGCGACCAGGACCTCCTCAATTTGATCATCGTGCGATCCAGCGCTCTCCGAGCACCGGTCAAGGGCGGCAGGATCACCAACTGCTCCATCTCTGGAATCAGGCCACGGTTGCGCTTGAACTCGCCGGCTCCGCTGGAGGAATCGTCGATCATTCCCCGATCAATCGCCTCCCTTGCCAATGACGCCAGCATCTGCCGGTAGAGCCCCTTCTTCTGAGGCACCGAAAAATCATAGCCGATCAGCGGTGCCGAGAGTTCCCGCCCGATTTCGTGCACGCCGGCGAACGCAACGAGCCGGTCACTTTCCGGGTCCACCAGTCCTCGCAGGCTCAACCAACCGCGTATCCGGCCGACGTGGATCATTTCCGGCGTGTAGTCCGGATTTCGCTGGGAGTGCTTGTCCCGATAGAGCTGCTGATAGAGATCCAGGCCTTCGAGGGTACGGTGCTCATCAAACTGAGCGTCGAAGATCCGGGTCAGCCCATCACTGCTGAGCAGCTTGAGATCACGCCGGAAATTCTTTGTATTCGGCATCATTCCGACGGCGTAGTCGAAGCGGTAAATCGGCCGCGCCGGGATCAGGCAAGCATCGTCTGGAAGGTTCAGTGCCTGCCGGGCTGGATAGACATTGCGCACGGCGAACGGCCGGTCCGGCATCGACTCGCGAAGCATGGGCAGGATCTCCCAGATCACCCGGTTCGAATCCTCCGATCGCAGCGTCGTCGAAAACGGGAAGTTGCCCACCTGCACCGCACGTCTCCACGGTCCGAGGGTTCCCATCGCCGCATACACTTTCATCAGCGCCGACTTCACCCGGTCAGGCTTTTCGTGCCGCTGCATCTCATCGATGAGATACCCATACAAGCCGGACTCCATGCAGCTCACCCAACTGCGTTTCCTGGAATCCAGCACTGGATGCAGATGCGGAACGATCATCGGCAAGGTCGCCTCCGGATGCTGCAGCTCGACCAGGGTCGCCTCCGCATTCCGAACCAGCGTGGAAAGCTCCGTCGTCACCACTGGCCATGGCCAGTTGGGGAGAGTCGAAGCGGACGGTGGCATGGCGAAAAGGTGAAGAGAGCGGTGAAACGGCGCAAGGTTGCAACGCTCGCGGAGCGACCTCACTCCATCGGCGCGAGCAGTGAACTCAAGGCGGCTGAATCGAGGCGGTGGGAGATGTCGGCGTCGGCGAGGAGGGCGTTGGCGAGCTGGCTTTTCTGCTGCTGGAGCTTGTGGATGCGCTCCTCGACGGTTCCCTGGCAGATGAGCTTGTGGACGAAGACCGGCTTGTCCTGGCCGATACGGTAGGCGCGGTCGGTCGCCTGCGCTTCCGCAGCCGGGTTCCACCAGGGATCGTAGTGGATGACGGTGTCGGCCGCGACGAGGTTGAGGCCGGTGCCGCCGGCTTTCAGGGAAATCAGGAAGACCGAGGCGCTGCCGTTCTGGAACTGCTCGACGAGCTGGCCGCGGTTCTTCGACTCGCCGGTCAGTTTCATGTACGAGATCTTCCGTAGTTTCAGTCCGTCCTCGATCAGCGAGAGCATTGAGGTGAACTGCGAGAACAACAGCGTGCGACGGCCTTCCTCGACCAGTGTTTCAAGAAGCTCGAACAGGTAATCCAGTTTTCCGGAACCGGCGGTGTCGGCCTCGAACTTGGACTCGCCTTCCAGTTTGAGCAGCCGGGGGTCGCAGCAGATCTGTCGCAGTTTCA
>JANOBS010000149.1:0-9691 GCA_031411755.1 Luteolibacter sp. | reverse complement strand
GTGCTTCCGGGATGCGGATCGAGCCGTCGGGTTGCTGGTATTGTTCTAGCAGCGCAACGTAAAGGCGCGGCAGTGCGGTGCCGGAGCCGTTGAGGGTGTAGGGGAAGCGGTTTTTACCCTCGGCATCCTTGAAACGGAGTTTCATGCGGCGGGCCTGATAGTCGCCGAAGCAGGAGCAGCTTGAGACTTCCGGATACTTGCCGTGGCCGGGGGCCCAGACTTCGATGTCGTAGGTTTTACCGGCGTTCGCACCGAGGTCGCCGGTGCAGAGTTCGATGGTGCGGTAATGCAGGCCGAGCTTTTGCAGGATCGATTCGGCATGGGCGGTTAGTTGTTCGAGAACTTGGAAGCCGTGGTCGGGGTGGACGATCTGGACGAGCTCGACCTTGTCGAACTGGTGCATGCGGATGATGCCCTTGTTGTCGCGCCCGGCGGATCCAGCCTCGCGGCGGAAGCAGGGCGTGTAGGCCACCATTTTCACCGGCAGGTCGGATTCATGCAGAAGGGTGTCGCGGTAAAGGTTCGTCACCGGCACCTCGGCGGTGGGCGCGAGGAAGAGGCTGTTGATGCCGTGTTCATCGGCGTCGGTGCCATACATGTCATCCTCGAATTTCGGGAGCTGGCCGGTGCCTTCCATGCACTCGCGTTTCACGAGATGCGGGACGTTGACCTCCTCGTAGCCATTGGCGGACTGGGTATCCAAAAGGAAATTGATCAGCGCGCGCTCGAGTTTCGCGCCCTTACCGCGATAAACCACGAAGCCGGAGCCGGCGACGCGGGTGCCGTCGTCCCAGTTGACCAGGCCGTGCTTGAGGGCGAGTTCGACGTGGTCCTTCGGTTCTGTTAGATCGGGCTTCGCGCCCCATTCGCGGACGACCGGGTTCGCGCTTTCATCCGAACCGACCGGGCAATCCGCGTGCGGCATGTTCGGGATGTTGAGCAGAAGGTCGGCCTGGCGGGCGGCGGTGGCCTCGGCCTCGGTGTCGTAGGCGGAAATTTTCGCGTTGATCAGTCGGACCTGGTCCTCGATCGCGCTGGTGTCCTCGCCCTTGCCCTTGAGCATGCCGATTTCCTTGGAGACGCGCTTGCGATCGGACTGGAGGGACTGCTTCTCGGTCTCGGCGTGGCGGCGCGCCTCGTCGCAGGCGAGCACTTCGTTGACGAGCTTCCAGTGATCCCCGCCGCGGGGCTTGATGGCGTCCTGAACGGCGGTGGGGTTTTCGCGGATGACGCGGATGTCGAGCATGGCGGGCGGATTTAGAACGGACGGGCGCTGCGAATAAACGTAAAAAAGCGCGACCCCGGAATCCGGAGCCGCGCTGGGAGGGAAATGCCGGGATTATTCCGCAGCCTTTGGAGCGGGAGCGGCCTTCTGCAGCTCAGCTTTGACCATGGTGGTGAATTCCTCCATGGTCGGAGGAGTGCCCTTTTCCATGGCTTCCGCATAGCTCTTGAAGGGAGCTGCGGGCAGGCTCATGCGACCTGGGACGACTGGGGCGGTGGCGGCCTTTTCAGCGGCGAGCTTGGCGCTCTTGAGCGCAGCTTCCTTTTCGCCGGCCTTCCAGAGCAGCGCGGAAACCATCTGGTTTTCCATCGCTCCGCCCTTGGATTCCATTTCAGGGGCGAGGGTGGTGGCGACCTTCTTGACGAACGAAGCCGGAGCCTCGTCGTTGGCCAAGAGGTTGCGGGAGGTGTTGAAAAGAACGACCAGTCGGCTCTGGCCCTCAAGGGCGTCGATCGCGGTTTCCGCAGCGGCCCAATCCTTTTTGGCGATCAGAAGATCGAAGTTCATCATCGGAAGATAAGTCGCTTCGGAATCAGCCTCCTTCAGCGCGGCGATGGCCGTGGCCATGGCGTCGACATCTTTGGCCGCCTTGGCGGTGCCGAAATCACGGACGATTCCGGAAATCTTTCCCTGCGCTGCCTTCTTGGCCGTGATGGAGTCGAGCGCTTTGGCTTGGGCGTCGCCACCGGCGAGCAGGGCCTCGATGACTTCCTCGGTGATCTGCATCGGGTGGGTCTTCATGATCACCTTTCCGTCCTTCACGACAAAGGCGTGGGGGATGCCGGTGACTCCAGCCGGGTTGAGCCACTCGGTCTCAAAGGCACCGCCCTTGCCGGTGTAGGCGATGTTGTAGGACATGCCGTCGCCCTTCTTTTTCACGAACTCGGTGACCTTGTCCTTGCCGTCCTCCCAGACGTTGATGCCGGAAACGATGAGGCCTTTTTCCGCATACTTCTTGTGAAGTTCGTTCACGTGCGGGATGGCGGCGAGGCAGGGACCGCACCAGGTGGCCCAGCATTCGAAGAGGTAGACCTTGCCGGGCTCCCAGGCCTTCGGGCTGCTGCCCTGGACCCAGTCGAGCTTGGCAAAGACATCGGTGGTGACCGCAGAGCCTTCGATGAGGGTAGCCTCTTCGGGCTTGAGGCGCTTGGAGGCGGCATCAGCGGCGGGGGCGATCTTGGCGGCGGGAGCAGCGGTTTCGGCGGTGCAAACGGCTGCGGAAACGAGTAGTGACAAAATGACTTTCACGGGTGCTGAAACGACCCAGAGACAAAGGTTTGTCTAGGTAAAATTCCCCGAAGCTATCCTGACAATCCTGATTGGATGGCTCTGGATTTGGCCGCGGACATCATTTCTCCGGGACCTCGATGCCGCCGAACATGTTCATCATGCCTGCGGCCTTCGTTTCGAGGTGGGACCGATACTGCTGGAGCTGCTGCTCGGTGAGGACCGGGCGCAAGGCCTCGACCTTTTCATCGGTCCGCTTCCTGATGGTTTCCTCGATCGTCTTTTTGATATCGGCGCTAGGCGGCCCATCGACATGATTTTCCATCTGTTCCTGAAGGATGTCCTGAATGCCGATTTCGTCATCGATCTGGATGCCCATGCCTTCGGTGAACATGCCCATCATGGCAGCGGATTTGGTCGAATCCTCCTGCTTGGCGGCTTGCTCGGAGAGCACACTATAGACGGCATCCTTTTGATCTTGGGTGAGGTCGAGAACGGTGCCGAGATTGCCCAGGTCCTTGAGCGCTTTCGCGTCGATCCGGCTCTGGCGCTCCTTGCTCTTGAGCTCGTCGAAGCCGGATTTCTGTTCGTCGGTCAGTAGACCCGCGGTCGCCTCATCCAAGGCATCGCCCTTCATCAGGGTGGAGAGTTCCTTCATCTTCGCGGTGCTGTCATCGGAGCCGTCAAAGGTGAAAAGCTCGCCCATTTTCGTGAAACGCTCCTCCATGGTTGCGCGGATCTTTGCCTGCTGATCGGGGCTCAGGTTGAGCTCGGAGCAGAGCTTGGAAAAGCGGGCCTCGAACTTTTTCCGCTGAATGTCGGTCATGCGCTTGGCCATCTGCTTCTGCATTTCCCTTCCGGCCTCCTCAACCTTCACTTCCACCCCAAGCTTCGATGAATCAATCGCAGGACGCGACGGACGGCCGGACGGGGCGCTTTTAGAGTCCTCGGCGGGCTTGAATTTCTCGGGGATGCCCAGCATCGACGATGGCGAGGACGACGCGGTGGCGGATGGACCGTTGCCACTGGCGGAGGAAGCTGGCTTGGCAAACCAGCCGATGGCAATTCCAGCGAGAAGACAACCAAACGGGAGGGCGAATTTCATCGCCGGAAAGCGCCGCGGTTCAGGCGATTTGTTCCGGCTCCTGTCCGAGGAAGGACTTTTTGCACAGCTCGGCATACTTCCCGTGCAGCGCCAGCAGCTCGTCGTGCGTGCCTTGCTCGATCACGCGTCCCTGATCGAGCACGTAGATACGGTCGGCATTACGGATGGTGGAAAGGCGGTGCGCGATGACGAAGGCGGTGCGGTTTTCCATCAGGCGGTCGAGGGCGTTCTGGATGAGAAGCTCGGTCTGGCTGTCGACGGAGGCCGTGGCCTCATCAAGCAGCAGGATCGGCGCGTTCTTCAGCAGGGCGCGGGCGATGGAAAGGCGCTGCTTTTCTCCGCCGGAAAGCTTCACCCCGCGCTCACCGACATTGGTGTCGAGCTGCTTCGGAAGCTCCCGGATGAAATGGTCCGCATGAGAGGCCTCCAGCGCTGCCCATAGCTGCTCTTCAGTGGCATCGCGCTCGGAGAGCAAGAGGTTCTCGCGGACGGTACCATTGAAGAGGAAGGCCTCCTGTGTGACGTAGGCGAGGTTGTCGCGCAGGCTTTCCTTCGAGAGTCCGGAGATGTCATGACCGTCGAGGGTGATAGTGCCGCTGGTGGCCTCGTAAAAGCGAGCCAACAGCGACAGGACGGTCGTTTTTCCGGCGCCAGTCGCGCCGACAAGAGCGATGGTCTGGCCGGGTAGGACTTCCAGGGAAACATCGTTGAGCGTGGGCTGATCCTGATAGGCGAAAGACACGTGATCGAACTTCACGCGGCCTGCGATTTCACCGGGCAGCTTCGCGCCATCGAGCGCGTTTTTCTCGTCCTCCGAATCGAGGATTTGGAAGACCCGGTCGGCGGCGGATTTCCCGGAAAGCACCATCTGGTTGAGCGAGTTCAGGCGGTCGATCGGATCGTAGAACAACGACAGGAAGAGCATGAACTGGAGATACTCGCCCAATTTCATCTCGCCCTTCATCATCGAGTAGCCACCGAAGCAGAGCACGAGCACGTAGCCCAACATCCGCAGGAACGACATGCCCGGCGAGTAGATGGCCCACCATTTCATCATCCGCAGGTTGGTCTTGCGAAGTTGGTCGGAAAAGCGGTTGAAGCGGTCCAGCTCCTCGGTTTCCGCCGCATAGGCCTTGATCTGGCGGATGCCGGAAATGTTGTCGTGCAGAAGCGCATTCAGGTCGGACGAGGCCTCGCGCTGGTTTCGATAGCGGTCGCGTCCACGGGTCGAGTAGAACGCCGCGCCCAAGGCCAGAAACGGCACGGGAAGCGTCGCCCAGGCCGCCACCGTCGGGTTCAGGATAAAGAGGTACGCACCCACCCCGATCACCTGCAGCGCGGACACCAGCCCCTGCTCGATGCCGTCGATCAGCACGCGCTCCATGTTCGTCACATCCTCCACCACCCGGGTCATGATGTCGCCGGTGCGGCGGGTATCGAACCACCGCAGTGGCAGGCGCTGGATTTTCCCGTAAAGGTCGGACCGGATGTCGTAGATGACCTTTTGCTCGAAGGTGTTGTTGATGAAGATCCGCAGCGAGTTCAGGCCGTCCTTGGCGAGGAAGCCCGCCACCCCGAGAGCGATGAAAAACGGGAATTGCCCGTGTTTCGAGGGATCCGGGATCACCTCATCGATGATGTGGCCAGAAATTTTCGGGTAAACGAACACCGCAAGGGTCGATCCGATCGCGCAGAAGAATTGGGCGGTCGCAAGGCCAGGATAGTGGCGCAAGTAGGAGAAAACACGAAGGACGGAGCGCATGGCAGACAGCGGACCGTTGCGCCTTGTGCATGCTTTGTAAAGGCAAGGCCTAAATCCTTTGAAATTTGAGATTGCCGCCGCAAAACACTCCCTCCTAGTGTCTGCCCACACGGGAAATCCAACGTCCAAATCCCAAACCCTTATGGCCAACGTATTCGGCATCCTCACAGCCATCGTCCTCGCGTTCGCGGCATTCGTCGCGAACAAGAACATGACCAAGCATGAAACTGAAATCAGCAATCGCAAGGCTGAGGAGGGGCGGCTTGCTGTCAGTGAGAGGCGCCTGGACGTCACCAGGAAAGATCTGGCTGACACCACCAAGAGCCGCATCGAGACCGAGGCCGTCGTGGTGACACTCACCAAGGAAAAAGTCGCTCAGGAAAAAACCAACCGCGAACTCAAGGACCAGATCGAAGCCAAGACCGCTGAGGTCGCCGCCAACAAGGAGAAGCTCGATGGCATCAAGGAAAAGCTCAAGGGCGTTGGCAACATCGAGGACCTCGCCTCCAAGCTGAAGGCCCGCCGTGCCGAGCTTGAGGAACTCACCTCGACCATCGCCGCCGCCGAAGCCTCGCTCGCCAACCTCACCGCCGAGTCCGCCCGCCTCGACAAGGTCAATGCCAACTACCGTGAGATGAGTTCATGGCCCGCCGCCAAGAAGTCGAATCCGGCCCTGAAGACCCGCATCAGTTCGATCTACTCCGACTGGGGCTTCGTCACCCTTGCCGCCGGAAACGCCGCAGGCGTGATCACCAGCTCCAGCCTCGATGTCGTCCGCGATGGCGAAACGATCGCCAAGCTCGTCGTCACCGCCGTGGAAGCCGGCACCGCCTCCGCCAGCATCGTTCCGGACTCCGTCAAGGCCGACACCGTCCTCATGGTCGGCGATTCAGTCGTGCCGTCCAAGTAAACCCTTTCCTGAAACCAGAAACCTAAGCACGGATTTCAATGAAACCCCTTTTCCACATTCTCGCGATTCTCGCCGCTGGTGCAGGAATCTACTTCTCCTACGATCTCTCCAAGAAGTTCGAGGCGGAGCAGACCAAGCGCATCGCCACCATCGACAAAAACAAGGCGGTGACCGCCGACGCCGTCGCCACCGAGAAGGATGCCACCGTTGAGCATTCGAAGCTCAAGAAGGCCCAGGACGAGCAGGAGGAAACCGAACAGGCCATCGCAGGCCTGAAGGCGACCTTCTCCGAGCACAAGCGGACCATGGCTGATCTCGAAGCCACCCTCAGCAGCCAAACAACCGAGTTTGACCAGCTCAATGCAGCCGTCGCCAAGGTTGGTGAAATTCTCAAGGGCCTTGGTGCCGATGTGACCCTCGAAAACCTCCCCGAAAAGGTGAAGGAAATCGAGGACACCAAGGTCGCCCAGGAGAAGAAGTCCGAGGAACTTTCCCTCCTCGTCGCAGAGGCCACCAAGAAGCGTGACAGCCAGAAGGCCGAAGAGGCCCGTCTCGCCGACGCCAAGGCCAAGCGTGACACCCGGATCCGCCGCAACGGCATGGAGGCCATCATCACCCAGGTCAATCAGGAGTGGGGATTCGTCCTCGTCGGTGCTGGTTCGAACACGGGTTTCACCCCCCAGACCAAGCTTCTCGTCGAGCGTGACGGCCGCATGATCGGCAAGATCCAGCCGACTTCCATCGAGCCGACCCAGACCATCGCCGACATCGACTTCGACAGTCTTGCTCCCGGCGTCCGCCTTCAGCCCGGTGACCGCGTGATCCTCTCTCAGCCCTCGACCAACTGAGTCGATCTGCCCACCAATTCTTCAAACAACCTCCGCAGGCTTGCATGCCCCGGAGGTTGTTTTATGTTCAGCCCATGCGCTTGATTCTTACCACCGCCGCAGTCGCCCTCGTTGCCAACGTCTCCGTGTCCTGCGTGAAGGCCCCGGAAAAGCAGCCGGTCGGTCCACAGTCCAGCGCCAGCAAGATGCCGTGGAATGTCCCACAGAGCGGTCAGGGCATGGGCCAGTTCGGCATGATCCCGCAGATGAGCCAGCGGCGTTGAGAAAATTAGGATTTCGAAGTCGGAAATTCGAAATCCTGATCACTCCCGATGGTAGGGTGAGCCCGCTTTCATGGAGGCCACCCGATAGAGCTGCTCCAGCAGCACCACCAGTGCGAGTTCGTGCTGGAGGGTAAGTGAGGAAAGCGAAAGCAGCAGATCAGCCTTCGCCCGCAGCTCTTGGGTGTGTCCGTCCGAGGCGCCGATCAGGAAGGCCACACATTTGATGTCGCCACGCAGTTCCAGTTGACCGAAGCGCTTCGCAAGCTCCGCAGTGGTCAGACGCTCGCCTCGCTCGTCCATGGCAATGCGAAACATCCCTTCGGATTTTTCCAGAAGCCGCTTCGACACCTCCTCCGAGCTGCCCGCCTTCACCAGCTCCAGGCTGACCTGGCCGTGATGCTTCAGTCGCTTCAGATACTCCTCGATCCCCTCCTTGGCGTAACCAAGGGCAGGCTTTCCGGCAGCGAGGATCAGCAGGCGCATCGACACCCTTCTGACCCAGTGATGCAGCGGGATAAAGAAAAACCACGGTTCCTTCGAATCGCGGGCTACCGATCCTCGCTGCGGAGGGCGGAAATCCGGGGCATTGGCGACCATCCAATCGGTCAAATCGAAAACTGAAAATCGGTGTTTTGGACTTCCGAACTTCCAAGGCTTTGATCTTAGTCGTTGCAGGGATTCTCAATCAATCAACCGACAAATGGACGGACATGTAACCGACAAATAGACGGCTTTACAACCGACAAATAGACGGTAGTGTAACCGACAAATGGACGCGGATTTTCCCCACTACCCGAGAACGGTGACCGTCGCCTTGCGGACGGCGTTGGCGGACACGCCGGTGGTGTGCCTTCTGGGCCCTCGGCAGTGTGGAAAGACGACGCTGGCGAAAACGGTGGAGGCGGACCGGGCCTACCTCACGCTGGATGAGGAAAGTTACCTGAACACAGCCATCCAGGACCCGGATGGGTTCGTGGACCGATTGCCAAAGCGGGTGATTCTGGATGAGGTCCAGCGGGCTCCGGGACTGCTGACCGCGATCAAGCGCTCGGTGGATCGGGACCGCAGGCCCGGACGGTTTCTGCTGACGGGGTCGGCGAATCTGTTGCTGCTGCCGGGCGTGAGCGAGTCGCTGGCCGGACGGATGGAAATCATCCCGCTGCAACCGCTGACCGAGTCGGAAAAGGCAAGGAACGACGGGCATTTTCTGCGGACGTTTCTCGCGGGGGAATTTCGCGAGTCGATGATGCTCGGGGAAGGCGATGATGTTTCGCTGGATCTGCCGATCCGCGTGGTGTCCGGGGGATTTCCCGAGCCGCTGACACGCACGCCTGTGCGGGCGAGGCAATGGCATCGGCAGTATCTGAAGTCGATCATTGACCGCGACGTGCAGGACATCGCGAAGGTCCGGGATGCTGATGAGCTGGGGCGCTTGCTGGAACTGCTGGCGCTGCGTTCCGCCTCGCTGCTGAACACCAACGGTCTTTCCAAGGACCTCGGCCTGCATCGCGGGACGGTGGACCAGTATCTTTCGATTCTGGAGCGCCTGTTCCTGATCCGCTCGCTGCCCGGCTGGCATCGCAACACCTCAAAGCGGCTCATCAAGGCCCCGAAGATCCACCTCGTCGATAGTGGTCTGGCGGCGACATTGGCAGATCTTTCCGCGCCGGACTGGCTGTCGCGCCGCGACCGCATGGGGCACCTGCTGGAGTCCTTCGTGGTCCAGCAAATCCACGCCCAAGCAGCCTGGACGGATCCGGATCTGCGCTTCTGGCACTATCGGGACAAGGATCAGGTGGAGGTCGATCTGGTCATCACGCGTGGCGAAAAAGTCTGGGGCGTGGAAGTGAAAGCCAGCCGCTCGGTGGACCGGAGTGACGGCAAGGGACTGGACCGCTTGGCCGATCAATGCGCCGCGGACTTCCAGGGTGGCTGCGTGCTCTATGACGGCCGCGATGTCCTGCCGATCCCGGGTTCACAGCATCTGGCGGTGCCGTTGAGGATGCTCTGGGACCTCTATTGAGGTAGGGACGCCGGTTTCACCCGGCGCCCCCCTCGCAGATCCCGGCGTGCGGAATTACCGCACCGGGCTCCTCAGGAAGCGCGCATATGAAATCAGTTCCATCACAGGGTGCCAGAACAGATCTCCATTGCAAGCAGGGAGCGTGACACAGTGGTCGGGATCTACATGGCCCGTTGTGAGTGCTTTGTTTGCGTTGCTTCCTGCCCGCCCCTTCGCCTTGTGACCGGAGTTACCGTCTCTGACTACTATGGGCGAGTCTGACTCCCGG
>JANOBS010000148.1:0-25703 GCA_031411755.1 Luteolibacter sp. | reverse complement strand
GCGTGAACTGGATGCGGCCGGACTCGCCCCCGAACGTGCGGGCGAGTGCGGAAACGAGCGCGGTTTTTCCGAGCCCGGGCTTTCCCTCCAGCAGCACGTGTCCGCCCGCCAACAGAGCGGCAATGACCTGATCGATCACCTCGTCCTGACCGAGAATCACTCGGCCGATCTGATAGCGGATCGCCTGAACGATGGCTGGAGCGGTTGAAACGGGTTCCGGGGCGGGGATGAATGAATCTTCGGACATGAAGGTGGCGGAGTTGGAAATCAGGAGAGCGATTTGAGGATTTGTTGAAGATCGGAAACAGTGCGCGTAAAGACCGAGGCATCTGCTGGAGCAGGTTCGCCCATCGCGCGGGAGACTCGTTCGCGCGGGATGCCGGCCCGATCCCCGAGCAGGGCGAAGATGTCGGAATCCAGACTGCCACTGCGAGCCATCATGCGATGGCTGCGTTCGAGGATTTCCCCACGGAGCGGAGCCAGCAGCGAGGCCCCGCGATCGAGCCGCCATTGGAAATCGCCGAGGGCTTCGAGATGATGATCATAAGCGCGCAAAGGCGACGGAGCGTCGGCCGCCTCAAGCGGGCCGAAGCGGCGGAGATTTTTCCAAAGCCAGATCACGATCACAAGGCAAAGGCCGAGCAAGATCGCCCACGCCCTCTCGATCAGAAGGCTCCACAACGACAACGTGGCTCCTCTGACAAAAACGACCGTGCCAAAGGAATCAGTGGAATCCACCAGCGACTTCAACAACGCCGCGTGCTGCTTGTCGCCGATCCAGCGGTTCCGGAACAGACGGGCATCCGTCACGAGAGTCAGCCGCCCATCACCGACCTTCGCAGTTGGCATGCCCTGGAGAGATCCGCTGCGACTCGATGCCTGCCACGCGGACTTCATTTCCACGTCAAACGGCTTGCCGCGATAGCGGATGAGTTTCGTCTCCACTTCCCCACTGGCTGATTTCTCGATCTCGAAATCATGGTCATCGAGGAAACTTTCGAAGGTTGGTTCAAGTTCGACATCGGAGCCCCTCAGATTCCAGTCATCGCGGAAATCGGAGTACTCGATCAGGCAGATCAGGTGCCCGCCGTTCGACATCCACTGGTCGATCCGCTTGGCGAAGAGCGTGTTCGAAATCAGTTCGCAAGGAATGATCCACGTCGAATCCTCCGGGGCAGGCTCGCGCCAGGAACTCAGCACCTCGACTGGACGTCCGTAGGCTGTTAGAAAGCGCTCGGCTGCCAACCAGGGATTCGTCCTTGCAGGCCCCTTGTAGCCGGTTTCCACCTCCTGATACTTGGTATCGCAGCCACTCAGGCCCAAGATCGCGAAGATCATTGAAAGGAGAAATCTCCTGTTCATGCCGACCGCCTTTCCGCGTAGGGCCATTGCTGGCAAAGCTCCCGGACCTCATCATCGACCGGAAACCTGCTGGCGTAGGCGAGTCGCACCCACGAGGCCGTCAGGCTCTTGAAATATCCGGGATGAGCGATGGTTCCGGCCTGTCCGACGCGGCGCAGGCAATCGCCCTCCGTGTCCGACTCCACGATCTCGACACGAGCCAGCTCGATGGTGCGGGAAATGGCACCGCGATATAGCAGCGCGAGCGCCTCATGGCGTCGACCTTCGCGCCACCATCGCCAGGCCGTTTCAGGAACGTTCTCCGGCAGCGACTCGGGAGTCACCTCCAGGCCCATTACCACCCGCGCCCGGATCGCGGAGCCCGATCCGCCATCGAACCCACCGCGATCACGAAGCAGGTGGCGGAAGGTCCACAGCAGCCAGCCGATGAACGCCAGAACGGCCAACGCGCAGACGACCAAAAGGACATTTCCAAAGCCCGCCATCAGGGTGACAAGCCACTCCGGGACCGAGGTACTGCTGCTACCAGAGGGCTTGGAAACCTCCGGCACCGGCACCTTCGTCTTCTGGATCTGGAAGTCCGGGTGCGCCTTCACCTCCTGGATCACCTTGTCGGGTGAAGTTTCGGCTGCCGAGGCCGGCGATTGAAGAAGCAGGCACAGGGAGGCGATGAACAACGTTGCAAGGGTTCCGATCCGGTTCGCCAGACGCTTGAACGCCAGTTCGACATCCCAGCCCTCGATCCAAGTACGACTGTTCACGTAGATCCCGAAGCCGCCGCCGGTTACGAAGAGATCAGTCAGGGAAAGCGCGACCATGTAGCAGCCCACCAGCAGCCAGCTTGCCACCAGAGGGATCGCAGCCGCCGAGCCAGATCCGATGGCATCCCACGCCTCGCCGAACACCGTCGTCTGTCCCTCGGGCAGAAGCATCTGCACCATCCCGAGCAGGCCGAGCGTGAGCCAGAGCGAGACGAGATAGCCTCCGATGCTTAGACGAAAGACCGTGCTTTCGCCGCGACGCATGACGAGACGCGAACGTTGCTGATAGGCCTTTCCGCGCAGTCCTTCCAGATCCTCCACCGGCATCGTCACCGGTGCCCAGGGCGAGAAGCGTGCCAGCAGAAAGCGATGGAAAAATCGTCGCCACCAGGCCCTCGGAATTTCCCGCCAGACCTGCTTCCACGTCGGGGCCTCGCCGAACAAGCGTCGGCTCAGTTCAAAAAGCACCATCCTCGATCCCGCTGGCCGCCACCACCAGAAGAGCATCACGAAAAAATACGGGTGGTCCCGCAGCAGGAAAATCCCCAGTGCCGTGGGAGCCAGCACTGCCAGCCACCAAACGCTCAGACATCGCCAGAAGGCACGACGCGACATCGCGAAGCCGAGATCGACCGCCTCCCAATCGCTGCGCGGACGGATCTCCGCCGTGACCTCTTCAAGCCGCATGCCGGACCTGCCTTCCTGCCAGGAGAAAATAAACGATGTGCAGCACCCAGAAGACCGCGCCGAAGGAATACTTCCAGGCGGATGGAATTGGCTGGGCCGACCAGAAGCCCTCCACCACCGCCGCCATTCCGGTCATCACCGCCGCGCCGTAGATCAGCGGCAGCGCCTTTTTCGCAGCCTCGACCAAGGCACGCACGCGCGGCAGTCGACCGGGCCAAAGGATCGCGAGACCCATCCGCATGCCGGCCATGCCCGCGATGATCATGCCCGTCAGCTCGAACGACGAGTGGCTGACCACGAACGACCAGAACGCATGCGGATCGCAGGCGGCATTCGCATAGCCAGCGGAGGCCCCGATGTGCAGGCCGTTGAAGAGCAGGAAAAACAGGGTGCCCAGCCCTGCGGTCATGCCGCCTGCGAAGATCTGGAAGTCGATGCCGACGTTGTTGTTGATGTAAAAGCAGAACATCATGAAGTTCGAGCCGTAGGCCGATCTCAGGTGCGTGATCTGCTGCGCCTCGCTGCCATACATCTGCTCCATCTGCGACATCCCCTCGCTGCCAAGGATCGCCTGAATCCAGGTGAGGTCGTATTTCCCCGCAATCAGCAGGGCGAAGAACGGAATCCAGAACACCGCGCTGCAAAGCCAGAACAGCCGCCACTCACGACGCACCGCTTGCGGAAAGGTCACGGCCGCCATTCTCACCACCGCCTGCCAGCCTCCGGACTTTTGCCGGTAAATCAGGTTATAGCCGCGGATCACCAGCGCGTTGAGCTTTTCCGAAAGCCGGATGCCATACATGCGGGCCTGGGAAAGCGAGAGATCGAGGCAGAGTTCGCTGAACCGCTGTGGCAGCCGCTCGACTCCGGGCATCGGCTTGCCGAGCTCAACCGAGCGGACCAGCGCCTCGTATTCCGCCCAGCGTGCGGAGTTCTTGTTCTCGAAATCGCCTGAGGTCATGAGTCGCGTTTTTCCTGCAGCCAGTGTGCCATCGACATCATTCGCGCCACTCCGGCATTTCCTTTCGCGCCGCTGAGCACCGCCGCGTGATCGGCGATTTCGCAGCGTCTCGCCTCCGACCACAGCCCAGCCCGGTCCCGGAACATTCCCAGCGCACGCACTTCGTCCGCCGTGAGCGCCACTGGTGGCCGGTGCGAGCTCATTGGCGGAGGGGCCGCGATGGAGGGCTCCGGCGGGATGCGCTCATACACGACCACGGTTCCCGCCGCCAGATCGCCGAGCCGTTGAAAGCGCTTCGTTGCCATGCAGCTCGCCAAGCCAAAGCCATAGGTGATCAGGGGCATGCCGTCGATGAAGCGCAGGAAATTCCGCACGATCGCCTGGCCCATCGTGATCGGCGCACCGGATGGCTGGACGACCCGCAGGCCCATCGCGCGCTTGCCGGGAGTGGCCCCGCGCTTTCCCGCCTCGAAGAAAACCGGATACCACCAAGCCAGGAAAAACCAGATCAGCAGCATCAGACCTTCCGCCACCCGGCTACCGATCGCCAGTCCGGCGAAACTGATCCCCAGGCCCGCCACGATCATCACCCCGATCCGGATCAGCAGGTCCAGCCCATACGCCCCGGCCCGCAACATCGGCCCCGCCATCCTCAGACGAATCTCCACGCCTTCGGCGAGTTCCACCGCCTGCAGGGTATCGAGTTTCTCGGATGGGGACTCCATGGGCAATCTACAGTCGCTGCCAACCTAGGGAGGAATGACGGGCCGTAAAGATCCAACCGGCGGAAATGAGGACCTGAGAATTTTGTTACTGAATCGACGAAGATTTTCGTTTGCCAGCTTCGGGGGCCTGCCTAGAGTCCTCCCGACTGCTGTGTTCGTTCATTCTGGCAAGCGTGCCCGAACCTATGCTATATACTCGGGAGCATTACTCCGGCCAATCAGGTCATGCCTTTTAGGACGACCACCTACGCCGGACGCTCCCACCTAGTGGGCTCTTTGGAACGTGGCTCACCTCGCCTGGAACGGCACAGCGGTCACCCCCTTTTTTTGGAAAGCACGAAATTCGAAATCTGAAATTCGAAACGAAGAGGAAAGCCCTCTGCACTTCGATGTTCAACGTTGGGCGTTCAAGGTTCGACCTGTCGTTCGCAGCTTCAGCGAAGAATGAGGTTCATCCTCCCCTTTTCGGTTGCTTGCGCGCGGGTCCGGGTTGGTTCAGAACGGGATCATGCGCATATGCTCCATCGGCCTCTTGTCCTGCTTCCTGTTTTCCTCGCTGGCCGAGGCGGGGACCTTCGAGGTGAAGGGCCGGGATTTCATCGTGGATGGAAAACCGCTACAGATTCTATCCGGAGAAATGCACTACCCGCGGGTGCCGCGTGAGTATTGGCACGACCGGCTGAAGAAGGCGAAGGCGATGGGCCTGAACACGATCTGCACCTACCTATTCTGGAACGTGCACGAGCCGACGCCGGGCAAATGGGATTTCTCCGGCAACGCCGATTTTGTGGCCTTCATCAAGGCCTGCCAGGAAGAGGGCCTTTACGTGATGGTCCGACCCGGTCCCTACGTCTGCACCGAGTGGGATCTCGGCGGCATCCCGGGTTGGACCATGGCCGATCCTGAAACGAAGATCCGCACCACCGATCTGCGTTTCCTGAAGCCTGCGATGGAGTATCTGGAAAAGGTTTCTGCGATGCTCAAGCCGCTCCAGATCGAGAACAGCGGGCCGGTGCTGATGGTCCAGGTCGAGAATGAGTATGGCTCCTTCGACTCCGACAAGGTCTTCCTCCAGGCGCACATGGACGCCATCCGCAAGGGTGGCTACACCGGCACGCTTTTCACCTCCGACGGCCCGACCGACAACATGCTCAAGGGCGGCACGCTGCCCGGCATCACTGCCACCATCAACTTCGGCGGTGGCGCGAAGAACGCCTTCGCGAAGCTGGAGCAGCATCGCCCCGGACAGGCCCGAATGAACGGCGAGTTCTGGGTCGGCTGGTTCGATCACTGGGGGAAAATGCACGCCACCACCGAGGCGAAACCGAAGGCCACCGATTACGACTGGATGCTTTCCAACGGCGTCTCGGTGAACATCTACATGTTCCACGGCGGCACCAACTGGGGCTTCTACGCCGGAGCCAACTGGACCGGGCGCTACGAGGCGGACACCACCAGCTACGACTACTCCGCGGTGCTCGATGAGGCGGGTCGGCCAACCGACAAGTTCGATGCCTTCAAGGCGGTCATCCAGAAGCACGTGCCGACCGCCACCTTCGGCCCGATGCCTGAGCCGCTTCCGATCATTTCCATCCCGGAAATCAAGCTGACAACGGCCGGTCGTTTGTTCGACACACTACCGAGGCCGATCATTAGGGATCAGCCCGCGACGATGGAAAGCCTCGGCCAATCGTTCGGCCACATCCTCTATCGCACCAAGGTCACCGGGCCTTTCAAGGGCAAGCTGTCGGTGCCGCTTGTTAGAGACCGGGCGATCATCCTCGTCGATGGCAAACGCCAGGGCACGCCGCTTGATCGACGCGTGAACCGTTTCAACTCAACCGTGGAAATCCCCGCTGGCGAACACACGCTGGACCTCTTCGTCGAGAACATGGGCCACATCAATTTCAGCAAGGAAATGCTGACCGATCGCAAAGGGCTCATCGGCGAGGTGACGCTCGGCGACAAGGTGCTTTCCGGCTGGGCGCATTATCTTTTCCCGATGGATTCGATCGAAGGCTGGAAGTCGCTCAAGGGCAATCCTACCGCACTCGGAAAGCTGGAAGAGCCCGTCGTTTATGGCGGCACCTTCAACGTGGAAAAGACCGGTGACACCTGGCTCGATGTTTCAAAATTCGGCAAGGGCATGGTCTGGGTGAACGGCCACAACCTTGGCCGCTACTGGCAGGTCGGGCCGCAGCAGTCGCTGTTTTTGCCAGGCTGCTGGTTGAAAGCAGGTGCGAATGAGATCGTGCTGTTGGAAACCGATGTGGCGGACACGCCGCTCACTCTAACAGGTGTGACCAAGCCCATCTGGGCGGTGAATGTGGAAAGCGGCCAGCTTTCAAGAAAGCCCGGGCAGCAGTTCAAGTCCGACGGGCTGACGCCGGTCATGCAGTCGGAGTTCGCGCAAGGTACGACCTGGCAGGAGATCAAGTTCACGGGCCCCGTCAGTGGACGCTACTTCGCGCTCGAGTCTCAGAATGCTCATGACAACCAGCCCTTCGCCGCCGTTGCCGAACTGATCTTCCTCGATGAGAACGGCAAGGAACTTCCGCGTGAGGCCATGCGGATCGTCTACGCCGACAGCGAGGAACTAACGGGCGACGACGGCGGCGCGACCAATGTGATCGACAACCAACCGACAACCTTCTGGCACAGCGAATGGCAGACAAACAAGCCGACTCACCCGCATCAGATCGTCCTCGATCTCGGTGGCCAGCACACCCTTTCCGGCTTCCGCTACCTCCCCCGCCCCGGCGGTCCGGGACAAGGCGGACGGATCAAGGGCTACCGGGTGTTCGTATCGAAGGACCTGTTTCCTGGGTTGTGATTCCGCTTCACTTCTTTTCAGAAGCTTCGGGAGCTTTTTCAACAGTCTTTCCACCATCCTTGCGGGTCATAACGATGGTGAAATGCAGGGTCGTGTGTTCTCCAATTTCGATTCCTTTCTCACCACAGGCTTTTTCGAGCTCCAGGGCCGTTGTCCGGAGTCCTTCGGCGACGACGGTGATGACGCCGGGCAATCGGAGTGTCTGCTTTTCTCCCACTATAGGCATCGCCTGAACCATTAAAGGAGGCTCTGTCTTTTCCTCGACGGTTTTGGTGCCATCGGCGTGCGTGGTTGTGATTTTCGTGGAAATACCTCCTCCGGTCCCCACACAATCAAATCCGACCTGTTTTGAATAGAGGACCACCGCATGGCCATGGACATCGGTCCTCGAACTTTCAGGTGAGACGATGTCGGACTCCTGATAATCATCGGGGGCGAGTCGCTTCATGGCAGCATAGGCACCGGACACCGGTTTGCCTTGCTCGTCTTTGACTGAGATGAGAATCGGAATGACCTGCGAGTCGACGGTCTCATCGCGTGGATTGACGCGGATCTCTGAACTGAAACCGACATGGATCTCCGCCTCGATTTCCGCAGGAGAACATTGGCTTCCAGAGAGCATGGCGAATAGCAGGAGTCGGGCGTTCATGGCGTGTCAAAGAGGTTTGAGGAAGCTCCCGTTCTTTATGCAATCGAGCGGATACGGTCAACCTACTCGAAAGAAACACGTTGATGCAAGGAGCCCGAAAGCCAGACATCCAAAGCGACGAGAGGAACGATATTAGTGTTCCCTCCCCCGTTTGCGCATTCACTGCGCCTCGTTTTTTCGTGCCATTCCTTGGTTCCCTGCTTCACTCCCCCCACAAACGATGGCCGAAACCCTTACGGAAGAAACCATTCTTCTCGTCGACCCCGATCATGATTTCCTGGATTGGGCGACGAAGCATTTATCTGCCCGGAACCTGCGGATCCTGCGGTGCGACAATGCACAGAATGCCCTGAAAGTCGCTGAAAAGACCCACGTCGATGTGGTCATCGGTGCCCTTGCGCTCGAGCCCTTCGATGGCTTGGAGTTGCTGACCCGGATGCGCCAGCAAAGCCCTCAGACGCTGGTGATCCTGACCGCAGGATTTCCGACGACGGGTCAGATCATCGAGGCCACGCAACGCGGTGCGCACGACGTTCTACGCAAGGAGTCGCTGGCCTTCGAACTCCGCCCGGTGGTGGAGTCCGCGCTTCAAACGCTGGATGACCGCCGCAGTGCCGAGCAACCGGTGGCCGAGCTGCCGACGCTGGATGGCCGGGTCAAGATCATCGGCGTTTCCCGCGTGCTTCAGGATGTTTTCAAAATGGTCGGCCGGGTGGCGCGTTCCGATGCACCGGTCCTGGTCTCCGGCGAGAGCGGCACCGGCAAGGAACTCGTCGCGAAGGCGATCCACGAATACAGCCCGCGCCGCCAGAAGGAACTGATCACGATCAACTGTGGCGCGATCCCCGAGAACCTGTTGGAAAGCGAGCTCTTCGGGCATGAAAAAGGTTCGTTCACGGGAGCGATCGCCAAGCGCGAGGGCCGCTTCGAGCAGGCCGATGGCGGCACGCTGTTTCTCGACGAGATCGGTGACATGCCGTTGACGATCCAGGTGAAGCTGCTGCGTGTGCTCCAGGACGGGACTTTTTCCCGTGTCGGCTCCAACGACACGATCAAGACCGATGTGCGAGTGGTCGCTGCGACCCACAAGGACCTCGTTGCGGAAGTTGCTGCGGGAAAGTTCCGCGAAGACCTTTACTATCGGCTCAACGTCATCGAGCTGCGGATTCCCCCGCTGCGGGATCGTCGCGAGGACATTCCGCTGCTGGCGGAATATTTCCTGCAACGGATCACGCGCAAGAACGGCATGGCCCGCATCCGACTGACCGGTGAGGCGATCACGGCGCTCCAGCAACACAACTGGCCGGGAAATGTCCGCGAACTTGAAAACACGATCGCGCGGGCCTGTGCGCTGGCCTCCTCGACGATCCTGCTGCCCGCCGACATCCCGCTTTCAGCCGCGCCGGGAGCCTTGAGAAATGGCGCAGGCGATGCGATCGACCGGCTCCTGAATTCAGCACCAGCCGGAATCAAGGTGATCGACTGGCTTTCCCGTGAAGTGGCAGGCCGCGTGCTGGATCGCGCCAACGGCAACATGAAGGAAGCTTCGGTCACCCTCGGAGTCAGTGCGACGGAATTGCGGAAACTCCTCTCCGAAACGAACTGATGTTCCGAGTCCTTGACCACCCGCTGATCACGACCGAGCTGACGCGCCTGCGCGAGCCCTCGTGCCCGACACCTGAGTTCCGCCAACGCATGCGCCGCATCGCCTCGCTGATGGTGCCCTATGTGACGGAGCTGCTCGAAACCCAGGTGATCGAGTGCAGCACGCCACTTGAAATCACCACCGGCACCCGCCTCCAGCAGTCCATCGTCCTGGTGCCGGTCCTGCGTGCGGGGCTGGGCTTTCTCGATGGCTTTCTCGACCTGATTCCCGATGCAGCAGTGGCCCACATTGGCCTGGCTAGAAACGAGAAGACACTTCTTCCTGAGCCCTACTACATGAAGCATCCGCCGTCGATGGCGGGGAAATTCGTGCTGCTGCTCGACCCGATGCTGGCCACCGGCGGCTCGGCGATCGAAGCGGTGCGGAACCTGCGTGAAGCAGGCGCGGACCGGATGGCCTTTGCCTGCCTGGTCGCGGCACCGGAAGGCATCGCCGCCTTTTCCGAAGCCTGTCCGGACGTGCCGGTGTATGCGGCGGCGCTGGACCGCTGTCTGAGTGATCGCGGATACATTTTGCCCGGCCTCGGCGATGCCGGGGATCGCTTGTTCGGAACGGGTGCATGAGATTTGGCCGCATCTCCACTGGTCAGAGGCGGGGAATCCGCCTAGCGTCGCTGCACGCCATGATCGCCCGGCCAATGGTTCTCACGCTGCTGCTCGCGCTCCCCTCGCTGGGAGCGCCCGCGTTGAAGGGGATTCCGGCGTACGCACAAGGGCTGGAGGCGCTCAACGCAGGGCTCTGGGAGGTGGCGGAGAGCCGCTTCGAGGAGGCACTGAAAACTCCGGACCTCACTCCAGCGGACCAGCGAGTGCTGCGACTGAAGCAGCTTGAAACGTGGATTCGTGACGACCGTTCCGCCGACGCGCTGGCGAAGTTGAGCGAGCCCGCTTGGGCGAACGATCCCGAGACGTATTTCTGGAAATCCCAGGCACTGGCCGGCTTGGGCCGTTACCGCGAGGCAGCGGAGGGGCTTTCCCCGGCGATGGACAGTGACAAGGCAACGCATCGCAGCGAGGCGCTGTTGACCCGGGCGAGCCTTCAGCTTTCCCTTAACGATGAGGATGCGGCCTTCGCCACCCTGGAGGTCCTCGGCAAGAGCGGAGACGCCAAGGCAGTCCGGCAAGCCAAGCTCAGACAAGCGGCGATCCTGATCGACCAGAGCAAGTCCAAGGAAGCCCGCAAACTTTTGCCGGAGGCGAAATCGCTACCGCCGGAGGACCAGCAGGAACAGGCCTTTCTGAATGCCAGGTTGCTGCTAACTGAGGAAAAGGCAGCCGAAGCGGCCTCGGCATTCACCCTTCTTCTCGACCAGCCAAAGGGCCAGTCGCTGCTCCGCTATCACGCCGCGATCCTCGGGCTGGCGGATGCGCTTTCCAAATCCGAGGGAACCTCGGCAGCGGCGGATTCCCTGCTCGCCGCCATCCAGTTGCACCCGGAGTCCCCCTTGCTGGAGGCGATGTTCAAGCGCCTCCAGCAGTGCCTGCCCGATCAACCGGCCCCGAACGACGCCATTCTGGAACGCCTCGCCGATTGGTGTCCGGACACGTCGTTTCCTCCAACAGGATTCATCCCAACCTCTGACACTGGAGCTGTCGCGACCTGGCCCGTGTTCCAGGAAAATAGCTCGAACGACCTTGCCGCCTTCGCGCTCTACACCCGCGCCATCGGACTCCACCGCCAGCCCACGCCGGACGCCAAAGCAAAAGCCATCCGGCTGCTGACCCGGCTTCGTTTCGAGCATCCCGATCATTTCCTCGCCTCCAAGGCACTGCTTCAACAGGGAAAGTGGCTGCTCGAGGAGGGTCGTATCGACCGCGCTTTCGCCGCCCTAGCCGCAGTCCGGCAATCCGCCGGATCGCCGTTGATCCAAGGTGAGGCGGCATTTCTCGAAGCACGTGCCGAGTTTGACGGGGGCAATTCCGCTGCTGCCGCGACCTTGTTTGACCAGGCCGCCACCCTGCTGCCAAACGGCTCTGGTGACCTGACCGCGATCAATGCCGCCCTGGTCCGTCTGCAAAGCGGCCCGGTGATCGCCGCCACCCCCGGAAACCCCGAACGCGATGCAAGGATCCTCATCGATCTCGAATTCGAACGCGCCCTTTCCCTCCCCTCACCTGAAGCCTCCTGCGCGGCTCTGAAAAAATTCCTCACCGACCACCCGGACACGTCCCGAACGGCGGACGCACGTCTGGCCGCAGCCGATGTCGCGCTGCATGCCCATCCGGTGGACCTCGAATTTGCGAAAAGCCAGATCGAGATCGTGACGG
Source organism: Luteolibacter sp. (assembly GCA_031411755.1). Classification (GTDB taxonomy): domain Bacteria; phylum Verrucomicrobiota; class Verrucomicrobiia; order Verrucomicrobiales; family Akkermansiaceae; genus Luteolibacter. The sequence continues at coordinate 13,792 of JANOBS010000148.1, read as the reverse complement.
CGGATCCCGTGCTGCCTGCCAGCATCGACGCCAAACGCATCGCCTTGTTGAAGCTCAGAATCGCTGACCAGAGCCTCCTGCCGTCCGAAGCCATCATCGCGGCCAGATCGTTTCTCAATGAGCATCCCGATGACCAGGAGGCCTCGATGATTCTGGGTCGCAGCTTGTTTCGAAACGGTGATTACCACAACGCCCGCCTCGTGCTGGAGAAGCTGGCGGCCACAGATCCACAGTCCCCGGTCGCCCCTGCGGCGCTGATGCTGGCCGCCCGCTCGGCGGCGCTCGGAGCCACGGCCTCCTCACGTGAGGAAAGCCTGATCCTATTTGCAAAAGTCGCAGAAGGGAACAGCGGGCTGGCTCCACTGGCCAAGCTCGAACGTGCACGCCTGCTCACCGATCTCAACCGCCTCGACACCACGATCGCCGAATTGCAGCCGTGGTTTCAGTCGATGAAGCCCGCCGATCCATTGCGGATTCCCTCGGGCCTGCTGCTCGCCGAGGCTCTCTACGCGCGTGGAACCGCCAAGCCTGACTCTCTAACAGACGCGCTGGCGATTTACGATCAGCTCCTTTCTGCCGCTGTCGACAGGCCGTCCGTGCTGCATCGCCTGCATTACCTGCGCGGCATGACATTGGAACTCCTGCCTCGTGGAAATGGAGTCCCGGGAACACGGGAGCGCGAGGCACTGGAAAGTTACTACATCGTGCTCCAGAGTGGCTCCACCCAACCAACCGGCGAGTGGGAGTGGTTCGAGCGTTGCGGATTCCGCGCGCTGGCCCTACTTGAAAAAGCCGGCCGCTGGGAAGCCGCCATTTCCACCGCCAGCAAGATCGCCTCGTTCAACGGAACGCGCGCCGAAGAAGCCGCCGCACGAGCCAAACAGCTCAGACTCGAACACTTTATCTGGGAAGAATGACAGGCGGAGGAAATCCGAAATTCTAAGCACAAAATTCGAATCAGAAGACCGAAAGAACTCACGCCTCTTCATTTCTCCTCCATCTGCGGTTCCACTTTCTTCAATCAACCACTTCAACTTTCCCACCATCCCACCATGCCCAAACTGTTCATTCCAGGACCCATCGACGTTTCCGCCGAAACCTTCGCCGCCATGAGCCAGCCGATGATCGGCCACCGCGGCTCCGAGTTCGAGGCCCTCTACGCCTCGCTCCAGCCCACCCTCCAGGCCCTTGCCGGCACCACCCGCCCGGTGTTCCTTTCCACGTCTTCCGCCTGGGGAGTGATGGAGGCCTCGGTGCGCAACCTCGTGCAGAAAAAGGTCCTCACTCTCTGCTGCGGAGCGTTTTCAGACAAGTGGTTCGACGTCGCGAAAAAGTCCGGATTCGAAGCCGAGAAGATCCAGGTCGAGTGGGGCGAGGCGATCGATCCCGAAGCCGTCCGCGCCAAGCTGGCGGAAGGTGGCTTCGATGCCGTCACCTTCATCCACAACGAAACCTCGACCGGAGTGATGAGCGATCTCGCAGGCGTGGCAAAGGTCGTAAAGTCCTTCCCTGGCGTGCTGTTCATCGTCGACTCAGTTTCCTCGTTCTCGGCCGTGCCGATCGCGATGGACGACCTCGGTATCGACGTGCTGCTTGCCGGAGTCCAAAAGGCCCTCGCCCTGCCTCCGGGCCTGACGGTATTCGCCTGCTCGGAAGCCGCCATGGAGCGCGCCAAAGCCCAGTCGAACCGCGGCTACTACTTCGACTTCATCGAGTTCGCGAAAAACGCCGCCGCCAACAACACACCGTCGACGCCCGCCATTTCGCTGCTCTTCGGCCTGCAATACATCCTCGGAGAGATCGCCAAGGAAGGCCTCGAAGCCCGCTTCGCCCGCCACGCCAGCAATAACCGGATGATCTCCAATTGGGCGGCAAAGCACGGATTCAAGCACTTCGGACCCGAAGGCCGACGCTCGGTCTCGCTCAGCTGCTTCCACACCCCGGAAGGCTTTGATCTTTCCGCCTTCATCAAGACCTTGAAGTCGAAGCATGGCTTCGTCATCAACGGCGGCTACGGCAAGATCAAGGGCCTCACGTTCCGCATCTCCAACATGGGCAACGAAACCACCGCCACCATGCAGGAACTGATCGACGCGATGGACGACGTGCTGGGAGAAAGCACGAAATTCTGAGTTGAGCCGTAAGGCAAAACCTCATTGCCATACCCGATATGGCCATATAGGGTATGGCAATGAAAATGACGATGCATATCGACGATGACCTGTTGGCCAGGGTCATGAAGGAATACGACTTGGAAACCAAGACGGACGCCGTCCATTTCGCGTTGCGTGAACTGGACCGGCGGGCCCGTTTGAAGGTCTTTGCGAAGGAAGGCCTTGGATTGGGCTTGTCCCCGGGTGAATTGCGGGACGCGGTTTTTCCGGATTATCAACTGGAGACCATGAAGGTCGCCGAAGACGAAAAACCTTATGGGAGCGCTCGTCCTGATTGATTCGAACGTCTTCATCGACGTTCTGAGATCAGACCACGACCCCATTCGGGAAATCACCCGCCGTGTGGATTTGCACAACGTCGTGTGCTGCGGCGTAGTGAAGGCGGAAGTCCTGCGCGGGATCAAGGTTCCAAAGTTTCGAAATCAGTTCGAGAGCTTCTTCTCCCTCACCCAGATGGTGCCCACATCCGCCAGCCTCTGGGACGAGGTCTGGCAGCTTGCCTGGAAACTCGACCGGCAGGGAAAAGTGCTGCCGCTTCAGGACATCGTCATCGCCTGCTGTGCCAACCGCGCCGGGGCCGCCGTCATGACCACGGACCGGCATTTCGACCTGATCGACGGGCTGACCGTGATCAGGCCATGATTACTCGAAATACGTGTCCTCGTGCGAATACGGCGGCGCACAGCAGCAAAGAAATCTCAGAGGCTCGACGGCCTCGATCTGATGCCAGGCTCCGGCGGGAATGAGGACGGCGTCGCCGATCGTGACCTCACGGACCTCCCCATCAATCTCCATCAGCCCACTTCCTTCGAGCAGGTAATAGAGTTCCTCGCTGATCGCATGATAGTGACGCTCGGTTTTCCCGCATGTCGGCAGGGTCGCCTCAGCCAGGCTTTGCTGGAGGACCGGAGCATTCGTGCGGTCAAGCAGGCTGCGGATGGTCGAGCCGTCCTTGGTGGTGAAAGGCGTCTGCTTGAGGTAGGATTGAATGTCCATTTTTCTGAATTCCACAACGAGGGCCGCAGGTTCACAATCCCGCAGCAGAAAAAAGTCACGCAGACCCGAGATTCCTCTTGGCAACCCGGGGCCGTTTGTGCATTTTCCGCGCCCCGCCCGCTCTCGGGCATATTCTCGAACGACCCACCGACATGGCCGTAGCTCTCCGACTCAATCGCCAAGGCACCAAAGACCGCCCGTATTATAAAATCGTTGCCGTGGACAGCCGCAAGCGCCGCGACGGACGTTATATCGAGCAGATCGGAACCTATGATCCACTCAAGGAAGGTGCCAACTATCAGCTCGACCTCGAAAAGGCCGACAAGTGGCTCGGCGTGGGTGCCCAGGCTTCCGAAACGGTCGCCAGCATCATCCGCAAGGTCCGCACGGCCTCGACGAAGTAATCGTCGACTCCCCTTTTCAAGACGGCTGCGCTCCTCTGGGACCGCAGCCGTTTTGCGTCGGAGGCTTGCACCGCATTTCAAGATCACCCTAGTCTTCTGGAGCATGAAGAAACTGTTCGTGGAATTCGTCGGCACCCTTCTTCCGACCGTGACCTCCCGCGACTTCAAGGCGGCCCACAGCGGCGACGTCTAGCTTTTCGGTTTTCCAACGACGGCGCAGGTCCCGATGACGGGGCCCGCCGTCGTTTTGCATTTCCACTTTCCGTCCATGGACTACTCCGCGATCATTCTCAAACAACGCCAACGCTTCGAGGAACTCGATCATGCGATCGCGGACCCATCGCTTTTTTCCGACCAGAAACGGGCCACCGATCTGCTGCGCGAGCATCGGAAGCTGAAGCAAACCCTGGACTTGTGGGAGAAACTTCAAGCCCGTGAACGCCATCTCACGGACAATCTCGAACTCGCCAAATCCGATGATCCGGACTTCTCCGCGATGGCCGCCGAGGAGATACCCGGGCTTGAGATCGAGATCGGTCAACTCAGCAAGGATCTCCAGTATGCCCTGCTGCCGGCTGATCCGAACGAGGATCGGGACGCGCTGATCGAAATCCGCGCAGGTGCCGGAGGCGACGAGGCCTCGCTCTTCGCGGCCGAGCTGATGCGACTTTATCAACGCTACGCGGATCTACGTGGCTGGAAATGCGAGCATCTCGAAAGCAGCCCGTCCGAAGTCGGCGGCTTCAAGGAAGTCATCCTCAAGGTCACCGGCCAGGAGGTGTTCCGCTATTTGAAATACGAGTCGGGCGTGCATCGGGTGCAACGCGTGCCTGCGACCGAAACCCAGGGCCGGGTTCATACATCGACCGTCACTGTCGCCGTTCTTCCGGAGGCTGAAGAGGTCGACGTGGAACTGAAACAGGAAGACCTCAGGATCGAGGTCTGTCGCGCGGGCGGGGCCGGCGGCCAGCACGTCAACCGCACTGAGTCAGCCGTGCAGATTTTCCACCTTCCCACCGGGCTCTACGTCCGTTGCGAGGATGGCCGTTCGCAGATCAAAAACAAGGAAATGGCCATGCAGATCCTGCGTTCCAAGCTCTATGAACAAAAGCTCCGCGAGCAGCAGGACGCCTACTCCAGCCACCGCCGCTCGCTCATCGGGTCGGGGGATCGCTCGGAAAAGATCCGCACTTACAATTTTCCCCAAAGCCGCATCACCGACCACCGGATCGGATTCACCTCGCACAACCTGACCGGGGTCATGGCCGGAGATCTGAACGAATTCACCAACGAACTGCAAAAAGTGGAAATGGCCGAACGTCTGGCTGAGGCCGGGCTTTAAGACGCATGATTTTCTCCTCACCGGAATTTTATAAAAAATCCGTGTCACCCAGGCAGAAATACCTTCAATACTTTCCTTGATGATTGCAGCGAACCCGCTGGATCACGACACCATTTTCCATGAGCTCCGCCTCTATTGAACTGATCCATCGGGAACGACTTCCAGCCGGGAAGTCGCTGATCATTCCCAGTCGCCTCGATTTCGCCCAGCTGCTGGGACTCGAGAAGCTGCTCTCCGGCCGTAAAATCACCTGGCTGATCGAGGAGGACTCCAAGCTCGATCCCCAGATCCGCAGCCATTTGGAGCGGTCGGGCTCGGGTGCCATGTTCGGCGCCAGCGATGGTGACCCGGCGGCAGTCGGCTCACAACTCGCGGACTCGCTCGATGCCAGCGGTCTGCTGGTCTACGTGCCGGGCCTTTCCGTTTCCCGAAACGCCTCGATCTGCCATGTGCCATCGTCGCATTTGAAAACGCTCTGCGCCTTTGGCCTGAGTGTGGCGCCTGTGGCAGTCGATGCTCCACGCGAGTCCGCGCTTTCGATTGAAAAGCCCTCGTCGCTGCCGGCCGGAGTGCTGGTCGTCGGCAAGCCACTCGAAGCAGGGAAGGCCACGGTTGCCACCTTCCAACAAAGTCTGCTCGAGGCCGCCGAGCTGTCGTTTTCCGATCGCTCGTTCCTGAAAGGCTCACTGGCCGCCGCACTTCTGGAGGGACTGAAGAAGCATGGTTCGAGGAACCGTGTGTTCGATGGATCGGACGACACCGAGCTGAGGTTCGACAAGGTCCTCGCCGCCGCCGTCGCGTTCTCGAAGCATCTGATCGAAGCCACCGCAGAGCGCCGCATCGGCATCGTATTGCCGCCGGGCAAGGCGGGGCTGATCGCAAACCTCGCCGTGATCTTCGCAGGGAAAGTTCCGGTGAACCTCAATTTCACTGCCGGACCGGATGCGGTGAAGTCCGCCATCCGCCAGGCTGGGATCGACCGCTTCATCACCGCCGATCCATTTGTTAGAAAAGTCTCCACCTTTCCTTGGCCGCCCAACAGGGAGCTGATTTTCATCGAGCGCGTACTGCCAACGCTGAAGAAGCAGACCAAGCGCTGGTTCCTGCTTTCGAAGCTGCTCCCCTCCGGTGTGCTCATCTCCATGCTCGGACTGAACAAGTTTTCCGACAATGATGAGGCGGTGTTGCTTTTCACCTCGGGCTCATCCGGAGAACCGAAGGGCGTGGCGCTGAGCCATCGCAATGTGCTGGCCAACGTCTGCCAGTTCGCAACGCGCCTGAACATGCCGAAGGGCTCCAGCATTCTCGGTTGCCTGCCGCTGTTCCATTCCTTCGGCTCGACCGTGACCCTGTGGTTCCCCTGCATCGAAGGTCTCGATCTGGTGACCTACCCGAGCCCGCTCGAAACCAAGCGCCTTGCCGAGCTGGTCTCACACCATCGCGTCAACGTCCTGCTCGCCACACCGACGTTCCTGCGAGGCTACATGAAACGGGTCGAACCGGCCCAGCTCGCCTCACTGCAACTCGTCGTGACCGGGGCTGAAAAACTGCCTCAAAATCTGGCGTCCGCCTTCGAGCAGAAATTCGGCATCCGCCCCCAGGAGGGATACGGCCTAACAGAAACCTCGCCGGCCACCAACGTCAACCTGCCCAATCTCACGGCCTCGAATGGCGCGGTGGCGATGCCCAGCGCGCATCCGGGATCGGTCGGCCAGGTCCTGCCTGGGCTGGCGGTGAAGCTCACCGATCCGGCCACCGATGAAGTCGTTCCGCTCGATCAGCAGGGCATCATCTGGTTCCGTGGTGCCAACATTTTCCAAGGCTATCTCGGCGACAAGAAGAAGACCGACGAGGTCCTCCAGAACGGCTGGTTCCGCACCGGCGATGTTGGACGGATGGATGACGATGGATTCCTTTTCATCGAGGGCCGCATCTCCCGTTTCTCGAAGATTGCGGGCGAAATGGTGCCACACGAAACCGTGGAGGCAGCCATCAACAAGGTCCTGCATCTCGACTCCGAAGCCGAACGCCGCATCGCCGTCGTCGGTGTCCCGGACGAGCAGAAAGGCGAAGCCATCATCCTGCTTTCCACCATTTGCGGACAAGCGATCGAGCAGGAATGCATCGACTTGCGATACAAGCTCCTCGATGAGGGCCTGCCCTCGCTGTGGACACCCCGCCAGATCGTACCGGTGAAGGAAATCCCGGTGCTGGCCTCCGGAAAGCTCGATCTCAAAGGCTGCGAAATGCTCGCCCAGAGGAATCGCTGAGGACCCGTCCCAGACGTGGCAAGGACTGCCGGGATTTTTTAGCGGAATCCATTTGGATTTCCGAACCATCAGCGCGAGCGAACGTTCGCCGATAATGTTTACAAGCGCCCCGTCCCCGCCGTAATTCTTGGACGTTGTTTCCACCCCTCTCGCGTTCTCCGGAATCCCCCACCGGAGGTCCCCCCACGGCGAGCCGACATGTCCCAGCCCCCCCAGACTCCAAGCCCGTCCCACGCGGTCGAAAGGATCCGCGAAATCATCGTGGGTCGCCAACTCGACCGTTTGGAGCAACGCGTGGCCCTTCTCGAACAAACGCCTCCTTCGGATCGTGCCGCTTGGACCTGTGAGCCCAGACTTGAGGCCGTCGAGGCTCAGGTCGAGGCGATTCAAGATCGTCTGCACAGGCTCTCCGAAGGCCATCGGGTCGAGTCCGAGGCCCGGGATTTGCGGCATCAGGAAGAGATCCGCAGGCTCGCAGACCGCATTCAGACGACCGCTGCTGAACGTGCCACGCCGGACGCCATTCCACGCATTGAAGCAAAACTGGGGCAGTGGCTGAGCGATTGGCAGTCGAGCTCCTTGCGTCGTGCCGATCAGCGCGAAAGCCTGCTCATTTCCCACCTTCGAGCCGAGCTGGTGAAGTTCCGCGACTGGGTGTCATCCGAAGCCGCCGAACAGAATCGCCTGAAGGCTGACCGCGCCGAGCTGGAGCAGCGCTTCTCGAGAGTCGCCGCCGCCGCGCGAGCCTTGGCCGAGGCTGCGGAATCACCCGCCGGCGAAAAATCCTCCCCCCTGACGTAAGATGCCCCCCGCCCTCCGTCCACTCCCCAGCCCGCCTCCGGGCATTGGTTCCCATGGTGCACCCTCGCCACTCTGGACAGCCGCACCGGTTCCGAAGAACCCGGCATTTGAGACCGACTTTCCGGCCCTGAAAGCCCTCCCGGATCTACCCTTCGGCGAAACCCACGAGATCGGACGCGCCTTCGAGCAGTTCTTTCCGCCGACGCTGTCCTCGTTTCCGGCCGCTCCAGAGGGCTTGGATTTTGCCGCGCTTCCGAACCCCTTCAGCCCGGCACCGATTTCCTTCGAGATCCCGGCACCTCGATTCGAGAGCCTGGCCGGGAAACTCCAGCCGCTCGGCAGCGAAACCCAGCCTGCGCCGCCGGAATTCAGCGACGACGATCTACGGGATGCCCTCGGCCCGATCGTTGAGCAAGCCGTCCGCAGCGCCGTTTACGCCCAGGAAAACGGGATCGATACCTATCTGGAGCCCATGCTTCGCGCCACGATTCGTCGGGCGCTCGCGGAATTCAACCCAACCCAACGGCCATTTGAATCACCTGGAGCAATCGACCGTTTCGCATGGCGGCTCCAAGCCCTATTCACCAGCCGGGCCTACGAAGACATCGTTTTTGAAAAGACCCACCGGTTCCAAGTGGAAGAGGTCTTCCTGCTCGATCTAGCCTCACTGGCGCTGATTTCCTTCGCAAGTACCGACCCGGGCCGACACGCCTCGGCCAAGCGCATCGAAGGCACCGTCCAGCGCCTCGCCCTCCAAGTCCGGAATGCCGACGGATCAATCCGCTCGGAGTTCGAGCTCCCGGAAAACCGCACCGCCGTCTCCAAAAGCGGTCGCTTCGCCATCCTCATTGCTGTCGTGCGCGGTCGCACCAACGAACTTGTCATGGCCGACCTCGATTTCTCGCTGCGCCGGGTCGAAGACCGCTTCCGCGAAAAGTTCGCCCCCGGCGGCCCGCCGCTCATGCAGGAGCTGCAGCCGTTTCTTGAGGATTGCCTGCTGATTCAGGCGCCCGCCAACGCGGCCTGAAGGCGTCGAAGGTCTAAAAGTCGAAGGTCGAAGGTCATCTGCGCTTCGCTCTATCACTCTTCAGACTTTCGACTTTCAGACTTTAAGACCTTAAGACAGCGGCAATAGCCGCAAGCGATGACTCAAAGAAGGTGCTTGCCCCTTAAAGGCTTCGCCAGTACCTAGGCCGCGCATGGGATTTGACACACTTGGGCTTTCACAAGCCGTCTTGGAAGCCATTGAGGAGTCCGGATATACCACCCCCACCCCGATCCAGGCTCAAGCCATTCCGCTGATCCTGGAAGGTCGCGACGTGATCGGGGCCTCTCAAACCGGCACTGGAAAGACCGCCGCCTTCGCCCTTCCCTCGCTCAGCAAGCTGACGCCGATGGGCAAGCCGCAGATCCTGGTGCTGGAGCCGACCCGCGAGCTGGCCCACCAGGTGGCCGAGCAGTTCGTCAAGTATGGCAAGCACACCGGCCTCAAGGTCGCCCTCCTTTACGGCGGCGTCGGGCTGGGCCAGCAGACCGAGGAGCTCAAGGCCGGGGCCGACATCGTCGTCGCCACGCCGGGTCGCCTCGTCGACCACTTTTACCGCGCCACCATGCGCTTCGGCGAGCTGAAGGTCCTGATCCTCGACGAGGTCGACCGCATGCTCGACATGGGTTTCCTCCCGCAGGTCCGGAAAATCGTCAACCTCTGCCCCTGGGACGAGCGTCAGACCCTGTTCTTCTCGGCCACCATGCCGCCGGCGATCCAGACCTTCGCCCAATGGTGCCTCCGCGAGCCGATCAGCATTGAAATCGCCCGCCGCGCCGTCGCTTCGACGATCACCCACGCCTTCTATCCGGTCGCCATGGACCAGCGCGACGAGCTGCTGCTCGCCCTGCTCGACCACACTGACTACCACTCGGTGATGATCTTCACCCGCACCCGCAAGGAAGCGGACGAGGTCACCGCGATGCTCAAGATCAAGGGACACCCCAAGGTCGCCGCGATGCACTCCGATATCGGCCAGGTCGACCGCATGAAGGCCCTCGCCGGCTTCAAGGACGGCACCTATGAAGTCCTCGTCGCCACTGACGTCGCCGCACGCGGCATCGACATTTCCGGCGTCTCCCACGTCATCAACTACCGCGTCCCGGAGAACGCCGAGGACTATGTCCACCGCATCGGCCGCACCGGCCGTGCCGAGGCCGAAGGCGACGCCTTCACGCTTCTAACAGCCGACGAGCTCGACTACGCCAAGTCGGTTGAAATTTTCGTCGAGCGCACCATCGAGCGCCGCAAGCTCGAAGGTTTCCCTTACATCTACACCGCGCTCCTCGACGACTCGCCACCAAAGCCAGTCCGCCGGAAAATGGGCGGCGGCGGCGGGAAGAAAAAGCGGCGGTAAGAGAGGGGCGCTGCCTACTGACGGAGCCGCGGTTTCCGGTTCACCAGCTGTACGGAGAGCAGCTTCCAGCCCCAATGCCAGAGGCGCTCCGCGGACTTCGCGCAGGCATCGATACAAGGCCCTTGCAGAAGTCGACTGCATCCATGCGCTTCGTTCGCGACCACGAACCTGCGTGCGTGGACAACACCGGCCCTTTTTGCAGGCAAGAGGGATACCTGAACGAAATGCGGCACTCCACGGCAACATCAGCCTTGGAATTTCCGTAAAGCGGACCACGTTCCCCACTTCCATGAACCGCATCGCCTTACTAACCCTCCTTTTGCCCGGTCTCGCCCTCGCCCAGAAAGGCGACAAGAAGGAGCACGGCAACATGGCCCCGGTGGTTCCGCTTTCCGAAATCCCGCCATCGCCAGTGCTTCCGGTGGCGGAGGCCCTGAAGTCCTTCAAGCTGGCTCCGGGCTTCTCGATCGAAGCATTCGCGGCAGAGCCACTGATCGAGAAACCGATCGCCCTGGACTTCGATCCCTCGGGACGTCTGTGGGTTTGTGAAATGCTCGGCTACATGCCGGACATTGATGGCAAAGGTGAGGAAATCCCGCAGGGGCGGATCGTGGTGGTGGAAGATACCGACCACGACGGCAAGGCGGACAAGCGCACGGTATTCCTGGACAAGCTTCACCTTCCACGCGCGGTGGCAGTCTATCCGGACGGTATTCTTTACACCGATGACACCGACCTTCGCTGGCAGAAGCGCGACGGCCTGAAGCCGGTCGGCGAGCCGGAGATCGCGGTAAAGGGCTGGGTGGAGGCAGGAAACGTGGAGCACAAGACCAACGGCCTTGTCCGCAATCTCGACAACTGGCTCTACAATGCCAAATCCGGCAAGCGCGTACGGCGGATCGAAGGCAAGTGGGTGATGGAGATCACGCCGTTCCGCGGCCAGTGGGGCATCGCCCATGACGACTACGGCCGACTTTACCACAACAACAACTCGACCTGCCTTTTCGGCGACCAGGTGGCTCCGAACCTCCTCGCAGGGAATCCAGGCGTGAACCTGAAGACTCAGGAATACACCCAACTCGGACCGAACAACACCTGGCCCGCCCGCGTGACCCCTGGAGTCAACCGCGCCTACATTGCGAAGAAAAACGGCTATCCTGAGGACACGCTCGACCCGGCGACCAACAAGCTCAAGACGACAACCGCCTCCGCCGGCATGATGATTTATCGTGGCACCAATTTCCCCGCCGACTGGCAGGGACGCGGCTTGGTGGGCGAATCGGTCGTCAACCTGGTCAAGGTCGTCCAGATTGATGACTCGGACGGGAAACTATCCGGCAGCCATCCCTTCGGAAAAACCGAGTGGCTGGCCTCCACCGACGAGCGCTTCCGGCCGGTGAACCTCTACAACAGCCCGGATGGCGCGGTCCTGCTGCTGGACATGTATCACGGCATCATCCAGGACAAGACCTTCATGACCAGCTACCTCCGCGATCAGTATCTCAGTCGCGGACTCGACAAGCCGGCGACCGGCAACGGCCGCATTTACCGGATCCGCCACAACTCCGGGAAGCTGGAAGCAGCTGTTGATTTCGATCAACTCAGTGGCGAGGAATTGGTCAAACTGCTGGCCCACAAGAACGGCTGGCATCGCGACATGGCCCAGCGGGTGCTGGTGGATCGCGGTGATGCCTCGGTGGTGCCTTTACTGGAAAAACTGGTAGGTGTTGGCGGTTTCCCTGTCGCCTCGATCAATGCGCTCTGGACCCTTGAAGGTTTGGGCAAGCTGAGCCCGAAGGCCGTGAATGCCGCGCTGTCCTCGAAGGAGGTGAAGGTGGTGTGCTCCGGTTTGTGGGCCTCCACAAAACTCTCCACCAAGGACCTGCCAGCCGTTTCCGCCGCCATTTTCGCCATCACTCCCATGTCGGATGAGACAAAGATCTATCTGGCCCGTGCCCTCGGACCGCTCGCCACGCCGGAGGCCTACGGCAGGCTTGCCGAACTGATCAAGAACGACGGCACGAAGCCATTTGTGAAGGCGGCCGCCTTCTCCGGCCTCGATGGCCGCGAGATCGCGTTCAAGACCGCTGTCGGCTCGAAACTCGCTGACAAGGGTTTGATCGCCTGGCTCGACCAAGGAGCCAACGCCGCCGTGACCGCTGTTTCGGGTGAAGGGCTCAAGGGCGATCACCTCGCCTCGTTCAACCGTGGCAAGGCACTCTACTCGGGTGTCGCAGCCTGCTTCGGCTGCCACGGCCCGGATGGTGCTGGACTGCCGAACCTCGGCCCGCCACTCGACAACTCCGAATTCGTCAACGGATCGCCTGAGCGCCTTTCCCGTATCCTTCTGCACGGCCTCACCGGACTGATCACCGTCGCCGGTCAGAAATACACCCCGCAGGCGGATATGCCCGGACTGGCCATGAATCCCTCGATGACCGACGAAAACCTCGCCGACATCGCGACCTACATCCGCCACGAGTGGACCAACAAGTCCCCGCAAGTGAAGGCCGAGGTTTTCGTGAAAACCCGCGCTGAAACCAAGGACCAAGCCGGTCGACCCTACAACGCAGCGACTCTCAAGTGAGCCCCCGCTCGCTCGGGGCCGAGCATTTTTCAACGCGTCTGGCGGTCATTCCGGCAAAAGTGCCAGGAAATTGATCCTCAGGATTGCCAAATCCTCCCGGTCGACTAGCAATGCGCCCCGGCGCGACCCCGTCGCCCAAAATCAGAAGCACACCCCGCAGCATATTACTGGCATGAAGGACCTCAGCAAATACCGCAACATCGGCATTTTCGCCCACGTTGATGCGGGCAAAACGACCACCACCGAGCGTATTCTCAAGCTCACCGGCAAGATCCACAAGATCGGCGAAGTTCACGACGGTGCCTCCACCATGGATTTCATGGACCAGGAAGCCGAGCGCGGCATCACCATTCAATCCGCCGCCACCACCTGCTTTTGGAAGGGCTACCAGTTCAACGTCATCGACACCCCCGGCCACGTCGACTTCACCATCGAAGTTTACCGCTCGCTCAAGGTTCTCGACGGCGGCGTCGGCGTGTTCTGCGGTTCCGGCGGCGTTGAGCCACAGTCGTAAACCAACTGGCGCTACGCCAACGACTCGGAAGTCGCCCGTGTCATTTACGTCAACAAGCTCGACCGCATCGGCGCGGATTTCTACCGCGTCATCGCCCAGGTGAAGAAGATCCTCGGTGCCCACCCGCTCGTCATGGTCCTGCCAATCGGCACCGAAAGCGAATTTGTCGGACTGGTCGACCTTCTCACCATGAAGGCCCACATCTGGGACGAGTCCGGACAGCCTGAAAACTTCAACATCGTCGACATCCCTGCCGATCTGGTGGACAAGGCCAAGGAATTCCGCGCCCAACTCATCGAGAC
>JANOBS010000147.1:0-2683 GCA_031411755.1 Luteolibacter sp. | reverse complement strand
CAAGGAGTGTGGGCATCTTGCCCACAAGTCTTCCATCGGAAAGCGATCCCGAAGAGGAACTCACCAAACTCATCGACGCGCTCCGGCGCGCCATCCGCCTCAAGAATCTGTCCATTGCGACCGAGGAAACCTACGTCCATTGGAATTCCCGTTTCGTCCGCTTCTGCCACCAGAAAATCGGCCAATCGCCCCACGCAGCGGGGCCACCCGCCGTCACCGCCTATCTCGATTTCCTGGCTCTGGAACGGAACGTCGCCCCAGCCACCCAAAAGCAGGCCCTCAATGCCATGGCCTTCTTTGTCAAAAACGTCATGGGAATCCAGGAATTCACCCTCGATCACATCACCCCGGCCAGTGGGAGACGCCGCCCGCCTGTCGTCATGACACGAGAAGAAGTCCGGTCCGTCATCGCCCGACTTGAGGATCCTTGGAGACTTGCCGCCCAACTCATGTATGGCTCCGGTTTGAGAGTCATGGAAACCCTTAGACTCCGCGTCAAGGATCTCGATTTTGGACAAGGCACGATCACCATTCACGACGGGAAAGGTGGCAAGCACCGCATCGTCCCCCTGCCGAAAGCCCTCGAAAATCACCTGAGAGTTCATCTCGCCAGAGCACACGAAAAACACCTTCAGGACCTTGCCTGCGGAGCGGGCGACGTCCACATGCCGGAAGCCTTGTTGCGCAAATGGCCGAATGCCACCCGGGAATGGATTTGGCAATACCTCTTCGCTTCCGCGACACTCTGCCCGCACCCACGAACCGGCCGATTCGCCAGACACCACCTCCACGAAGTCTCGCTCCAGCGCCAATTCAAAGAGGCTGTGCGTAAAGCAGCGATCCCCAAGCGTGCCACTTGTCACACCATGCGGCACTCTTTTGCTACTCACCTGCTCGAGTCCGGCACCGATATACGCACCGTCCAATCACTCCTGGGACACTCTAGCGTGGAAACCACCATGATTTACCTCCACGTCATGAAACGCCCAGGAGCTGGCGCATTCAGCCCGCTCGATCTCGACTGAACCCGTAACCTCCAAGTCCCTGGCCATCCAGAGATTCCCACTTCCACCTAGCGCACCACCTTTCCAGCTAAATTCGACTTGCAGCTCCTCCTTGAGATGATACAAATCACTCAATGAACGGAAGACCTAAAACCACGACCATCCGAGTTGTATTTGCAGGCATTATACAACAGGTTGTATATGCAGTAAAAATGCAGCGTGTTGTTCAATAAAACTGTTGTGCAAGAAATTCAATGATCGGTCTTTGGCATCGCTACCAAGCTAAGAGGCGCGAACGCGAGTTGCTGCTAATATGCGCTGGTTCCGAACCTGGCCGAGTGCCATTCGCGATGGTCACACGAGAAGCTGGGACAGCAGCCACAATATCTGACCGAGAAGTATCCATTGATTATCTCATAGATGACGTAACGAGCTGGCACATCACGATTATCGCGAAGACCAACCAGTTTGCCCAAGACCTTGTTCGACGCCTTGCACAACAAGAGCTCTACACGATTCACCCGGACTCACAGATCGAAGCAATTATATTCAGAAGAGATGATTGGGGTGCCGAACCTCGTTGGATTGGTGGCGATCTATCACTTGCGGAAGTTTCACCAGTTGACTACATTCAGAATGGGAACCGTGCCTACATCCACAAACAAGAAGCACAACAAGACGCTCCATCCAACGGCGGGTAACGCTCCAGTTTGAATTCGGGCTTCCTTCCCCGCCGTGGATGAGCTAGACGTTCGGTAGAGAATATGAAAGCCACATCCATAATTCTCCTTTTGATCGCCTTTTCCGTCACGATTGCGAACGGTGCTCCAATTGACGATTTAGCATCCTCCGAGCAGGCGATTCGGGATAAGGCCGCCGCAGAGCTGCGAATCACATTCAAGGATACACCGGAGACTAAATGGACCCCCACTGTCGATAAGATCAAGAAGGGTCAAACGAAGAAAGAGATGCTAGAGTTGCTTCGTCCATTTGACGTGAAGGGAGAGGGCGGTGCCGGTAGTGGCCAGTCTCACTCTCAATCATACCGACTGGACGACGAGTGGATTCTGATTTGCTGGTTCCAGAATGAAGGTGATGTTTTGATTGATCGCAAGTTGGAACGCTCGCTCAGGCATTTATGGATTGCTCCTGTCAAGGATTTCGCTGGGTTATGGGTGACCTACTTTGTCAACGGGCAGAAAAGCCATCAAATAAACTATCGAGACGGACAGTATTCTGGAGAGTTTATCGCTTATCATTCCAACGGAGAGAAGGCATGCATCCAGCACTACACCGGCAGTATAGCAGATGGACCCGATACGGGATATCATCGATCAGGCAAGATCGCTTACACCGGACAATATAAACAGGGGAAGCAGGTAGGGACGTGGACTTGGTTTGATGAGTCCGGGAAGATTAGCTCGACTCGAACGCATCCAGAACAATGAAGAAACCGAACAAGACAGTGGTGGCAACGGCGGGCAACGTCTCTTGTTCGCTTCGCTCTGGACGCTCAATCTCCGCCGTGCCACACTTTTGACGTTCTGCAAGAAATGGATCACACTGAACACATTACCGAATGGGTCGTTCAGCGGATTCGCCGTGACCTTCGCCAAGTCACCATTCCGTTGCCTTCGTCGTCTTCCCCGGCATCATTCATTGCAAGCCTACGAGGTATT
>JANOBS010000146.1:0-2459 GCA_031411755.1 Luteolibacter sp. | reverse complement strand
TCGTGATGAGGCGGATGGCGGATGAACTCTGCCGGAAGCACCAGGCCCGTCCGCGGATCGTGGCGGAGATCAATGCGATCGAGACCTTGTTGCGTTCGCTTCAGGCGATGGAGGCGGGAGCCCTGATGCCGAACATCGCCCTGCGCGGCCGCGAGGGGCTGAATTTGAGGGCGATCCCGCTTCAGGGAGACGACCTGACGCTGGAAATCGGCCTGCTGCGACTGATCGACTCCGAAGTGAACAGCGCGATGGGAGCCTTCACGCGGTTGGCGCAGGTCGAGGTGCCGAGGATTTTCGGCACGTCAATTTCCCGGAATCCCGACAGCTGATCGCAAAACGAAGGGTCGCTCTATCTCGTCAATGAAGCGAAAGCATGACTGGAAGGCCGGACCTTCCAGTCATGCACGCAGTGAATCATTCTTCCGTTTCACCTTCATCGAGAAGCTCGTCAAAAGAAGCTGACAAATCAGGAAAAGCGGCAAGCCTGAGGCGTGGATGAGCCATTTCGCATCTTCATTGGCTGGGATTCAAGGCAGCCGGAATGCGCTGATGTGCTTGCCTCCAGCCTGGTTCGGCACGCCGGTATTCCGCTTGATATCCGCTTCCTGAAGCTCGATGAGCTGGCATTCTCCCGGCCCCAGGATCCTCTTCAATCGACAGAGTTTACCTATACCCGTTTCCTCGTGCCCTCGCTTTGTGGGTATGAAGGCCGGGCGCTGTTTATGGATTCCGACATGCTCTGCCTGGCGGACATCCGCGAGTTGTCGGAATTGGATCTCTCGCGGCATGCCTTGCGGGTGGTCAAGCATGACCACCAACCCGTGAACACGGTGAAAATGGACGGCAGGACGCAGACCTGTTATCCGAGAAAAAACTGGTCGAGCTTGATGCTGATGAACTGCTCGAAACTCCTGCTGTGGTCGCCGGAGGTCGTGCAGACCCGCAGTGGGGCCTACCTGCATCGGTTCGAGGACATTCCCGATCAGGAAATCGGGGACATCCCGAAAGGTTGGAACGTGCTCGACGAGCGGCACGACGACACCCGGCTGATCCACTACACGAACGGCGGCCCCTGGTTTGAAAACCATCGCAGTCATCCGCACGCGGCCGTGTGGTTCGAGTATCGCGATGCCATGCACCGTGCGAACGCATGAACTCCCTGAGTCCCCAGGAATTTTACCGGATGTTCAGCGGTGCCAGGACCCTTAGTGTGGTCGGGAATTCCGATTCCCTGCTGCAGTGGGAAAACGGAGGACGGATCGACGCGAGCGACATGGTCGTGCGCTTCAACCGCGCCCGTGTCGAGGGTCTGGAAAAGCACGTCGGCTCGCGCACCGATTTGCTGGTGGTGAACCAGATCAACAGCCTCGAACGCTCGCCTCATCCCGCAGGCATGCTCCACCCGAAGGCGGCGCTGTTGCTCGCATTTCTTGATGAGTCCTCTTGGCTGGGCCGCGACAGCTTCTCGGACTGGTTGGGAAACATTCCGGTCTTCAGTACGATCCCGCCGGACATCGTGGGGATTGCACATGAGATTCATCATCGCGGGTACAGTTCCGGCACCTACGCGCTTTACCTGCTGACGACGATGTTCTCCTTTGATCGGATTTTCATCACCGGCTTCAATTTCTTCGGACTCACCTCCGGCAGCTCCGGACATTATTTCTCGGCAAAGGACTTCGCGATGGGCTGGCATGAGGTCCTTCCGGAAATCCGCGTGTTCAGCCAGTTGCTCTCGCGCTTCTCCGGTGAACTGGAAATGACGGAGGAAGTCGCCGACGTGCTCGCGCAGTCGCAAGTGTCGGTCGACGTGCCCACCAGGAAGTTGCCGATGTCGGAGTTTCTGGCCCGCCAGTTGTTCCGCGCCGCGTATCTGGTGCGCAACGCAAGGCTCAGGCGTTGATCAGCGCTCCATCAGCGCGAACTTCAGCTCGCCTTCGGAAACGACCTCGCCGTTGACCAGGCAGCGGCAGCGGGTCTGGCCGATCGAGCCGCGGATCTTGATGACTTCGGACTCGATGAAGAGGGTGTCGCCAGGCAGCACCGGACGACGCCACTTCACGTTGTCGGCGCTCATGAAGTAGCCGATTTTTCCGGCGTTCTCCGGCTTGCGCAGCATTAGCACGGATGACACCTGCGCCGTCGCCTCAAGCTGCAGGACACCGGGCATGATCGGATGCCCAGGGAAATGGCCGGCGAAATAGGGTTCGTTGATGGTGACGTTCTTCACCGCCACGCAGCGGTTGTCGCCAATGAAATCCACGATCCGGTCCACCATCAAAAACGGATAGCGGTGCGGCAGGATTTTCAGGACCTCGTTGATGTCGAGCACGCTTTCCCCGTCGGGGATCTTGACCGCCGCAGGAACCATCGAGCGGATACGGGCGTGTTCGGCTTTCAACAATGCGGCCATCTTGGTGTTCGGACCGTGGCCGGGCTTGACCGCGATGACATGACCG
>JANOBS010000145.1:0-1237 GCA_031411755.1 Luteolibacter sp. | reverse complement strand
CGAACAGCTTGTGAAGCGCCAGACCCAGCTTTGCAACGACCTCGCCGCTGAAGCGAAGACACTGCTCGAAGCCGGTGATCGTGATGACGCCGGACGCTGCCTTTTCAAGATCAAGCTCGGCCAGCCGCGCAACCGCCAGCTCATGCGTCAGATGGAGGATCCTGACATCCGCCGCCTGCTCGAAAAGACCGAACTTTCCTTCTATCAGGATGCCCAGAAGAAGGAACTCTTTGCGATCAAGGAAGAGCTCTATTTCACGATCGACGAGAAGGGCCACGACTCCGACCTCATGGAAATGGGCCGCGAGTATCTTTCCCCCGGCGATCCGGAATCCTTCACGCTTCCCGATCTCGGCACCCTCTTCGCCGACATCGACACCAACAAGGAGCTCTCAGAAGAAGAGAAGATCGCCCGCAAGGAAGCCTGCCAGCGCCGCATGGACACGCAGGCTGAGAAGATCCACAACATCTCCCAGCTCCTCAAGGCCTACTGCCTTTACGAAAAGGACGTCCAGTATGTCGTCACCGACGGCAAGGTCTGCATCGTCGACGAGAACACCGGTCGTGAAATGCCGGGCCGCCGCTGGTCGGATGGCCTGCATCAGGCTGTCGAAGCCAAGGAAGGCGTGCTCATTGAAAAGGAAACCCAGACCTTCGCGACGATCACCATCCAGAACTACTTCCGCCTTTACGAAAAGCTGGCAGGAATGACCGGCACAGCCGAGACCGAAGCCGCCGAGTTTCACGACATCTATAAGCTCGACGTTCTGCCGATCCCGACGAACCAGCCGAACACCCGCAAGGACGAGAACGATCAGGTCTTCAAGACCCGCCGCGAGAAATACAACGCCGTCATCTCGAAGATCGAGGAAGCCCACGCCAAGGGTCAGCCGGTCCTCGTCGGCACCGCCTCGGTCGAAGCCTCGGAGACTGTTTCCCGCATGCTGAAGCGCAGCAAGATCCCGCATGCGGTGCTCAATGCGAAGTATCACCAGCAGGAAGCCGAAATCATCTCCAATGCCGGCCAACTCGGCGGCGTGACCGTTTCCACCAACATGGCCGGTCGAGGCACCGACATCAAACTCGGCAAGGGCGTCGCCGACCTCGGCGGGCTCTTCGTCATCGCCACCGAGCGCTACGAATCCCGCCGTGTCGACCGTCAGCTTCGTGGCCGTTGCGCCCGTCAGGGTGATCCGGGCCGTTCGCAGTTCTTCATCTCCTTCGAGGACGACCTCATG
>JANOBS010000144.1:0-2360 GCA_031411755.1 Luteolibacter sp. | reverse complement strand
ACGGTGAGAGGCTGGAGTGTGATCTCGAACTGCCAGATCCACTTCCAGAAATAGAGCCCGGGAGCCAGCGTCTGGGACTGGAAGCCAGCCTCGCCATTCAGGGCGATGATGCGTCCGCTGGGCAGTTCCTTGTGCTGCCCGAATAGCGCGAACTTCTTGGTGACGAGGCCGATCTTGTCTTCCGGGACAATGACCACGCCGAGCAGTTGCAGGATCGGCCGGAAGAACAGGATGAAGACGCCCAGCGCAAGCAGGGCCCAGATCCAGATGGCGTAGGGTGCGAGCACTTCTGGAAGAAGACCCGCTATGTAGTTTGGTGTTACCATAACGCCTGATTGCTAACAGGAGCGCCAGATCCGCAGCAATGGTAATTTCCCCCACCGAATGGAAGTGACTTTTTGGAAACTGGGCGGTCGAGGACGTCTTCCAGTGAGGGCGGAGATTTCAATCAAGGGGGCTGAATGAGCGGAGATCGGTCAGCAATGCCCGTTCCCTCTGTTCGCATTGATGGTTTTTGATTGTTTCAGCCAGGATCAACCTCTCAACGGGCTTTTCGAATAAACGGGAACCACGATTTCTTCTTCTGGACCACACTAGCGCGAGCCGGATTGAGCAACTCCGACACATGGTGCTTTTCAAAGCCTTCGAAAAGAGCATCGGCCCCCTTCTTGAGCTTCAATTCCATCTCGTCCGCGTGTAGTGGAATCACAGCGTGGAAATGGATGGTTTTGTTCTCGTCGATCTCAAGTTCGTGGAATGCGTTTGCAATCGTGATCGGCGGAAGGAGGATCACTCCGCTCATGGCCGTATTCCGTGCAAATGGTTCGGGTGGATTGCCGTTTGGTATCGTGTGCATGACCCAAAGCCACGTTTGATATTCGTGAGGAAACCTGGAAAGGTACTTCAGCATTCTTATCGGCCAGTAGTTCTCTTCTGCCTTCCACGAATCTTGGCTCATTTCCCAATTCGGCGGCAGGCAGATGAGCAGCTCCGAATACTTGAAGTGAGGGTAGCCGTCAGGGCTTTTCATGGCGATGTCGCTCATCCCCGAAGTAACGAGGGTGTAGCAAGGGCGAGCAGCTGAGGGCTCAACAATATGCACGTCGATATGGACGAGATCTGAAATGATTTCATGAAAAACCGTAGCGGGCCGACCCACATAGCGCTCGATATGATCACTGATTTTCTCGATATTCTCAGAGTCGCCAATCGCCAATTCAAATCCACGATTTCGATTTTCATGCCGATAAATCGGCGCTCCAGATTCA
The DNA here is from genome assembly GCA_031411755.1 of Luteolibacter sp. Taxonomy (GTDB): domain Bacteria; phylum Verrucomicrobiota; class Verrucomicrobiia; order Verrucomicrobiales; family Akkermansiaceae; genus Luteolibacter. The sequence goes on along the minus strand of JANOBS010000144.1, from coordinate 1,092 downwards.
GATTTTTCCATACGTCGCAATGGCTGATAGAGTTTGCCTTCACAAAGATGACTCGAAATCTGATTCCGGCGAGGGAATTAAAGACCCAAGTGATTGGGCCTTCTAGTTAGTCAGGCAAATGCCCGTTAAGCAGAGGAACAAAGTGTCCCGGCTGTCTCAGCCGGGATGTCGAGAGCTTTGGTTCCGACTGAGACAGTCGGGACACGATCTCCGGACTCAGCGGCTGAGGTCTTCCTGATACATCAGCTTGAAGCCGCTTTGGTTCAGGACGCTGATCGCGAACTCATAATCCTCGACGTGCATGGCGAGAAGCGACTGCCCCTGCGGACCAGGCATGAGCGAGTAGGCGAAGTCGATGTTGGTCTCCGCTCCCATGAGGTGATCCAGGCACTGGAGCAGGCCGGGGCCGGACTCGCGCAGGGCGATGACGAGGACATCGCAGTTGGTGTGCGGGATCCCCTTTTCGATGAAGATGTGCTCGGCGGAATCCGGGTCACTGAAGATCATCCGGGCGATGGTGGCATCGCGCGAATCCTGAACGCTGAGGCCGAGGACCTCGATGCCCTTTCCCCGCAGGAGCTTCACCAGTGCGGCCAACGCGCCAACACGGTTCGGAAGCATGATGGCGAACTGGCGGACGGGCGAGCCGCGCTCGACGATGGTGGGTGTTTCCATGAAGTGTTAGAAAAATGCTCAACCACGGGGGCCGCGCAGAGGCAGGGTTTGGGTCACCTTGGTCGCCTCGTTTTCGAGGACGATCTGGTTCGGCCGGACATCGGCGACGGTGTAGCGGGTGCCATCGCTGGCGGTGAAATGCTGTCCGGGCGAGGCCATGAAACGTCGTCCGGTCGATTGATCTTCCACCAGGGCCACCGGATCATGGGCGCTGGCCGGGACTCCGGCAATCAGTTCGCGGCGGACTCCCGTGGCGCTGTCCTCCACCTCGACGACGGACACCTCAGTGAGTTTACCGAGGTTTTCCTTCCCGCTGTGCATCTTCCGGCGGAGTCCCACGATTTGGAGTCGGGAGCCCGGAATGGTGCCACCCTGAGCCACACTGACCTCGCGTGGTTTGGCTCCCCGGAGCTTGAT
>JANOBS010000143.1:0-1080 GCA_031411755.1 Luteolibacter sp. | reverse complement strand
CATGGACGGCCGTGCCGGTGGCATGCGGGCAGAGGGCGGTGGGAAGACCGTGTCGTTCGATGGCCCGCATCATCAATTCCACGCTCATTCCGCCGTCCTTCGGCATGCCGAGGGGATCACTGGCGTCGGAATTGGCGGAGTAACCGAGCAGAGAGGGGTGGCCGGGTTTGTAGGACTCCAGCGTCATGGCTGCGGCACCTTCCGCCGGGATGAAGCCTTTGGTCGAGCGGTGATAAGGGTCGCAGAAGCTTGTTTTCGAAAGCAGTCCAGATGACGCGTAGCTGTCAAGCAGGCAGGGGACCAGCGGTAGATCGACCGCGACGGCGAGGGCGCGTGGCACGACTCCGCTTTGAACGAGCAGGGCGGCGATCCCGATGGCATCCAGACCGGCCGAGCAGCCGCTGGCGAGGACATGATAAGGCCCGTGAATCCCGAGCTCGATAGTGATGGCGGCGGCGGGTTCGCTGTGGATCGTGTTGCTGGCGGCCATCAGCTTGAACGGACGACGCTCCGGCCACGGCCCGAGCCAGCCAGCGGCATTGCCCCGGCTGGTGCCGAGCACCACGGCCGCATCACGCAACTCATCGGCAGTCCAGTTCGCGGCGGCGACGGCTTCGCGTGCCACATGCAGCGCCGCCATTGAGGCCGGACTCCATTTTCGATGGGTCAGCAGCTTTCGCGGCTCGATCCAGCCCGCTGGGATGGCGGCGTGGCGATCATCAGGCCCCGGCAGTTTGGAAAGAGGCTTGAAAGCGGTTCGTCCGGCCTCGATGGCGCGGACATGATCGGCGGTGCAGCGGCCCAAGGCTGTTAGAATACCCAGCCCGGTGATGGAAAGTGGTCGTTCGATGCGCCCGGGTTACCAAGCGGATCCCTAAAACGGAAATGCAAAAGCGGAACGAATCAGCAGCATCCGCATTTCTCCTCGCTGGCGGTCGCCGGGGAAAGTGGTCGATCCGTGCAGGCGGATGGAGATTCAAGGCCAGGATTCGGCGCCAGCGTGCTGAGCCCGAGCTTGGCTAGCAGCGCCTGATCCTTCTCCACGGCCGGATTTTTCGCGGTGAGCAGCTTGTCGCCGTA
>JANOBS010000142.1:0-3096 GCA_031411755.1 Luteolibacter sp. | reverse complement strand
ATGAGCGACCTGTTCCACAAGGACATGCCGCTGGAATTCATCCAGAAGGTCTTCAAGGTCATGAACGACTGCCCACACCTGATCTTCCAGGTGCTGACGAAGCGGGGAGAACGGTTGGAAGAAGTCTGGAAGCATCTCACCTGGACGGAGAACATTTGGATGGGTGTCAGCGTGGAGAACGATCTCGTGAAACATCGGATCGACAGCCTGCGCAAGGTTCCCGCTGCCGTTCGATTCCTCTCTTGTGAGCCATTGATCGGGCCTTTGAGGAAGATGAACTTGAAGGGTATCGATTGGGTGATCGTGGGCGGAGAAAGCGGTGTCCATCCGCGTCCGATGGAGCCGGAATGGGCACTCGATATTCGTGACCAATGCGAGAAGAGCGATGTCGCCTTCTTCTTCAAGCAATGGGGCGGTCGCAACAAGAAGGCAGCCGGCAGAGAGCTTGATGGCGTGCATCACGACACCTTTCCTCAGCCGAAAAAGCGCAGGCCCACGAAGCAACACGCGCAGTAGGCCTGCCTTCGAGGCAATGTGAGGCTCAATCGTTAAGATCGTTGATCCGACGCTGAATGAATTCCTGCTCCGACGGTAGGCTTGCCAGTTCCAAAGCCTTCCGGAAATGCGTCACCGCCTCCTGATGCCTTCCGAGTTCAATATTGAACGCCCCTCTGACCGCATGGAAAAGATGATACGACTCCAGCGCTCCCTTCTCCGAGAGTTCTGTTAGAGCTTCTAGCCCGGCTTCGGTTCCCCTCACCCGTGCGAGCGCCACCGCACGATTCAGCGCGGCGATGGGCGAGTGGGTCATTTCCACCAGCCGATCATAGAGAGAAAGGATGCGCGGCCAATCGGTCGAGGCCTCGTCGGACGCGGTGCTGTGGCAGGCGGCGATTCCGGCTTCGAGGTGGTATTCACTGAGCTTGTCACCCGACGCAGCGAGACCGAGACAGCGAATCCCTTTCTGGATCATCGACTGGTCCCACGCACTCCGGTCCTGTTCGGAGAGTCGCAGCAGATTTCCCATGTCATCGGTGCGGGACGAAAGGCGGGCCGCGTTGAGCTGCATCAGGGCCAATAGGGCGAAGGTTTTCGGAGTCGCGGTGGCTGGATGCTCCGCCAGCAAGGACGTCAACCGGATGGCTTCGTGGCAAAGCTCCTCACGCACTAAGCGCTCACCGGACGAGGCCTTGTAGCCTTCGTTGAACAGCAGGTAGAGCGTGGCCAGAACTCCATCCTGCCGCTCGGGAAGCTCACGCGCTTCCGGTACCGCGAAGGGCAGGGCCAGCTCCTTGATCCTCTGACGTGCACGCACCAAGCGCTTGCTGATCGCCGCCTCGCTGGAAAGGAAGGCCGCCGCGATTTCCGCCGGACTGAGACCGCCCAGGGTCCTCAGAGCCAGGGCCGTCTGCGCCTCGACCGAGAGCTGTGGATGAAAGCAGACGAACATCATCCGCAAGGTGTCGTCCGTGAAAGTCCCTTGATGCTCTTCCTGTGCTTGCGGAGTTGAAAGCCAGCGCTCGTGATCGATCGCGATCCCCTCCTCCTTCTCGCGCCAGTTCTTTTCCCGTCGCAACTGATCGAGCGCCAGATGCTTCGCGGTCTGCATCAGCCAGGCCGCCGGGTTATCCGGCACGCCGCGATACGGCCAGGTCTGCAAGGCCCGGACCAGCGACTCCTGCACCACGTCCTCGGCCAGTTGAAGCCGCTGAACCCCGAGCTGTCCTGTTAGAACGGCGACCATCCGTGCGCCTTCCCGTCGGAACAGGTCGTCCGCCAGATGCCCCACACGGGCCTCGGGGTCAGGAACAGGCGGCTTCATGCTGCATCGCCTTCACCTCGGCCATCGGACGGCAAAGATCCGCCACCGGCCGAACTTCGATCTGTGCGCCGTAGTCGAGGATTGGACAGGCCTGGGCGAGCTTCACCGCCTCCTCGATGGAAGAAACCGCGAGCAGGAAATAGCCGGCAATCGCCTCCTTCGATTCCGCGAACACTCCGTCGGTGACCATCGAGCCTTTCGCTCCGACCACGATCTTCCCCTCCTCCATCAAGGGCTGCGCACCGCGATGCACGCCCTGTTGGACGAGGCCATCGACCCATGAATAGAAGTCGGTCATCACACCTTGAAGCTCGGTGGCCGACAGCGCGTGGTTCCAATGCGTGCCGCGGATCAGCAGCAGGTATTCCTCGGTGGGGTTCTGGGGATTCATGATCGTTCAGTTCGTTGCGGGCGCTTTCGTCACGACACCACTGAGATTCTTCAGGCCCTGCACGAACTGGTCGCCGACCATCTTGTCGCAATCAACGAACAGGCCGAAAATTTTGCCCATGAATCCGTTCTCGCCGTACATCGTCCAGGTGACATCGGTGCTGGCGCCGTTCGGCTTGAACGTGAAGAACGTGAAGTTGTGGCCTTCCATCGGCTTGGTGAAATCGAGGTCCATCTTCACCAGTTCGCCCGGCTTGCTCTCGGTGATCTTCATCGTGCCCGCGCCGACATCGTTGTTTCCATCCCAGGAAAAGCCCGCGCCGACGCCCGACTCCGGACCGGAAAAGGCGAACTTGCAGGCCGGATCCATCTTCGCCCACGGCGACCACTCCTGCCACTTGTGGAAATCATTCACCTGGGCGAAGACCACTTCCGGAGCAGCCGGGATCGTCGCCCAGCGGGTGACGGTGAACTGAGACGGACGCAGCGAAACGACGATCACCAGCAGCAGGACCACGGCGGCGAGGATGAGGAGGATTTTCTTGATCATGGGAGGAGTGGTTCAGTGTTCACGGAGGACCGCTTCAAGCCGGTCGAGATTCTGCTCATTGCAGGCCGGGGCATAACTTCGGACCTTGTCGCATTCTTCCGGGCTCTGAAAAGTCATTTTCCATGTCAGATGCGTCGCATCCCCGACTGCCTCCAGCGTGATGGCGAGCTCGAAATGGTGCATGGTCGCCAGGTGGGTGAGGACGACTCCCTCCTCGCCGATGACGTCGAACCGGCACTCGTTCGGATAGTCCACTCCATCCGGCCCATGCATGTCGAAGCGCCACATCCCGCCCGGCTTGAACTCGAATTCATGGAAGGTGTTTCGAAACCCC
>JANOBS010000141.1:0-8811 GCA_031411755.1 Luteolibacter sp. | reverse complement strand
TAGAAAAGCCAGTAGCCGGGAAGTTCATTGGCCGAGCCCACGGCCAGATAGCGGCGAATGTCATATCCGATGTTCACGCTGCTGACGGAACTGCCAGTGTTGTTGCGGAGCTGGGCCTGGATGGAAACGCCTGCGCCCGTTGTTGGAGAGGTCGCGAGCACGCGGTCTGTTGAAGTGGCTCCCTGCGCGTTGTAGCCGTTGATATTGGTGGCCGTGGGAGCATTGTTGACAGTGAGCCCGGCAGTGGTGGCAACTTGGGAAGCCACGCTGATCGCGCCGGTGCCGGGAATCGGGATCGAGTCCGTCCAAGTGGCGTTGGTTCCGGCATTCGTCGTGCCGTAGTATTTCATGCTCCATCCATTCGGTGGAGCCGTGCCCGAGGCTCCGATCGAATCGAATGTTTCCATGATTGAGGAGGCAATCGAACGAACGCCTGCGGCGGATATGGTGATTGCAGCGGCAGACGAGCTTGCTGTCCCACCATCATTGTCAGTTGCCACTGCAGTGACGCTGTAACTTCCTGTCAGGGCTCCAGTCCATGAGTAGGTGAATGGCGCGGAGGTATCCTCACCCAGCTTGGTGGCTCCTTGATAAAATTCAATTTTCGTAATGGTGCCGTCCGTGTCGATCGCTGTTGCCGCGAGCGGGATCGCCGAGCCCACCGCATAGTCCGAGCCAACAGTCGGTAAGGTCAACGTGACAGCAGGAGCAATGTTGTCCGCATTGGTGACATAAAGGGTTCTCACCTCGGTGGAGGTCGTCGCCGCGCCGAAACTGTCGATCGCCCTCGCAGTCAGCAGATAGGTGCCGGTGAAGGCGGTGGTCCAATCGAAGGTGAACGTATCGACCCCGATGGAGGGAGCGATGGATTCGCCAACCTTTGTGGAGTTCGCATAGAATTCCACTTTTGCAATGGTTCCATCCGAATCCGAAGCGATGGCCTCGAAATGGATGCTCGCAGGTGCGTCGCCGAAAGATTCGGACTCGTCAGGATCCGCCAGGGTCACAACCGGGGCTGCATTCGTGACGCTGATCGTGGCCACGGCGGAAATCGAATCGAGACCGGAGTTGTCGGTGGCAACAGCCGTTAGAGGATGGCTTCCGGGGGTGGGATTGGACAAACTGATGGAGTAGGGCGCGGTATTGTCCTCACCGAGTTTTTTCCCGGCATCGAAGAACTCCACTTTGGCAATCGTGCCATCGGTATCGGTGGCTGTGGCGGTGAGGGAGATGGTGGAGCCAAGAGCAGCCGTGCTGCCATCCGACGGGCTGTCGAGGGTGACCACGGGAGCGGAAGGTGCCGTGGTCAAGAAGCGGTTCGTGGCGGTGGTGGTGGTGTTCACGCCATCATTGGAGGTGGCATACCACTCGTAATTTTTCCCGGCTTCGAGTCCGGTCCAGTTCAGGCTTGCAGAGGTGCCACTGGCGGGAACATTGACCGAACCGAGCGGAATCCAGGATGTCAGGGACGACTGCATGTTGTAGGTCAGGTCATACGTGGCGGTCCATGACGGGACGCCATCGGTGGCATCGACCGAACGGTTCAGGGTAGGAGAGTAGGACTCGACCGTGATCTTGTTCTGGGAGGGCTTGAAGGTGAGCTTGCGGAGAAAGCCGTTGCCGCCGTTCTTGCTTTCCTGATAGTCGCTGAGAATCGAATAGACGGTGCGACCTTCAAAGGTATCCGCGCGCCGACCTTCTCCGTTCACGTGACCACAGAGCAGGAGGAAGAGGTTTGGATTGTCCTTCAGGTTGTCATAAATCGCCTGGCCTTGGGTGCTGAACGTGGCGGGATTTCCCGTGTTGATGATCCAGTGGCTGGTGATGATGGCGCGTCGGTTCGGGTAGGCCTTGAGTAGGGCGTCCGCCCAGTCGAGCACCGGTTGGTAGTTGCTGACGGAGCGGGCGTCGTATTCCAGATGGACGATGATGAAGTCGAGTCCGCCAGAGCTGAAGAGCTGGTAGTTGTTGGTGTTCGCCTGATAGTTCGGCGCGGGATCGCTGGTGAGCGTGCGCTTCATGCCGTAATGTCCGCCGTAATACGGGCGACTGTCCCAGCGGGTGAAGTTGAAATATTTCGTGTAGAAGTTGGTGACCCCACCGGCATCCGCGACAGGCTGTTGGTCGTGGTTTCCAGGTGCAACACCCCAGGGGATGCCGTGGGCACGGAGGGTGGAGGCGGGGTTTTCCAATCTCGCCATGGCCCCGTCGGCCACGATCCATTCGCTCTCGTTGGCGTCGCCGTTCTGCGCGATGTCACCCATGTGGCTGACGAAGGGAATGTTCAGCGTACTACGGTTGTTGACGACCCACTGGGTCTGCGCGTTGTAGATCGAAGCATTGGCACCAGTATCAATCAGAGGATTCCCAGTGGTGGACGGATTGCGGTTGGTGTTTTCCGAATAGTACTGCGTGTCCGGGATGGCGATGAAAGTGAAGTCCGCGCCAGCAACGGTAGGTGTGGTCACACGACCGAAGTAGTTCACGGTCTGCGCGTCGTTCTCATTGTCGGCGAGGTCGAGGTTCAGCGTGGTGGATGAGCCGATACCGGTGGCGTTGTTTGCCGGTGAGGAAACCGTGACGACTACCGGCTGGTTGGGATTCGGGATCACCTCAATGGTGATGGTTGAGGAAGCGGTGGAGACGCCGAGATTGTCCGTGGCAACCGCGCTGAGTGTGTAGGAGCCGACCGCCGCGCCGGACCATGTGTAGGCATAGGGAGCGGTAAGGGCTTCTCCGAGTTTCGTGGAACCATTGAAGAACTCGACCTTGGCCACCGTGCCATCACTGTCGGCCGCAGTGGCGGCGAGGCTGATGGATCCCGGAAAGATGACCGAACTGCCGGAGGTGGGAGAGGTCAGTGAAACCGTTGGCGGGATGTCCGTAACGGCGGGTGCGCCGCTGACCCACAGAGGACTGTTGGCGACCGTGCCAGACGGAGCGCCTGATACGACAACGCCAACGCTGGTGCCGCTGCCTTCGTTCATGCCATAGCAGGCGAGCAGTCCGGTGGCGGAGGTTGTGATCTCCGAGTTCCGTGCTGCATTGATCAGGGAGAGCGGGCGAGCCACGTTCCACACCCGGGCCTCGTCGATCATGCCTTGGAAAAATCCAGCAGCGACACCTGCCGAGGTGAATGCGGAGCCGATGCCAAAATGCTGGATGCTGTCATTGCGCGGCGCGGCACCGGTGGGATTGGTGAGGGTGGCGTCGAGCACGCCGTCGAGGTAAAGATTCCACGTGAAAGTCGCGGCATCATAAGTGGCGGCGGCATGGTGCCAGACATTGCTGCTGATGACCGTGTTGCCAAAGACCGGATAGTTCTGGCCGGCAGTGATGCCTGAAACTCCAGTCTGGGCCTCGAAGTCGGCGCAGAGCTTGTTGGTCGTCGAGTCGATTCCGAGGAAATAGTTGCAGTCAACGTTGGACCCCTCCGCCTCACCGCGGCCCTTGGTGACGAGCGGGATCGCACTGGTGGCTCCGCCGGTGCCAGTGCTGGTGATGGTGCCCGCTCCGGTTCGCTGGAACCAGCACTCGAGGGTGAAACTGCTGGCTCCGAGCGTGGCGGTGGCTGCGCCCATGGTGGCATACTGGTTCGCGCCGTTGAGGAAGAGCGAGGTCTTCCCCGCGGTGGCCGGTGGCGTGGCGATGCTGACATTGTCCAGCCCGATGACCTGATCCGGCGAGGTCTGCTGCGAATTGTCATCCACCCATCGGAAAAGCAGTGTGCCGTTGTTCGCCCAAGCACTGCCAAGAGTGATCGTCGTCGGCGAAAGGGTGGTGACGCCGGCGGTGTTCGGCACCGTGGTGATCGTCGGATTCGTGGCAGAGGCGCTGGTCCAGGTGGCTCCATTGTCGAGGGAATAGAAGAGCCAGTAGCCGGGAAGTTCGTTGGCGGTGGCCACCGAATTGAACCGCCGCGTATCGTAGCGGACCTGAAGCGAGTTGACCGCTGCACCAGTGGTGTTGGTGAGGGAAAGCTGCAAGGCCACGCCCGGGCCGGTAGTCGGGGATGTGCCGAGGCTGCGATCGGCCGTGGCGGTGGTGGTGGCGTAGTTGAAGCCGTTGGTGTTGCTGGTCGCCGTGTAGGCAGTGGCGGCGGTCAGCGTGGTGGTGGCACTGCCAGCCGCAATGCCGCTGGCGGGAATGGTGGTGGTAAATGTGGTGCTGCCGCCACTGAATGCACCATACACCGACCAGCCCGTCGGGGGAGTAGTGCCCGCCGTGCCCATGGAGTCGAAGGTTTCGCTGAAAGCACCGGGAAAATTGACAGCTTGCGCGAGTGGAACAAGGCCCGTCATCAGGGCGAGCATGGAAAGAACTTGGCGTTTCATTGGAGGAGAATCGGAGTGGTCGCGGAAGCGGTTGGAGGAATGCTGTCGGGGCTTGAAAGGGCTGCCTTCGCGCGTGCTACGAGGTTTGTCATCGCGGGCAGGCCGCGCTCGAGATTCGGCAGGCCATCGAGGTGCGCGAGCAGCGCCTGCCACGCGGCACGGGCCTCCGCCGTGCGTCCGGCACGAGCCAGAAGTTCGGCGCGTTTCGCCATCCACGGCTCCTGCTTCGGCGCACTTTTCGCGAGGCTGTCGACGCGGGAAATCGCGGCGTCGAACTTCCCCGCGGTCGTCTCCATTTCGAGCGCGCGCAGGAGCAATGAAGGGTCATCGCCCATCGAGGCCAAGCCAGCATCGAGCGTCTTGATGGCCTCATCGCGATGGCCATATGAATCGAATGCGAGCACGGCCTCCTGGATCAGCTCGAGATCAGGCATCTCTGCGCTCAGTCTCAAGGCGTGGCGGTAGTCCTCGAGCGCAAGGTCCGGCTGCTTGAGGGCGATCAGAACCCGTGCCCTTGCCGCGCGTGCTCGTACGTGTTCGGAGAATTTCCCAATGAATGAATCGAGCACTGCCCTGCCCTTTTCCAGGTCGCCGAGACCGGCCAGTGCCTGTCCACGAACGTAGCCGGTCGCGAGTTCATCAGGCTTGAGTCGATCAGTCTCATCACAGTCGAGCAGCGCCTGCTGGAACTCGCCATCTGCCAGCAGCAGCAGCGCACGTTGATACCATGACTTCGACTCGGCAGGCGACGCGGTGATCTGTTCGTTGGCACGTTGGAGTTCCTCTTCATGCACCGAACCCGGCTTGATCGGGAGGACGCGACGGTCGGGACGATCAAGCGCCGCCATTTCTATGCGGGCTTGTTCAGCGAGCAGACTCATCGAGTTCGAGCCGCGCTCGAGGTTTGGCAGGCTTTCAAGATGTGTGATGAGGGATTTCCACGCCTCCCGCGATTCACCGATCCGTCCGGCCCCGCTCAAAAGCAGCGCGCGCTTCGCCATCCATGGTTCGGGGCGCGGAGCTGAGTTCCGCATGGCCTCCACGCGGGTCAACGCCGAGTCGACCCGGCCGTTCCTCATCTCGATTTCCAGCGCCCTCGTCAGCAGTGAAGGGATCCGGCCCAGCCGTTTCAGCCCGCTATCGAGAACCCGTAACGCCTCATCTTCACAACCGTTTGCCGCCAGGGCATCGGCCGCTTCCTGAACCAGATCCGGACCTGTTTCGGGAGATTGCACAAGGGCCGAACGATAGTCGCTCAGCGCGGCATCCTTCATGCCGAGCTTCATCAGAACCCGGGCACGCGACGGGAAGCCGCGCGCGTCCTTGGGAAAGCGAACGATGAACTCGTCCAGCGCCGATTTCGCCTCTTGAAGCCTGCCGGCAAGTTCCAGCGCCTCACCCTTGAACCACAAGGTGGGAAATTTTCCCGGCGCGAGTGACTCCGCTTTCTCAAGATCCAAGAGCGTCTGCTGCCAGTCCTCGTGTTCAAGATTCAGCCACGCCCTCTGACACCACCATTCACCGTTTCCAGGGTCTTCCTGGATCTTCCTGTCGACCATCGCCATGAGTTGCGAATGCGTGCCGTGGGCATGCGCCATAGGCATCGAAGTGACAGCGACGATCATGGCCAGCACCCATGACCATCGGCAGGATCCCATCAGGAGTCGGGATTGAATGATGAAAGTCGGAGGGATCAAAGCCATTTGGCAGCTTTCTCCATGATGGCAGGTGATGGAGCGAAAGAGAAATCGTGACGGAAAACTCAGTGAGTATTGCGTCACCTGAATCCCAAATCTTCATGGCGAGATCGTCACCGCTGGATCAATGTGCCTATCAGTAGAAGCTCACCCCACCGATCGCCGTCCCTGGTCCGGACGGTCAGTGATTCGAGCAACTTCCCAATCCCAAAGGCGACGGTCCGAGAGGCCCGGTGATATCCAATCGAAGATTGATGGAGCCTTGCTGTGGATGGATAGGTCCACACGCATGATCGATCAGAACGGCTCGTCGTCATCCCAGCCACTGCTGGCTCCGACCTTCCATTCCTCGATGAGATCCGCGGGGCATTCGTCGAGGAAGCGTGAGGGACGCTGGATGATTTCACCGGTGTAGGACTTCGGGTTGATCATCGGATAGCTGAGGTAAAGCTCGTCTTTCGCCCGGGTCAGAGCGACGTAGAACAGCCGCCGCTCTTCCTGCAGCATGGCATCGTCGTCCGCCTCCAGGATGCGGCCGTTCGGGAACTGCCCGTCGGCCAGCCAGATCAAGAACACGACCTTCCACTCCAGGCCCTTCGCCTGATGGATCGAGGACAGCACCACGCACTCGTCGTCCTTCGCCTTCTTGTCGCCGGTCGGCTCGCCATCAGCGGAGCCCATGAGGGAAAGCTGGGCTAGGAACTCCTCAACATCATCGAAGCTCTCGCCGTAGGAAATCAACTGCTCGATGTCGCTACGACGGTTCTCGTAGTTGTCGTAGCTTTCCTTCAGATACTCGTCGTAAACGCCTTCCAGCACGCTGAACAGCATCGCCGAGGGTCTGGCCAACTGGCCGTTCGGGGAAAGCTCGTCGAGGGTGTAGCAGAGCTGCTCCCAGTGCTTCGCTGCCTTTTTCGGGGCCTTGAACTTGAGCATGAACTCCGACCATTTCTCCGGCATCTCATCGCGCTGGGCGAACTCCGTTTTCAGCCATTCGGACCAGAGCTTCTCCGCCCCGCCCGGTCCGATGCCCGGAAGAAGCAGGACCATTCGCTTGAAACTGACCTCGTCCTTGCGGTTGGTCACGAAGCGTAGGAACGCGGAGACGTCCTTGATATGGGCCTGCTCGAAGAAGCGCAGGCCGCTGGTGATGGTGAACGGAATGCCGCGCAGGGTGAGTTCCATTTGGATCTCGAGGCTCTGGAAATGCGCGCGATACAGCACCGCCATTTCCTCAAGCGGAATCCCCTCGTCGCGCAGCTCCAGCATCCGCTGGGCCACGAATGCCGCCTGGGTGGAGGGATCGTTCAGCGCCACCAAGGCAGGCTTTACTCCAAGGGCTTCGCGCGAGGAGCGCAGGTCCTTGTCGATGCGCGCGGTGTTGACCCGGATGGCGGCGTTGGAAAGTTCGAGGATTTCCGGGACGCTGCGGTAGTTGGTCTCGATCTTGAAGACCTTCGATCCCGGATAGCGCTTCTGGAAGGTCAGGATGTGCTCCATGTCCGCGCCGCGCCACGAGTAGATCGACTGCGCATCATCGCCGACCGCCATCAGGCTGTTAGACTCGCCGGCGAGCAGGTCGATCAGTCGGCTTTGGACGGAGTTGGTGTCCTGATACTCGTCCACGAGGATGTGGCGGAACTTTTTCCGGTAGAGTTCCAGCACGTCGGGCTTTTCCTCCAGCAGCTTCACGGTGAGGACCAGCAGGTCATCGAAGTCCATCGAGTTCGTCGTGAGCTTCTTCTTCGCATAGCCGGTGCGGACGCGTTCGATCTCCTCAGCCCATTCATCGAAATAGGGATAGCGGGTGGCGAGCACGTCCTCGAGCGTCTCGCCGGTGTTTTCGATCAGGCTGAAGATCGTCGCCAGCACATCGGCCTTGGGAAAACGCTTCTGCTTGGTGTCGATGTTGCAGGCCGCGACGACGGCGGTGAGCAGGGATTTCTGGTCATCGCGATCGAGGATCGAGAATGACTTGGAAAACCCGATGTCATCCGCATGGCGGCGCAGGATGCGGTTGCCGATCGAGTGGAAGGTGCCGGCCCAGAGGTCCGATGTTTCGGTGGAGACCCGTTCGCGCACGCGGCTGATCATTTCGCGAGCGGCCTTGTTGGTGAAGGTCAGCAGCAGGATGTTCCGGCACTCCACCTGGTGGTCGATCAACCACGCCACGCGATAAATCAGCGTGCGGGTCTTCCCGGAGCCCGCGCCCGCGATCACCAGCGAACGTCCGGGCGGCGAGGAAACAGCGGCGTATTGCTCGTCATTCAGCTCCGCCACGTAATCAATGCCGGAGCCGGAAACCGGAGCCGGGCGATGGAGGGTGTAGTGACGGGCCATGGGTGGGTGAATGACGAATGAGGAATTTCCGAATGACGAATCAAGGATCGCCGCGGCGCACTCTTCGTTGGAACTTGGCCGTTGGAACTTGGAACTTCAACAGCCCAGATACGCCGCCTGGACTTCCGGGTTCGCCTTGAGATCCTTCGATGGGCCTTCGATCAGGATCTTTCCAGACTCGAGGACGTAGCCGTACGTGGAGACATCGAGGGCGAGATTCGCATTCTGCTCGACAAGCAGGACGGTGAGTCCCTGCTCGCGGTTGATCTCGACGATGCGTTCGAAAATCGTCTTCACCAGCAAGGGAGCGATTCCGAGAGACGGTTCATCAAGCATCAGGAACTTCGGCTTGCTGAGCAGCGCGCGACCGATGGCCAGCATCTGCTGTTCAACACCGGAAAGCGTGCCAGCGGACTGGTTCTCGCGTTCCTTGAGGCGAG
>JANOBS010000140.1:0-13101 GCA_031411755.1 Luteolibacter sp. | reverse complement strand
CCTCCAGCCTCACGGCCCGATCACTGCGGGACACGAGGGCTCTCCTTCCGGGTATCACCTTCACGGCAGGCAGCTACAGCCAGGACTTCAACACCACTCCCGGAGCCAACGGGACCTCCTATCCGGACGGATGGACTTCCTACAGCGCAACGACTGCAGATGCCGCCATGGCCGCCGGGACTTCCTCGACGACAGGCGGTGGAAATTACAACTACGCGAGCAAGATCGGCCTGCTGGGATCCGGCAGTGGCTTCGATCCCGGCTCCATCGTTATGGCCATCCAGAACACCACGGGAGTGTCAGGCCTGAAGATCTCCTATGACGTGGTCAAGATGCGGGAGGATGCGCGGACCTGCAGCTTCGACCTCGAATACAGCCTTAGCTCGGCCACCACAAACTTTGTTCCAGTGACCGGAGGAAGCTATCTCTCAGGGATCTTGGCGAACGGCACCGTGACGTCCTACACCAATGTCAGCCTGCCGGCCGCCATCGAAGGGCAGGCCTCGACGGTGTATCTCCGCTGGAGGTATGCATCGACCGGAAGTGGCGCCCGTGATGCGGTGGCGCTCGACAACGTGGTGATTTCCTCGTCCAGCGCGAGCCCGACCTTGGCCCTTGCCATCTCGCCTTCCAGCTTTGCGGAAACCGCCGGAGCGGGAGCGGCAACTGGAACCGTCACGGTGAGCCAGGCGCCTAGCTCCAACCTCGTGGTTTCCTTGAGTTCCCTGGACGCCACCGAACTCACGGTTCCGGCCACCGTGACCATCCTCGCCAACCAAACCTCTGCCACCTTCGCCGTGGCGGCGGTCGATGATGCCGACGCGGACGGAACCCAGAGCGTAGTGGTCAATGCCACGGCCTCCGGCTATTCTCAGGGGACGGCGACGGTCTCCGTGACTGACAATGAAGTCGCGCTCGTCGGCGTAACTCCGGGTGCGGCGAATACTTCCGCGAATGCCGCTTGGATCGCCTCGCTGGAAGCGGGCGCCGCCGGTAGTCCGGCCCTGTTCCGTCTCGGCACCGGCAGCACGCTGCCGACGGGTCTGACCCTCAATACTACCACGGGGCTCATTTCCGGAACGATCGGTGGATCGGTCAGTGGCAACTTCACCGTGATCATCGAGCGCTACAATTCGGCCAGCGAAGTGGTCAGCCAGACCTTCACGCTCAACGTTACGGCCGCAACCGGCTACGCAGGTTGGGTTGGCGGCTACAACACACTTTCCGACCCAGCGGCTACCGCTGATCCGGATCATGACGGGTTGGCAAACGTCATCGAGTACTACCTCGGCCTGAATCCGGGCGTCGTGGACTCAAGCGGAACGCTCACTGGCTCGAAGACCACTACGACCTTGAGCCTGACCTACCGCCGGAAGAATGGAACTACCGGATTGAATTCCGTCGTCGAGTGGTCGGACACGCTTGCTTTCGGTTCCTGGTCCGCGGTCGGCGTGAGCGAGCAGGTTCTTGAAAACAACGTCGGTGACCAACTGGTAAAGGCTTCGGTCACGATTTCGCCTGCTGATCCCAGGAAGTTTCTTCGCCTGCGTGTCGCGCTGGTTCCATAATCCCCGGGCAGGTCCCATTGCGCTTGCCCGACCTCACGGAAGGGCATAAGCGCACAGAGGCTTATGGAATCCGAATCCCTGCAGCAACGATTGGTTGAACTCCTCCGGATCGGGGATTTTCCCGGCTTGAAGCAGGAACTCCAATCGCTGCTGCCTGCGGACTTCGCGGAGGCCTTGAAAGCCCTCGCCGCCAAGGAGCAGGCGGTTCTTTTCAGGTTGCTCCATACCGAGGCTGCGGCAGAGGTTTTCGAATACCTGCCTGTGGAGGATCAGGAGGCACTCATTCATGCGATGGGAAACGAAGAGTCCGCAAAGATCCTCGAGGCGATGGCCTCCGATGACCGGACCGCACTGCTTGAGGAGCTGCCCACCCACGTCTGCGCGCGGCTGGTGGAACTCCTTTCTCCGGAAGAACGGAAGGTGGCACTGCGGCTTCTCGACTACCCTGAGGACAGCGTCGGACGACTGATGACCTCCGAGTTTTTCACCATCCGTGATCACTGGACGGCGGGTGAGGTGCTCGAACACATCCGCCGCCACGGGCGAGACAGTGAGACACTCAATGTGCTCTACGTCGTCGATGGCAACGGCAGGCTGCTCGATGATGTCCGCATCCGTGAGTTCCTGCTCTGTCCACTTGACGTCACGGTTCTTCAACTGCGCGATGAAGTCTGTGTGGCCCTGACCGCGACCGATGACCAGGAAACAGCCGTTGCTGCCTTCAGGAAATACGATCGCACGGTGCTTCCTGTCGTCGATGGAAAGGGCGGGCTGGTGGGGATCGTGACGGTCGATGACGTGCTCGACGTCGTCGAAGAAGAGGCCACTGAGGACATCCAGAAGCTCGGCGGCTTGGAGAAGCTTGATGAACCCTACATGGAAATCTCGTTTGGACGGCTTGTGAAGAAGCGCGCCACCTGGCTGGTGGTGCTGTTCGTCGGGGAGCTCTTCACCGCCACCGCGATGAAGCACTATGAAGGCGAGATCGCGAAGGCGCTCGTATTGGCGGCGTTCGTACCACTGATCATTTCCAGCGGAGGAAACAGCGGCTCTCAGGCGGCCACGCTCATCATTCGGGCGATGGGCATCGGCGAGGTGAAGCTGAAGGATTGGTGGCGGGTGATGCGCCGGGAGATTTTCTCCGGTCTTACGCTCGGTCTCATCCTAGGCATCCTCGGCGCGCTGCGGATCACTCTATGGGCGGAAATTTTCCCAGGTATCTACGGCGAACATTGGGCGCTGATCGCGCTCACTGTCAGCCTTTCGCTGATCGGCGTCGTTCTCTGGGGCACACTTTCCGGCTCGATGCTGCCATTCCTTTTGAAGCGCCTCGGACTGGACCCCGCGACTTCGTCCGCTCCGTTTGTCGCGACCCTTGTCGATGTCACCGGCCTGGTCATTTACTTCGCCGTCGCCGGACTCATCCTGCGCGGAGCCTTGCTCTAGCCCCTGAAAATCGACCCAACAAAAAACGCAGCCTGAGTGGCTGCGTATGTCGTTCTCCGTGAAAGAGAAGTGCTCGAGGGGGGACTCGAACCCCCACAGGTTGCCCTACTAGATCCTTAGTCTAGCGCGTCTACCAATTCCGCCACCCGAGCAGGTGCCTCGCCTTGCGGCGCGGGGCTCGATAAAAGTCGGCAGACTTGTCGTTGGCAAGAGAATCTTTGCAAAAATTCCGACGAAGGATTGGCACCCTTCCGGCTTGCTTCAATCCGCCCGTGCGTGAGCATGGAGCCTCGTTCATCATGGAATCCATACGCGTTGATACAGTCGTGAAACAATTCGGGGGCGTGCGTGCCCTCGATGGGGTGAGCGTGGAAATCGCGCCCGGAGAGCTGTTTTTCCTGCTGGGGGCCTCCGGCTGTGGAAAGACGACCCTCCTGCGCTGCATTGCCGGGCTGGAAATCCCCACCTCCGGGAGCATCCATTTTGGTGAGCGCGACGTGACCAAGCTCCCGCCCCACAAGCGCGAGGCGGCGATGGTGTTCCAGAGCTACGCGCTGTGGCCCCACCTGACCGTCGGCCAGAATGTGGCCTTCGGCCTCGAGGAGCGGAAGGTGCCTAAAGCAGAGATCCGCACGCGGGTGGCCGAGGCGCTCGACATGGTGAAGCTTTCAGGATTCGGCGACCTCTCGATCGACCAGATGTCCGGCGGCCAGCAGCAGCGGGTGTCGCTCGCACGTGCTCTGGTGGTGAAGCCGAAATGCCTGCTTCTCGACGAGCCGCTTTCGAACCTCGACGCCCAGCTCCGCGTGGAAATGCGCCGCGAGATCCGACGGATCGTGAAGGAGAACGGACTCACTGCGATCTATGTGACCCACGATCAGGAGGAGGCTCTCGCGATGGCCGACCGGATGGCAGTGCTTTCGAACGGCGTTATCGGCCAGCTCGGCACTCCGGATGAAATCTACCGGACCCCGCGCAGCGCCTACGTCGCGAACTTCATCGGTGAGACCAACCTGATTGAAGGCGAGGTGGTCGAGTTCCGCGGAGGATTCGCGATGATCAAGACCGCCGCCGGTCCGATGGTTGGCCGCGTTTCCGATCCGGCCTGGCAACCTGCCGCTGGGGAAAAGGTTACGCTTTCCATCCGACCAGAGGCCTGGCGTCTCGGCACGGCCCAGGACAACCATCTAACAGGAAAAATAGTTGAGCGCACCTACCTCGGGCAGCGCATCCAATACTGGGTCGAGACCGCCCTCGGTCGCCAGCAGGTGGTGGAGATCAATCCGCATGTCATCCACGAGCCCGGCGAGACTCCCGTGATCATTCAATCCCGCCACGATGACGTGGTCGTTCTGAAGTCATGAAACGTGCGCTGGTCATCTTCGGTCTGCTGGTCCTGATCGTCGCGTTGCCGATCTCGATGCGCCGGGAAACGGTCACCGTTTCCCCGGAAAAGGCGGACGACCGCCTCGTCATCATCACGCCGCACAATGAGTCGATCCGCGAGGAGTTCGGCGAGGCCTTCGCCGCCTGGTGGAAAAAGAAGACGAACCGAACGATCTACGTCGACTGGCGTACTCCGGGCGGCACTTCGGAGATCCGGATGGTGCTCGATGCTGGCTTCAAGGCGGCCAAGGAAACGAAGCGCGACGGCATCGGGATCGATGTGTTTTTCGGCGGAGGAGAGCCGGACTTCGCATCACAGGCGAAGCAGGGCAGACTGGTCCCGCTGGAGGTCTTCACCCACCATGCCGACTGGTTCGGCGAGCAGGCGGCGGTGCCTCCCGGATTTACAGGTGAGACCTATTTCCCAGCGGATCAGGTTTGGGTCGGGTGCTGTGTTTCGCGATTCGGACTGGCTTACAATCCGGATGTGTTGAAACGCCTGGGTGCGTCGATTCCGCAGCGTTGGGATGATCTGGCGGATCCGAAATTGATCGGCGCCGTGGCCTTGGCGGATCCGACGAAAAGCGGTTCGGTGGCCCGCGCTTTCGAACTGGTGGTGCAGGACCAGATGCAGCGTGCGCTCGCCAATGCCGGACCGGATCTCGAAAAGGCGAAGGCCGAGGGCTGGGACAATGGCATGCGGCTGATTTTGAAGATGGGCGCGAATTCCCGTTACTTCACCGACAGCGCCTCGAAGGTTCCCCACGACATCGGTCAAGGCGATGCGGCGGCGGGCATGTGCATCGACTTCTACGGCCGCTCCTATCATCAGGAGCTGATGCGGCCGGATGGTACGTCGCGAGTCGACTGGCGTTCGCCGATCGGTGGCGCGACCTTGAGTGCCGACCCGGTCGCGGTCTTGAAAGGTGCGCCGCATGCTGAGATCGCCCAAGGCTTCGTCGAGTTCGTGCTTTCACCGGAAGGCCAGACGCTGTGGTTCGGAAAGCCCGGCACGCCCGGCGGGCCCAAGACCCACGCGCTGCATCGCTCACCGATCCGACGCGATGTCTACACGCCGGAGAACCTCGCCAACTCGATCAATCCCGAAGGCAATCCCTACACCGATGGCGGCACGATCACTTACGACAAGGAGTTGACCGGAAAGACCTTCAACACCCTGCGGAACATCGTGAAGATCGCCTGCATCGACTCGCACGAGGAAATGAAGCACGCGTGGAAGGCGATGAAGGCCGCCGGATTTCCCGAGGAGGCGATGACCGCTTTCTGCAATGTCTCCGCCATTTCGTATGAGAAGGTTGGCAAGGGGGACCCAGTGCTCGATGGCTCCGATCCCTTGAAAGCCGCTGCCAAGGCCGCTGAACTCGGTGAGTGGTTCCGCGCGAACTACCGCATGGCTGAGCAACTCGCGAAGCAAGCCCCCCTGACCTCCACCGCCCGCTGACATGAAACGTGGTCCCGCCATTCTAATCGCGCTGGTCACCAGCCTGCTGTTCGCCGTGTTCTTCCTCTACCCGGCAGGGATGGTGGTGAAGCAGGCTTTCGTCCGGCCTTCCGATGGGGCGTTCACTTTGGATTTCATCGCCTCGGTGTTCGGGAATCCGATCTATCGCGAGGGTTTGTGGAATGCCTTCATCCTTGGTGCAGTGAGCACGCTGGCGACTCTGCTGATCGCTTTTCCGCTGGCACTTATTGGGCATCGCTATGATTTCCGATTCAAGAATGCGCTCGGCGTGCTGGTGCTGGCCCCGATGATCCTGCCGCCGTTTGTCGGGGCGGTGGGAGTGAAGCAGATGCTCGGAGTGGATGGCGCTTTGAATGCACTTTTGATCAAGTTTGGCTGGATGATGTCGGACTTGCCTTACGACTGGTTGGCGAACGGACGCTTCATCGGCATCGTGCTGATGAACGCCCTCCACCTTTACCCGATCCTCTACATGAACATCGCCGCCGCGCTGTCGAACCTTGATCCGGCGATGGAGCAGGCGGCGGAAAACCTCGGCTGCTCGCCGTTCAGGCGCTTCTGGAAGATCACGCTGCCACTGGCGATGCCGGGCGTTTTCGCAGGGGCCTCGGTGGTCTTCATCTGGGCGTTCACTGAACTGGGCGTGCCGCTGGTTTTCGACTTCGCCCGCGTCGCACCGGTGCAGATTTTCGATGGCATCAAGGGCCTCGACAAGAATCCGATCCCCTACGCCCTCACCGCCATCCTTCTGGTGGTGGCGGCGGCCGTGTTTGCTTTTTCGAAGCTCGTCATGGGTCGCTCGCCACTTGGCACCGCGCCGCGACCGAAGGGCCGGATGAATGTTCAGAAGCTGGGTGGTGTGAAAGGACTGCTTTGCTCCGGAGTGTTTGCCTTTGTGTTCTTCGCAGCATCCATTCCGCACCTTGGAGTGCTGCTGCTCTCCGTTTCGGAAACCTGGTATGGCTCGATCATCCCGGAGCATCTGACGATGCGCCACTACTACGAGGCACTCGGCAACGGTCTGGTGGTTCCCTCGATCCAGAACAGCCTGATGTATGCCTCGTGTGCGACGCTGCTCGCCCTGGTCATCGGACTCGGTGTGGCCTGGGTCGTGGTGCGCAGCAATCTCAAGGGCCGAGGCCTTCTCGATACGATGGTGATGATGCCGCTGGCCGTGCCGGGGCTGGTGATGGCCTTCGGCTACCTTGCGCTTTCGCAGGAGGGAAAGGCCTTCCATTTCCTTGTCGGGGAAGGGGGGAGTCCGTTCTTCCTGCTGGTCATCGCGTACGGAATACGACGCCTGCCGTACATCGTGCGCTCCGCCGTGGCCGGACTCCAACAGAGCAACATCATGCTCGAGCAGGCGGCAGCGTCCCTGGGAGCCAATCCGTTCCGCACCCTGCGCCGCATCTCCATTCCACTCATCGGGGCGAACCTCGCCGCCGGCTCGATCCTGGCCTTTGCCTTCGCCATGCTGGAAGTGAGCGACAGCCTGATCCTTGCCCAGCAGGCCCAGCATTTTCCGATCACCAAGGCGATTTACACCCTGCTCAGTACGCTTGGGAACGGCACCGAACTCGCCGCAGCGCTCGGCGTCTGGTCGATGGCCTTCCTGTCTGTCGCCATCGTCGGAGCCGCTGTGCTCGGAGGAAAGCGCGGCGGCTTGTTCAAGGTCTGATGCGTTCCAAGCTTCTTGCTCTACTCCTGCATCTCGAGTCTCCAGGTCTTGAGTTTTTCGGAAAATGAGCATTTGACTTTGCTGGCAAGCGCCCGTCTTGTCCCGCCCGTCGGCGTTTTTCATCATGCAACGACGAGAACACGCCTATCAACAAGTCATCGCCGCCCGTTTCCCGCCTCGCCCTCTGTCTTCTGCTGCCAGTCCTGGCTTCTCAATCCCGCGCGGAAGGGAAGTATGACACCGGAGGAACGTTCGGGCTCTATTTTGAGAACGACCTCTTCACCGGCACCGACGAGCACTACACCAGTGGGGTGAAGCTTAGTTGGAGTTCACCGGATCTTGCTCGCTGGAGTGATACGCCGTATGCAAATCCGCTGCTGCCGGTTTTCAATCTCCTCCCCTACATCAACGAGACGGATTACCAGAAGAACCTCGTCTTTGCGCTGGGCCAGAACGTCTACACGCCGGTCGATACCGACACCGCCACGCTGATCCGGACCGATCGTCCCTACGCCGGCTGGCTTTATCTGGGCGTTGGAGTTGTTTGGAAGGACGAGGTGGTGCGGAACTCGCTGGTGCTCGATATCGGGGTGGTTGGTCCCTGGTCCTACGCCGAGGAAACCCAGCGACTCGTTCATGACATTCGCGGTTTCGACAGTCCGAAGGGCTGGGACAACCAGCTTGGAAACGAAGTTGGCTTCACCCTCGACTACGAGCGCACTTGGCGCTGGCCCCGGCACGAACGACGCAGCGGCCTAGACTGGGAACTGCTGCCACACGCTGGTGCAGCGATCGGAACCGTGAAGACCTTTGCCAATGTCGGAGCGGAGCTTCGTGTTGGTTTGAATCTCCCTGATGATTTCGGAACTCCTTCCATCGCGCCGGGTTCGACCACCTCGACGCCCGTCGACGGCGCTCAGGCGGCGGATCGTTCACGATTCGACCTCGGACTCTACTTGTTTGCCCGTGTCGATGGTCGCGCCGTGGCCCGCAACATCTTCCTGGATGGAAACACCTTCAGCGACAGCTACTCAATCGGCCACAACGTCTTCGTCGCCGACCTCAGCGCCGGAGTGGCGGTGAACATCAGAAACACCAAGCTCGCCTACGCGGTCGTTTACCGGACCGAGGAATTTGAGGAACAGGATGGCGGACAACTCTTCGGCACCTTGTCCCTGAACTGGACGTTCTGAGGGCCGGTCATTTTTTAGCGAAGGCCTCATGAAGTTCCGCTGCGGTGAACTTCGGCGATGAGCAACGACCGTCCGCACACAGGTAAGCAGCAGCCCTGCCCAGGTCGGGATAGTCGATCCCGCCTTCCCTGAAGGCGGCACCAGGCACTTTCCATTCAGTGATCTTGTAAGGTGAAGGATGCCGTTGTGCGGCGGCGAATAGTGCGGCGGCCTTAGGATCGTCCTTTCCTCCGACGACTGCGATATGAACCGGTTCTTCAGCGAGTTCCTGATCGGCCAGCGTCACTCCACCGACGAAGGAGAAGATGTCCTTCTGAGCCCCGTCGCTGGACAGGAAGCGCATGCCGCGTTTCGCCATTTCAGAACATGCCGCATCACCCGTCACCCGATTCAGCAGATTGCACCAACGGACCATCGCGATGTTCTCGTTGCGATCACAAACCGGCAGTGGGGAATCCGGGTGAGCCACCGATGAAAGAAAACCGGCACCACTATCCTTCCTGAAACGGGCATCGGTGAATCGGGCGCAAGCGATGGAATGATCCAGCCATTTCGGATCGGCCGTGGCCGTGAACAGAGCGGTCATGGCCCGTCCCATCTGCACCTGATCCGCGAGAAAAGGGCCGTGTGAATCCTTTTCATCATGCGAGAATCCACCTTCGGGAAGCGAGCGATGATCGACGACCCACTGCGCAGCTTGCTTGGCATCATCGAGATACGAATCTTCTCCTGAAGCCTGCCACAGCGCCACGAGAGCGGTGATCGCCAAGCCGTTCTCACGCGCATACACATGCTGATCCACACGCGGCACACCGATCTTCCGCCGCCCGGGATCCGTCAGTGAAAAATAGTCTGCTGAATGTTGGCCGGGGACCACGTCGGCATCCTGGCTGACGTAGTAGGCTCCTTCCGGTGATCGCAGAAAATCGTGCAGATGCTTCGCGATCTGCTTCGCGGCGGCGAGATCCTCCGGACGTCTCCATTCGAGGGACGCCAGCGAGTAAACCCGCAGCACCTCGGACTCGAACTCCATGATTTTCTCGAAATGTGGATGCCGCCAGTCACCATCGGCTGAATACTGATAGAGCCCACCCCAATGGGGATCGATCAGGGCAAGCGCGGCAGTCAGGGTTTCCTTCGCCATTCTCCCTGCACTTTCATCTCCCTTCCGATCGAGCTGAATGCAGAGCTCGATGTTCTCCCAAGGCACAAACTTATGCCCCGTGCCCCAACCTTTCTCCTTCTCATCGAATCGATTCCGCAACTTGCCCAGCAGCACCTGCTTCTGATCCGTGGACAAGGCATTCTCGCCGGGTGCCGTGACCTTGCGTTCGAACTCCGCTGCGTCCGGTTCTTTGGCCTTCGTTAGCAGCTTCAGGAAATCCTCAGGCTTGTGGAATCCGGAGCCGATCGTCAGATCCTTCAGCGTGACCGGATCGATCACCACCAGCGCCGGCCAGCCATAGTCTTCGTAACGTCGCGCCAGATCCGGTCGGGAATCCTGATCGACTTTCGCTGCGATGAACCCTTTCGCCAAAGCATCCCGGACGCCGGGATCGGCATAGGTCCTCTCATCCATCACATGGCACCAGTGACACCAGACCGCCTCCAGATCGAGGAACACCAGTTTCTTTTCGGCACGAGCCTTTTCAAACGTCGTCGCATCCAGCGAGCGCCATGCGATCCCCGGTGCGTCCTCCGCGAGGATCGGTGATATCACCGCCAACAGAGCGATCAGGGGCGGTAGCCGGAAACTCATCCATCTGCCCTAGCGGATCCCTGGAAATCCGCATGTCAATTCTGCCAATGGCCCCATCAGCGATCCCGTCCGATCAACCCTGGTGTCCGTCACCCAGGCCGTCGTGATCATGGGGCTCCTCCATGTCCACCTCGCGGACACGCTTTTTATCACGGATCTCCTCGACCTGCTTGCGGAGCTGTTCGCGGAGTTCCACGCCGTTGGAAATGGCGGGCAGTGTCAGCTTTGGCATCGAGCGGTCGGACGTGTCCAGCAGCACCGAGGCCAGACCAGTCATCCGCATCCACAGCGGGCGCTCCATCGCGATGTCCTTCACGCGGTAGAGTTCGATCTCGTCGATCTTCTGGTTGAAAATGCCTTCAGTCACCCGCAGCCGCTCGCTGGTGAGCTCGAATTTCTGAGAGCGAACCTTCAGCCAGCGCCAAATGAGGTAGAGCACGGGCACGACCTCCAGGCCCCAGACAGGAAAGACGAACACCCCGCCGATTCCGATTCCGATCGCCACCGTCAGCGCAATCAGGAATGGTCCAAGATTGAGCCACTGGGATGGGCGGCCTTCCCACAAGGTTGTTTCTGTACTCATGGATGCATGGTGGGGCGGATGTTTTGCCGGGTAAATCCAAAATCACGGGTAGTGCCGTCGAGAGCGAATCGAGTTAGGAGGGGTGTTCGTTCTTGTCTGCGTGATCAGCCAGCAGGCTACGCGCAGTCCAAGGGCTTTGCGTCGTTGGCCGCTTCGTGCATTCTTGGGCAGATGAAGCTCGACCGACTGCTTGCGAAACACGACTCGCTGGGTCGCACGCAGGCGCGACGGCTGATCGTGGCGGGACGCGTGACGGTCGACGGGACCGTGTGCATTCGGATCGATCAAAAGGTGGATCGTTTCATGTCCGTGGCGATCGATGACGCCGTCGTGCAATCCTCCGAACGTCTTCTTCACCTGATGGTGAACAAGCCAGCAGGCGTGGTCAGTGCGACAAGCGACGCCGAGCACAAGACGGTGATCGATTTGATCGATGATCCGGACAAGCAATCGCTGCATCTCGTTGGTCGTCTCGATCGCAACACGACCGGGCTTGTCCTCCTGACCAATGACGGTCGTTGGTCGAAGTCCCTCATGGATCCCACGCGAAAGGTGCCAAAGGTCTACCTTGTCGGGACTCGTGATCCGATTCCGACTGATGCGGTGGAAGCATTCGCGAAAGGCTTCTATTTCCACACCGAGGACCTCACGACGCTGCCTGCGAAGTTGGAGATCCTGGGTGAGCGCGAGGCCCGTCTGACCCTGCACGAAGGTCGCTATCATCAGGTGAAGCGGATGTTTCATCGCATCGGAAACCGGGTGACGTCCTTGCATCGCGAGCGCATCGGCGGGATCGAATTGTCTACCGACCTTTACGCCGGAGCATGGCGGGCATTGACGCCTCAGGAGATCATGCTGATCTGAAAGTTGAATCAAGCGCATGCGCCTCTGGAAGGTGCTCAACGAATTTTCTCAAGGGTGTTGTGCATGAATCCAGGCGATATTCCGCACGGATTTGAGGTCCATTTTGAAGAATCGGAGATGTTGAAATACTCCTTTGGAATAAATGCGTTGAGGCGGTGCCTTATACCCTCATTGGCACAAGGGTTCATGGGACCATGGCGGATCCGGTGGAATGGTTAATGCTGAAATTGTCCGGGCCAGCGCCTGTCTCAATAATGTCGACACGCTTTCGCCTGAATACCAACGCAACCAATTCCAATGAAAAGAAAATCATCTCAATCCGGCAACAACAGCCGATTTCATCGTGAGCAAAACGCCGTGAAGGGACTTGCCGGAGCCGCTTTGGTGGCGTCCACGCTGCTCTGCACGGTTCCCACCGCCTCCGCTTCCAGTCACAGCGACGCGCCGCTCATCAAGCTCGACCCACAGGCCAACCTCACGGACGTCTACACCTTCATCCGCAATCGTCCGACTGGTGAAAAGGTGCTGGTCGTTGAGGTGAACGTGCATCCCTTCTGCGAGCCCGGCGATGGCGTGATGTATGACGCCTTCTCCTCGGATGCGCTTTACTCCATCCACATCACCAATCCGACGACCGGAGCCGAGGCCCAGCGTTACGACTTCAAGTTCTCCCCGGTGGACACCACCAACGGAAACTACAAGAACAAGGACACCATCCTCCGTTACGGTCGTGGGACTGAAATCGGCCCAATCCAGACAGTAGGGGACGCGCGCCAGAACTTCGTGCAGTCCTACTCGATCACCAAGGTTGTCGGAAACAAGCGCACACTTCTCAACGGCACCTCTCCGCTTCTCGTCGCTCCACCAAACATCGGCAAGAACACCACTCCATCCTACAATGATGCGAATGGAGTGGCGGTTTCCGGTGCGGCGAACCGCGCGGCTCTTGATGCCTACACATTTCAAACGACCTACGATCTGCCTGCTGGAAACACCGTTTTCGCCGGTCCTCGTGATGACAGCTTCTTCGCCGACACGCCCGGGATTTTTGATCTCCTGAACTCCCGCATTCTCGACAACAACGGCACGCTCGCCGATGGACTGGGCCCAGCCGCGGCGACGGACGGCGAACGCCGCGCGC
>JANOBS010000139.1:0-1866 GCA_031411755.1 Luteolibacter sp. | reverse complement strand
GCGAGGACACACAGAGCGTCCGGCGGTCGGATTTTTCGCCATAAAGCGCGGGGTTCGCGGGGATGAGGACGCTTTCGACGTAACGGCCGTCGTGGAGCTTGAAGAGGAACTTGCGTGTGGTGTCGCTGGCACCCTGGGTCTGGCTGTGCTCCAGCGAGTGGAGGCGGAAGGTCTCCGTCAGTTTCGCCCGCAAGGGAGCGGGGAGGTTTGTCATCGCCTCGAAGGTCGCGGCCTTCTTTTTCCAGACCCAGTCGAGGATTTGCCCGGCCCGGAACGCAGGCTGGCCTTCGGCCGCGAGCCACTCGGAGAGGGCATCGGGCGTCAGGCCGGTCAGGGCGGGTTGAACGTCGGGCATGGCTTGAGGTAAAGTGGAAAGCTGAAAGCGGAAAGCGGAAAGCGGAAACGAGAGAGGAACGATTCGCGGTTTACGAGTTCGGGTGGGTGCGCTTGGATTGGGGCGAACCACTTTCACGACCATGGGAAGAGCCTTTGAATGCCGACGCCGCGCCAAGGAAGCACGCTGGGACACGATGTCCCGGGTGTTCCCGAAGCTTTCCAAAGCCATCACCATGGCCGCCAAGAACGGCGGACCGGATCCTGCGGGCAACGCGCCGCTGCGGATGGCAATCATCAACGCCAAGGCCCAGAATCTGCCGAAGGATCGGGTCGACGCCGCCATCAAGCGCGCCGCCGGTCACGAGGGCGCCGACATCGTGGAGGTTTACTACGAGGGAAAAGGACCGCACGGCAGTCTGTTCTACATCGAGTGTGCCACCGACAACACCAACCGCTCGGTGGTGAACCTGAAGACGATCTTCAACAAGAACGGCGGCCAGATCGTGCAGAGCGGCCAGCTCGATTTCATGTTCACGCGCAAGGCGGTCGTGGAGTTCGAGGTGACGCCTGAGATGAATCTGGAGGAAATCGAATTCGGGCTGATCGACAGCGGCCTTGAGGAACTCAGCGTCGAGGACGGACTCGCCCGCGCGATCGGGGCCTATTCGGATTTCGCCTCACTGACCCAGGGCATCGAGGCCCTCGGCATCGCCACCAAGAAGGCCGGGCTCGAGCGCATCCCGACCACCCCGATCGAACTGACCGACGAGCAGATGGCCGAGGTCGAGCTGATCCTGGACAAGGTCGAGGACGACGACGACGTGCAGGTGGTGTTCACGAACATTGCTTGAAGAAAATTCGAAATACGAAATCTGAAATTCGAAAGGGAGAGGCAGACTCTTCGTTTCGAATTTAGGATTTCGATTTTCGTGCTTAGGCGACCAGCTCATACGAGTGGTCGATCAACTCGCGGATGAGCTTGGCGGGCACGGAGCCGTCGAGCGTGACGGTGTTCCAGTGCTTCTTGTTCATGTGGTAGCCCGGGACGATGCCTTCGTAGTCCTCGCGCAGGGTGACGGCCCGTTCGGGGTCACACTTCAAGTTCACCCGCGAGGGAAATTCATCCGGCACCGTCGCGGCGAACATCTTGCCGCCGACCTTGTAAACGAGCACGTCGGGGCCGAAGGGAGTGGTTTCCTCACTGTTAGGTTTCGACAGGCAGTGGGCGATGACGTCGGGGAGATCCATCGGGGAGAAAGCACTAAATCCTAAATTCGAAACACAGAAGTGGAGTCTTCGTTTTGGATTTTGGATTTAGTGCTTAGAGCTTTGCCTCCAGCGTTCCCTCGGTGACTCCGAGCTTTTCGAGCGCGGTTACTCGGCGCAGTAGGGTCACGGAGTCGCTTTCGCCGGAGATGAGGGCCTGATAGGCTCGGATCGTGCGGGTGGCGGCTTCCTTGTCCTCGTCGAGGAGTTCGATGCGGAACTTGGAAAGGCCGGTGGCGCGGAGGTCGTCGAAGAATTTCGCTC
>JANOBS010000138.1:0-22556 GCA_031411755.1 Luteolibacter sp. | reverse complement strand
ATTCTGCCGGACACGGCGCGCGCGATCGAAGGCAGCGTCGTGCACGGCATCTATGCGACGTCGTGGAAGAAATCCGACCATCATTTCCCGATGATCTGGGACCTGAAGGACACCTCGGTGCCGGGTGTGGAAGTGACCGGACGCTATCTCGCGCTCGGCGCGAAAACCCTACCCGCGCCGGAGGAATGCGAGCTGCGGGTCGAGGTCAAAACGGATGGCCAGCGTGAAGTCAGCGACCTGAAACTGATGCAAGGAGACGTAGCGGTGGCAGCGGGAAAGAGTCCGTCTACCACCGATGACACCAATCACTTCTTCACCGCCAAGGTGAAGCGCGGCCAGATCTATCAAATCTATCTGGGGACCGAGGCGGTCGGTCCTTACACCCCCGTATCGGTCGGCGAGAAGGAGGAAACGAAGCTCGTTTCGATCATTCTCACGAAAGGAACCCGGTAAGCGGGCTGGTGGCGATCGCGCGATCCTCCGCTTCTGGAAGACCGAGCTCATAGGCCTCGCGTCCCGCCTCAACTGCCTTCCGGAAGGCCTGCGCCATACGCACCGGATCACTGGCGATGGCGATGGCGGTATTCACCAACACAGCGTCTGCTCCGAGCTCCATGGCTTCCGCCGCATGGCTGGGAGCACCGATACCGGCATCGACCACGACCGGCACGGTGGCCTGCTCGATGATGATGCGGATCTGGTCGCGCGTGGAGATGCCACGGTTGCTGCCGATGGGCGCACCGAGCGGCATGACGGTCGCGACGCCGACTTCCTGAAGTCGCTTGGCGAGGACCGGATCGGCGTTGATGTAGGGCAGCACGGTGAAGCCCTCGTTCACGAGAATCTCGGCCGCCTTGAGCGTTTCAATCGGATCGGGCAACAGGTAGGTCGGGTCTGGATGAATTTCCAGTTTCACCCACTTCGGAAGACCGGCGGCGGCCGCGAGACGAGCGAGCCGCACCGCCTCCTCGGCATTCATCGCGCCGCTGGTGTTCGGCAGGATGAGGTATTTCTCCGCATCCACGAATTCGAGGATGTTCGCGTAGGGATCATGCTTTCCGGTGAGATCCGCGCGCCGCAGGGCCACGGTCACGATGCAGGTGCCACTGGCGGCGAGGGCATCGCGCATCGATTCGTTGGAGGGAAATTTTCCCGTTCCGAGCATGAGGCGCGAGCTGAACTCACGACCGGCAATGACTAGTGGCTGCGACATCTGTTGCGTGCACTGTGGAAAAGGAAGACGGCGCATGCAAGCGATGCGTCCACCGGAAATGAAAACGGCCGCCGGGTTCCCGACGGCCGCATTCCGTAAAACATCGAGTGAAGATCAGCCTGGGATCAAATCCTTCACTGCATCGCGCTCTTCGAGGAGCTCGTTGATGGTGGCATCGATCTTGCCCTGGCTGAAGGCATCGACCGACACGCCCTGGACGACCTCCCACTTGCCATTCTCGATCGTGCGGATCGGCATCGAGGCGATGATGCCCTTTTCGATGCCGTAGGATCCATCCGAGCAGACGGCGACCGAGTGCCAGTCACCAGCCGGGGTCGGGGTGATGAGGCTTTTCACCGTATCCATCGCGGCATTTGCAGCGGAGGCGGCGGAGGAAAGCCCGCGGGCCTTGATGACGGCTGCGCCGCGCTGCTGGACGGTGGCGATGAATTCACCTTGGAGCCATTCGTGATCGCTGATGACCTCGGTGACCGGCTTGCCGTCGATCTTCGCGTTAGTGAAATCCGGATACTGGGTGGCGGAGTGGTTGCCCCAGATGCAGAGGTTGGTGACCTTCGACTGATGGACGCCGGCCTTCTTCGCGAGCTGGCTCTTGGCGCGGTTCTCGTCGAGGCGGGTCATCGCGAAGAAGCGGTCCGACGGGATGCCGGAGGCGTTGCTCATCGCGATGAGGCAGTTGGTGTTGCAGGGGTTTCCAACCACCAGCACGCGCACATCCTTTGCGGCGTTGCGGGCGATGGCCTGGCCCTGGCCGGTGAAGATCTTGCCGTTGATGCCGAGCAGGTCAGCACGTTCCATCCCAGCCTTGCGCGGAACGGAGCCAACGAGAAGACACCAATTGGCATCCTTGAAACCCTCATCGAGATCGGCGGTGCCGACGACCTCGTTGAGCAGCGGAAACGCGCAGTCATCGAGCTCCATCATCACGCCCTGGAGCGCGGGCAGGCCAGGCTCGATTTCGATGAGACGGAGGTTCACCGGTTGGTCGGGACCGAAGACGAAACCGGAGGCGATGCGGAAAAGAAGCGCGTAGCCGATCTGGCCAGCGGCTCCGGTGATGGAGACGGTGATGGGGTCCTTCATGGTAAATGCGGTGTGCGGCCGATAAGTAGTCTTTCGAACCGAGAACGGTCAACCGGGAACCGCCCACGCATCGACTCTCAAGCTGCCTGAAATCAACCCGACGCGACCTTTCCGGACCTCGAAAATTTGGAGTTGCCAAGGAATCCACCCAAACGCATCCTGTCGACGTTGGTTCGATTGGGTGTCGGGTTTCTTTCCTGAACCGCCCGCGGGGTTTCCTTCTCCTGTGTCTTGCATTGTGGCAGACGGCAGGTTTCTGACTCCCCGGCCCTTTCGCAATGGCTTCCCGGCCACGCATTCTTGCACCCGGAGCTTTTTCCAATCCTCATTTTCACCATCCGTCCCACACTCTCATGGCCGGTCACAACAAGTGGTCCAAGGTCAAGCACATCAAGGCTCGCGTCGATGTCATCAAAGGCAAGGTATTCAGCAAGTGCGCTCATGAAATCGCACTCGCCGCCCGCGCCGGTGGCGGAGATCCGTCCATGAACGCTCGGCTGCGAACCGCCATCGACAATGCCAAGGCGGTGTCGATGCCCAAGGAAAACATCGATCGCGCCATCAAGAAAGGCACCGGCGAACTCGGCGGTGCCGCCATCCAGGAAGTGACCTACGAAGGCTACGGCCCCTCCGGCATCGCCTTCATCATTGAAATGGCCACCGACAACATCAACCGCACCGCCGCCGACCTCCGCACCATCTTCACGAAGAATGGTGGCAGCGTCGCCACGCCCGGCAGTGTGGCCTATCAGTTCGACCGCAAGGGCGAGCTGCGATTTCCAGCGGAAGCGCTTCCCGAGGAAACAATTTTCTCCGCCGCCATCGAAGCCGGGGCCGATGACGTGCTCAGCGATGAAGCGGAGCACATCGTCTACACCGCGCCCAACGAACTCGGCACCATCGCCAACTCCCTCCGCGGCTCCGGCTACAAGCCCGTCTCGGAAAAGCTCGTTTCCATCGCCCAGAACCCGACCGTCGTCGGTGATCTGGAAATCGCGAAACAAGTCCTGAAACTTTACGGCCTGCTCGACGACTACGACGACACCCTCAACGTGTTCACCAATTTCGAAGTCGCAGACGACCTGATCGAACAACTCGACGCCTGATTTTTTCAAACCGCCTCCGCGCCACCCCACTTTCACCCTTCATCGGATGACCCAGAATTTCAACGAAGACACCCTGCTGCCGTTTCCTTCCAATGAGACGTCTTCAGGCAAATCCGACGCCGCACCGAAACGGGTCGCCAAGAAAGCCGCAAAAAAGGCAGCCAAGAAAGTTGCCGCCGAGGTGATGGAATCCGCACCCGCGGTCGCGAAAAAAGCGGCCAAGAAAGCGGTGAAAAAAGTGATCGTGACCGAAGTCGCTGCACCGGCACCCGCTGCCGAAGCTCCTGCGAAGAAGGCTGCGAAAAAGGCCGCTCCGCGCGCCGCCAAGGTCGTGGCGGAAATTTCCGGCGAGGACGTGCCAAAGCCGAAGCCGACTTCCCGTGCGAAGACCGTGGCGGAACCCGTTCGCGAACGCGAGGAACGGCCCGAGCCGCGTCAGGAAACCCCCGCTCCACAAGCGCCATCAGAAGACGGGCAGCAGCAACGTTTCGGTCGCGTCCCCGGTGGCGGTCGTGTCCAGCATCGCGGACCCGAAGGCCCTCCGCGCGAGCCGCAGCAGCAGCAAGCTCCTCAACAACGCGAACAAGGTCCGCACGGCCAGCATCAGCAGCCGCGCCATCCGCAGCAGCATCCGCCGCAGGGCCAGGGTGGGCAGCAGGAAAGCCGCAGCAAGCGCCGCCGCGAAAAGCGCAAGCGTCGTCGCGACCGCCAGTTCTCGGGTGATCAACCGCGTCCGGACGGTGAGAACCAGAACCCCGGACCAGGCCCACGCCAAGGCCCACCAAATCCTCATCAACAGCATGAGCAGGCCGAACGCCGTCCCCCGCCGCCGCAGTTCAGTGGGCCGAAGGTCGAGGTCAACGGCATGCTCGAACTCGCGCCGAAGGGTTTCGGATTTCTCCGCCTTCCCGCCAAGCGATTCGAACAGGCTCGTGACGACGTCTTTGTCTCGCCTGAACACGTGAGGAAATTCGGCCTGCGCGTCGGCCACTGGATTCATGGCATCGCCCAAGAGGGGCCACGCGGCCCGCAGTTGATCGAGATCACTTCCGTCAACGGACTCGACCCGGATATTTCCCGGAAACTTCCGCTGTTCGAGGAGCTCAAGGCGATCAACCCGACCAAGCGCATCAGCTTCGAAACCACGCCCGAACGTTTCACCACCCGCGTCGTCGACCTGATGGCTCCAGTCGGTCGCGGCCAGCGCGGCCTGATCGTTTCCCCTCCCCGCTCCGGCAAGACCACCCTGCTTCTCCACATGGCCGAGGCCATCCGCGAGAAGTATGAGGAAACCATGCACTTGATGATCGTTCTGGTGGATGAACGGCCGGAAGAAGTGACCGAATTCAGACGAGCCCTGCCCGGAGTGGAAATCTACGCCAGCTCGAACGACGACGGCTCGCGCAATCATTGCCGCATCGCCGAACTCGCGATCGAACGCGCCAAGCGCCTCGTCGAAGGCGGCAAGGACGTCTTCCTGCTCATGGACTCCATCACCCGCCTCGCCCGCGCCTACAACCACGGTGGTGGCGGCGGGGGTCACAATCGCGGCATCGCCTCTGGGGGACTGATGGTCGGCGCCTTGGAAATTCCACGTCGCCTCTTCGCCGCAGCCCGCAACACCCGTGGTGGAGGTTCGCTCACCATCCTCGCCACCGCGCTGATCCAGACGAACTCGAAGGCCGATGAAGCCATCTTCCAGGAGTTCAAGGGCACCGGCAACATGGAGCTCGTCCTCGATCGCAAGATCGCCGAAAACTACATATACCCGGCGGTCGACATCTTCAAGTCCGGCACCCGCCGCGAGGAGCTGCTGCTTCCGGAGCACATGCTTCACAAGATCTACCTCATCCGCCGCGGCCTCTCGGGGCATCGTCCGGTCGAGGCCATGGAGCGCCTGCTGTTCTTCCTGAAAAAATTTCCGAACAACCCGCAGATGCTGATGGAGATCAAGGGCTGATCCCCTGACCCGCGACGCTTCCAAAATCCGCCCGGTCTTCGCATTGCCTGATGGCCGGGCACCACCCATGTTCGTCGCGTGAATGAGCCGATTGAAATGGAAGTGCTGGCGATCGACGACGCCGCCCCTCCTAACCCGAAACCCGAATCAACGCCCGAGCCCGATCCGGCCTGGCGTCAGTGGCAGGGCCGGGTGAAGCAACTCGACGCCCGCTGGTGGCCGCTTTGGATCCTGCTTGGAGCGATCGTGGTGTTTCTCGTTCTGACCGTTGGCGTCGTATTCGGTGCCCTTCTACTGATCGTGAAGATCGTCAGCGGTATTCTCGGGGGTATCGTCCGTCTTTTGACCGGCAACCCGTCATCGACCTCTCTCCGTTGAGACATTCTTCAGGGCATTGAAAATTTGCCCGATCAGGCTTCGGCAGGCTGGAGCGGCTCCTTGGTCCATCCGGCGGCAGGTCAGCAATCAAATGGGAACGGAGCCATTCTCCAGCCCACAAAAAAGCCACCCAGAGTTGGGTGGCTGTTTGAAAATGGAGCGGGCGATGAGATTCGAACTCACGACATCCACCTTGGCAAGGTGGCGCTCTACCACTGAGCTACGCCCGCAAACGCTAGTTGCGTGGGCGCTTTCTACGCATCCGTGGAACTGGCGCAAGAGTTTTTTTGAGAAACCATTGCCGGATTTTCATTTTCGAGTTTCCGTGGCTCACCGCGGTGAGCGCTGCGGCCCTTCCCCTTCAATGCCATGTCCGACAAGCTTGCTGAAATCATTGCCACGAAACACCAGGAAGTCGAAGTCCTGATGCCAAGGGCGGCCCTGCTGAGAGCCGCCGCACTGCAGCGAAATGATTTCGGAGGCTTCCGCGCCGCGCTCGATCGCGGTCCGGGGAAGCTGGGGGTGATCGCAGAGGTGAAAAAGGCCTCTCCATCGGTCGGACTGATCGATCCGTCGTTCGATCCGGTCCGCCAGGCCGGGCGCTATCTCGACGGCGGAGCGTCCTGCCTTTCGATCCTTACCGATGAGAAATATTTCCAGGGCTCGCTCAGCTACCTGACCCAGATCTCGAAATTCTCCGCAGCTCCCCTGCTTCGGAAGGACTTCACGATCCATCCCGTGCAGATCCACGAAGCGGCCGTCTGCGGCGCGGATGCCATCCTGCTGATTGTGGCGGCGCTCGATGACGATCTGCTGCGGAAGCTTTACGATGAGGCCAAGGCCTTCCAGCTCGACGTGCTGGTGGAGGTGCACAACCTTAGGGAAATGGAACGTGCGCTGGAGCTCGGCGCAGACCTGATCGGCATCAACAACCGCAACCTGAAGACCTTCGAAATCGATCTGGCCACGACCGAGCAACTCGCCGACGAAGTACCCGAGGACGTGCTTTTGGTTTCCGAAAGCGGCATCAAGACCTTGGCCGACGCCCAGCGTGCCCTCGATGCCGGAGCGAATGCAGTGCTGATCGGTGAGAGCCTGATGAGGGCCCACAATCCTGCGGAGGAGATCGAGGCCTATCTCGCCCTGGAAATGCAGTAATTACCTCGCCCCGGCTTGCTTGAGCTTGGCGATGGCTTCATCGAGACGCTGACGGGTGGCGACCAGGGACTCGTTGAGCTCCTTGAGTTTCTCGTCGCGTGCTTTCACCGACTCTTCCCAAACCTTGAGTTGTTCCTGGGCCTTGCCGAGACCGATTGTGAGGGCTCCGACTTCGCCGGCCTTGTCCGACGCGAATTTTCCGGCATCCTCAGCAGTCTTCCTGTCACGCTCCGACCCCTCGCGCATGGCATCAATGGCGGCCTTCAATCCATCCACGTCTGACTGCAGCTGGACGGCGCGCTTCTCCGCATCCTGACGGCCTTTCGTTTCCAGAGCCATCTGCTCGCGCGAGTCGCGGAGCTTGTCCTCGACCGATTGTCCGCTCTTCCATTGGATCACGATCAGCACCATGAGCACGGCACAACCGATGGCGTTGAGAATTGGCAGCGGGCGGACACTCATGGGTTTGGATTTTTTGTTTCGAAACTGACCTTCTCGACTTTCGCCGCCTTCACGGCATCAAGCACGGAAAGCACCTGCTTGTGCCGGGACTCTTCGTCTGCGGCAATCATGACACGCGTGTCAACGGTCGGAGGCAGAGCTGTTAGACGGCTGGTGATCTCGGAAAGCGTCACGATCTTCGAATCCCAAGTGATCACGCCGAAGGAATCGATCGCGAGATGAATGGGCGGCGTTTTCGGATCAGCAACCGACGAGGAAGCCTTCGGCAGGTTGATGTTGACGCGGTGGATCTGGGTCATGCTCAGACTGACCAGCATGAAGCTGGCGAGCAGGAAGAACATGATGTCAATCAGCGGCACGATCTCAATACGAGCCTCTTCCTCGTGATCGGCGGATCCGCCCTGGAGTTTGACCGGCATGTCGGTTCAGCGGGAAAGGTTTTTGGAAACGGCGAAGGTCTCCAGATCGTGTCCGTGCGACTTCGCGGAATGAACCAGCAGCTCAGTGTGATTG
This sequence comes from Luteolibacter sp., assembly GCA_031411755.1. Classification (GTDB taxonomy): domain Bacteria; phylum Verrucomicrobiota; class Verrucomicrobiia; order Verrucomicrobiales; family Akkermansiaceae; genus Luteolibacter. The sequence goes on along the minus strand of JANOBS010000138.1, from coordinate 14,662 downwards.
ATCCAGCGTTCGAGAGCGTTGCGGAGTGAGGAGACGCGTTTCCGGAAATAGTTGTAGGGCAGCAGGCAGGCGATCGCGATTCCGAGACCGCAGGCAGTGGCGATGAGCGCTTCCGAGATGCCGCCAGTCACCTTGGTCACGCCGAGCGTCTCGTCGCCCAGGCTTCCGAACGACCCCATCAAACCGACCACCGTACCCATCAGTCCCAGCAGTGGGGCCAAAGTCACCACTGTGCCAAGCACCCAAAGGCGAGCCTCGGATTTCTCGATGAGGTGTGCCGCATGAAGCTGCATCGCCGCGAGCATCGAGGTGTGGGCGTGGGAGATGCCTTCCCGGAGATTGAGCAGGAAGGGATCCGACGTCTTTTCTCCAAGGGCCCATGCTGCTTCAAAGTCGCCTACCCCGATGGCATCGCGCGCCTTCTGTTGCTTGACGGATTCGATCGACTTCGCCAGCCCGAGCCACCAGATCACGCGCTCGATCAACACGCAGAGAGCGAGGAAGAACGTGGCCAATACGGGCCACATGACCCAGCCGCCCTTTTCAAATGTCTCGAGAACGATGTTCGCAGTCAGCATGGTCAGTTCAGTTTGAAAATGATCGGGCGCTGCAGGCTGGCCCGCGCTCCAGGTTGGAATTTCCAGCGCCGGACGGCGCGCAGCGCTTCATCATTGAGGGCCGGATAGGGACAGGGGCCGGTGACGCTGGCGCTGACAACGTTTCCCTGCTCATCGACTGAGAAAAGCACCACCACTCGACCCTCCTGACCCTTGCGGCGCGCTTCGGACGGATAATTGGGAGCAGGCATGCGTCCTCCTGCCCAACGGGCCGAACCAACCGCGCCCGAGCCACTGCCGGTTGAGGTGCCGGAGCCTTTGCCTGTGCCCGATCCTGAATTGGAGGACGAGGCGGGCTTGTCGGAGCCTCGCGATACTGGACGGGGAGAACTTGCAGGCTTGATCGGCGAACGGGGCTGAGGCTCGCGAGAAGGTTCGGGCTTAGCCAGCTCAGGCAGCTCGGGAACTTCAGGCAAAGGCAGTGTATCCGCGATCTCAGGAAGCTCAGGGACCGCTTCCAGCAATTCTGGAACAGCTTTCTGCTCGGGCGGCACCTCCTGTTCGGAAGTTGGCAGCGTCGGATCAGAAGGAGCTGCCGATCCGGCAGCCATCTGCGCGAGATCAATATCAACGTCCGGACCTTCGGAAGCATCGGCCTTCGACACCTGCATCGTTGCGGAATCCGCTCCGCTCTTCACCACCAAGGCGATTGAGCCAGCACCCGCGACACTCAGCCAAGTGGCGAGCGTGCCGATGTTCAGCGCGTAAAGGAAGGGGTGCATCAAAAGGCAGGGATACCTAGGCGATGATCGGGGGTCGGCGCAACAGAAGGCTTCGGAAATCCAAGTAATCCGAGGCGTTGCCGACTGCCGCAAAAAGACCGTCCCAATCGATTTCCGTCAAGCTCATAGCTGCTATTGCGACTCATTCTCATTTCTATCACCCTGTCGCCGGGGCCTGCCCACCGACGGGCGCGCTTTCTCTCGAGAAACCGACGCCCAACTTTCCTTCCAGCATGCTGTACTCACTCAGCTAGCCGACACAGCACGTCGCCGCGATTGATCCAGCCCACTGCCAGCCCCCATGTGACCAAGGATTGATCTCGCCATGGCTCGATTTCGCGAATGAAGCCCGCACGAAGCAGGCCAGTTGCCTCTTTCCATGAGCGAGATGCCTACGAGGGTTTCACGGTTGGCATCTGGCTGCTCCAGCACGGCCTTTCACTTCCTGAACTTGTCATAGAACGCCTTCAATTCCGGAAAATCCTTCACCATGATCTCCTCCATCGTCGGAGCCAGCAGGTTGGCCTCGATCTCCACGGCGATGAAAAGTCCGAGCACCAAGGCTGTCACCTTCAGCGGGCGGAGCGGCCCCACCCTCACCCGGTGGCCACCGGCCCGGTCCCAAAGTGTGCCTCCGGTTCGGCGGACCGTGAACCAACTCATCAACTGGCAGATCGGGGAAATCAGCGTCAGACCGAACCCGATTCCCGCGAACATCACCCTGAACGACCTGCGCAGGCTCTGGCCATAAGTCAGACGACTACCGTCCGCATTCACCACGGAGAGCCCCAGCAACGCTTTGCCCTGTGTCGTGCCGAAGTGATGGATCATCATCGTTTCGATCAGAAACCAAGGCACCAGATGCAGCACCAGCAGCCAAGGACTCACCAGCAGCGCCTTGAGATCCTTGCCGGACGACCACATTGCCAGCCACCACAGAGCCCCATAGACGAAGAGGTCGAACCAGCGTGCCCAGAAGCGGCGATACACGGCTGGAGGATCGGGCAATTCAGGCAGTGGTGGTGGTGGTGGTGAAAAGTCTGTGGGCCCGGGTTCACCCATCTCGATCGACCGTTCAAACAGCTCTGAGAAAAGCGCGATGGTTTTCAGCGGCACCCAGTTCGGCATGCCGTCCGACCACGCGGGGTCCTCGGGCCCCAGTTCACCGGACTCGATTTTACTGCGAATCTCGTAATCAGGGAGCGGACCGGTTTTTTCGCCGTTGCGGATGAGCCAGAAATCCATCGGGGGTTTTTAAAGGTTGCGGAGGGATTTGGCGGCATCACTGCGGGCAGCGAATGCGGCGGGGACCAGGGCGGCCAATGAACAAAGCACAAAAGCCAGAAAAGCAATGACGGCTTGTTCAACCGGATTGTTGTGGGCAGGCAGAACGGTGAAACCGGTGAAGCCAGCCGAGAAGGGATCAAAGCCAAGCCCTCGCAGCGCCGCCTGCACGGCCCCGCGGTAGTGGATGACCAGTCGTCCCAGCGCCACCCCTGCGATGGCCCCGAGCACACCAAGGATCATCCCCTGATAAAGAAACACCCGCACGATCTGGTTCGGGGCCGCGCCGAGGGCCTTCATCACGCCGATCTCGCGCTTCTTCTGGATCGTGACCGTGAACATCACCGCCATCATCGAGAATGCGGAAACCAGCACGATGAACGACAGCGCGAAGTACATCATCACCCGCTGCTGGCTGATCAACGCGAAGAACGCCGCATACTGTTCCATCCAGGTGACCGACATCCAATCAGGGCCGATCTTCGTCCACAGGGCCTTCGCTACCACATCCGCCTGATAGGGATCCTCCAGGCGCAGCGTGATGCCCTGCACGCTGTCATCCAGCCCGGCCAGCGTCTGCGCGAGCCCCAGCGGCATGAAGATGTCCGGCGTATTCAGGTTCATCTGCGAGGATTGGTAAACGCCGATCACCACCGCCTCCTTTGGCAGCACCACGCTTTTCAGGTTCTTCAAGATCTCGCCGTCCATCTTGTCGGCATCCGTTTTTGAAAGGTCCGTCAACCACCCTTCGATGTCCTTGCGAACCTCAGGCTCGAAGCGACAAACGCCCGCCTTTTCATCCACTTCGCCGCTTTGCAGGGCCTGCAGGATGTTCACGATCAGCTCGCGCTCCGGCTCGCGAATGCGCTGTTTTTCGATTCCGTCCAGACGGTCGCCGCAGTCCTGCACCGTTTCGATCGTGAGGATCTCCTTGCCGCCTTCCTGCTTCCAGCCCTTCGCCAGCAGCTCGTTCACCTTTGTCCAAGATTCCTTGAAGGCCTCGCGGATCGGCGGCTTCTCAGTGCTTTTATAAGCCTTCATCACGCCATCGAAATTCCGCGTCGAATACAGCCGCAGCACCTCGCCGAGACGGATGTTGAGCTGGTCCGCGAGAGTCGAGGAAATCACCACCCGGTCATCCAGCCCCATGTCGGCGGTCGATCCCGGATAGTGGTCCACATCCAGCATCTTCGTGATGCCTTCCACCTGCGAGGCATCCTCGGTCTCGATGCCGTAGAAAAGCACCGGCCGCTGGAAGGAATCGATATCGACGATGACGTTGTCAGCCACGAAAGGAGTCGCCGATTTCACTCCGGGCACCTTGGCCATTTGCTCCGCCGGTTCGCGCCAGTCCGCCACCGGGCCGAGCTGACCACCTTCCGGGTTCAAGCGCATGAGGATGTGCGGAGTGAAGCCGAGCAGACGACCTTTCACGTCTCGCTCCAGACCCGCATAAACCGCCATCACCACCACCAGCACCAGCACGCCCAGCAGCACGCCGACCAGCGAGATCAGGGTGAATGAGGATAGCACTGCACGGCGGGGATTGAGATACCGCCGGGCGAGCAGAAAGCTGAAGGAGCGTCGCGCCATGGGGCATCCCTAGCCGCCGATTCAACGGGCCGCAAGGCCGCAGCAGCACTCATGCACGCCTGACCGGCACCACCAGCGTCGGGTATTCCGCTTTTCGGACGAGTCCCTCTGCCACGCTACCGAGCAGGATCGAGGCCACCACTCCGTGCCCGTGCGAGCCCAGCACGATCAGATCCGAGCGGACCTCCTTCGCGTAGTCCAGGATGGCATACAGCGGCGCACCCTCCACCAGTTTCGTGCGGACGTCTCCGATGTCGCTCGGCACCGTGGCCAGCAACTCGTCGAGCTTCACCGCCGCACGTTTCCTCGCCTCTTCCTGAAACAGATGAATCGCCGGAAACTCATCGGGCGTGAATCCATACGCCGTATAGGCCGGTTCCGCCTCCAGCACGTGCAGGAGATGCAGCGAGGCTCCGAACGCCTTCGCCATTTCCACCGCCGCGTTCAGCACGACAGAAGTCGATTCCGAGTAGTCCAGGGCAACAACGATCGTTTTCATAGCAATCGAAGGCTACCACCCGACCAGGGCCAGCGCCATGTTTCATCACTCGGTGCGTGGAAAATGAGAATCCCCGCGCAGCAGGTTGGCAAGCGCCCCATTCCGGGCAACACTCCCGCCGATGATCCGCTTTCTCCACACCCGCATCCGCGTCAAAAGCCTCGAGGCCTCCATCGCCTTTTACGAAAAGCTCGGCTACACCGTCGGCGACCTCAAGGACTCGCCCGAGGGCAACCAGCTCGCCTTCCTCGAACTCCCCGGGAACGAAGTCTTCCTTGAGCTCTGCCACTCGCCGGACTACTCAGCCACCTGCCCGGAAGACCTCATGCACACCTGCCTTGGCGTTTCGGACATCATCGAGTATTGCGACAAGGTCGAAAAGTCCGGCATTGAGATCTGGCCCTCGAACTGGCGCGAAAAGTTCTCCACCGGCGGACGCAAGATGGCCTTCGTCACCGATCCCGATCAGTACGAGGTCGAGATCCTCGAGCGCGCGTGAGAATGAAGCGAATGCCCTTGCAGGATAGCTTCCCCCACGCGGCACCGTGAGCCGTGGCTCACTTCACGGTGAACTTTCTGCCCCGACCGCTTTCCCAGGTGTCCCTCAGGCTCTTGTAAAGCGCGTCGAGTTCGGCCTGGCTCTGAAGACGGAATTCCAACGCCTTCGCGTGGGTGGTTTCCGGATATTTCTTCACCACCATGTTGGCCGAATCATTGCCGGTCCGCTTGCCGACTTGTTCGACGACTTGCTTGCCGCGTTCCAGCACCTGACCCACACCAGTGGCGGGGCTGCTCGGTGGCTCGATGTAGTAAAAACGTGCCAGTGCCTGTCCGGAAGTATCGACCGTCACCTCATGCACCACCAGGGCGGCATCGAGCATGTAGGTCTGCATGCTGACTGAGGAAATGCGATCAACGGCGACCATGTAGTGACCACCCGGGACGCTCGCCTGCCAGAATCGACGGGGACCATCGCTCTCTCCGGAATTTGCTTCCGCAGCATTGGGATCGGCGGCCGGAGTCTGGGCTCCGAGCGGTGAGGCCAGCAGGACGAACAAGGCAGCGAGTGGTGCGAGGGCTTTCATCGTGGAGCAAACCCTGACACAGCCGAATGGTTTTGGCCAGAACTGCGAATAATGGTTTAGAAAACCTGAGTGTTGAGTCCTCCGAAATAAACCGCATGCTCTTTCCATGGTGCGTTTCCGTCCCAACGTGGCGGCCCTGATGACCCGTTCGGATGGCCGCTTGCTGATCTGCGAGCGCTCGACGGTCAAGGGCTCGTGGCAATTTCCCCAAGGCGGCGTCGACTTCGGCGAGTCGCTGGAGGAGGCGCTGTTCCGCGAAGTGCGCGAGGAAGTCGGACTGCTGGCCGAGCACTACGAAGTCCTGAAAAAGGTGGATGGCTACCGCTATTTGTATCCTGAAGAGGTGCGGGCGAAGAAGATCCGCAAGCACGGCTTCCACGGCCAGGCCCAGACTTACTACCTCTGCCAGCTCAAGCCCAATGCGCCCGAGGTGAACGTGAACCAGCGGCCACGCGAGTTTTCCGCTTACCGCTGGATCGAGCCGACGGAGTTCGATCTCGACTGGTTGCCGATGTTCAAGCGCGACGTCTATCGGCAGGTGATGCGCGATTTCTTTGGGATCCAACTCTGAGTGCGACTCCTCTTCCCGGGACGCAGGGCTCGGGTTTCAGACAGCCAGTGTGATTTGCACATCTCCGGTATCTACTGGTGCGATTTGCAACAGACCTGCTTGTGTCCCCTTGTCTGAAACTCCCGGAATAGAAGGGATGGCGGCGGCCTAACAACTGGCACAGGGGGTGCAAAAGTGGTTTCAGCCCTCCAAACCCATGAAACTCTCTCCCATCCATTTGAAGCGTTACAAGGACGTCGCCCTCCTTTTCTACAAGTATGCGAACGCCGATATCGTCCAACAAGGCGGCTTCAACGAAGGGATGGGCGATGCAACGAAAGAGCAAAAGGATGATGCCTCCGACCTCGCCCGCGACCTTGAAAAACTCGGCCCGACTTTCGTCAAGATCGGCCAACTGCTGTCAACCCGGTCCGATCTTCTTCCGCCCATCTACCTCGAGGCGCTGAGCCGCCTGCAGGACAAGGTGGAGCCGGTTCCCTACGAGGAAATCGAGAAGATCGTCCAGGAACAGCTCGGTGTCAGGATCTCCAAGGCCTTCGAGAATTTCGAAAAAACGCCCCTCGGCGCGGCGTCCCTTGGCCAGGTTCATCTCGCCACCCTGCGCGGAGGAAGAGTGGTGGCGGTCAAGGTGCAGCGCCCGGGCATCCGTCAGCAGATTGTGGACGATCTGAACAGCCTCGCAGAGATCGCGGAGTTCCTTGATACCCATACCGATTTCGGGAAGCGGTATGAAATTTCCCGCATTCTCGAACAGTTCCGCGCCAGCCTGATGCGGGAGCTGGATTACCAGAAGGAGGCCCTGCATCTCCGGGAGCTGCGTGATAACCTCAAGGAGTTCAAACGGCTCCACATCCCCGAGGTGGTTCCGGATTATTCGACCTCGCAGATGCTGACGATGGATTACCTCGCCGGCACCAAGATCACATCGCTTTCCGGAGCGGTGATCGTGGAACTCGATGGCGACGCCCTGGCCGAAGAGCTTTTCCGCGCCTACCTGAAACAGATCCTGGTGGATGGCTTTTTCCATGCCGATCCTCATCCCGGTAATCTGCTGCTCACGCCGGAACGTGATATCGCAATCCTCGATCTCGGCATGATCGGACGCTTGAACCAGAGGATCCGCGACCAACTGGTCCACCTTCTGGCAGGCATCAGCAGTGGCGACGGGCTCCAGACGGCGGAAGCGGCGATGAGGATCGGCTCACCGCGCGAGCTTGAAATTGATCGGCCTCTCTTCATCAACGCCATTGAGGAAATCGTGGGCTCCGCCAAGAGCCAGAGCATCAGCGAACTTCAGGTCGGGGCCGTGGTGATGCTCGTGATGCAGGCCTGTGCGACCGCCGGAATCCGTATTCCATCGGAGATCAGCCTGCTCGGAAAAACCCTGCTGAATCTTGACCGCGTGGGGATCGCACTCGCTCCCAACTTTGATCCAAACGAATGCATCCGCCGTCAGATGACCCAGATCACCCAGGCGCGTGTCAGGGACTCCCTGACTTCCGCCAACATCCTGGGTGCCCTCAGCGAAGCGAAGGATTTCATCGGACAGCTTCCCTCACGCATGAACCGGATCCTCGAAATGTTCGCGGACAACAAGATCCGTGTAAAAGTGGATTCGATCGATGAGCACAAGCTTATCCAAGGCCTGCAAAAGGTCGCCAACCGGGTGACCACGGGCCTGATCCTGGCGGCGTTCATCATGGGTTCGTCCATGCTGGCCCGGGTCGAAACGAGCTTCAGGATTCTCGGTTACCCCGGACTGGCGATGGTCTTTTTCCTCATCGGCGTGGTCGGATCCGCGTGGCTGATGGTCCAGATTTACTTCAAGGATGAATGACCGAAACTCTTGATAATTCGGAAAACTTTACGATTGCCAAATCCGAAATTTCGCCCTACTTTTTTCACATCCTCGTAGCGGGGAAGGTTCATCACAGGTGTCCGGGGGGAGATCTGGTGATAATTGGCCTTTTTCGTTTATCTGGGGGGATAGTATTGAGGCGCGGATCTGTTCGTCAGGTCTGCGCCTCGTTCTTTTCCAGCGGTCGCTCTCAGCGGAACCTCAGCGGCAAGGCCTTCGTCAGCGCGTCTAGCACCCCTTGGTGAGCGGCATCAACTTCTTCCGCCTTGAGCGTGCGGTCCTCGGCTCGGTAGACGAAACGGTAGGCCACGGACTTTCGGTCGGCCGGAAGCTTTTCGCCGGACGGATCGGTGAAGACATCGAAGCAGTCGAACGAGACGAGCAGCGGCTGCTGGACCTTGGCGACGGCTTTTTCGATCTCAAGATTCGCCGTGACGGCGGGCAGGTCCATGGCCGCGTCGCGCGAGGAACCCGGGAACTGCGGCAGCGGCTCGGCGTGGGCGATGCCGTTGCGCAGCTTGCGGAGTTTTGAAAGATCGAGCTCGGCCACAAACACTGCGCCGCCGAGGTCCAGTTCACGCTCACGGGACGGCATGAGCCGGGCGAAGACACCGATCCCCTGCCCGTCCGCCTGGATTTCAGCAACAAGGGCGAAGCCGGGACGATCCTTGGGAACCAACTGGATCTTTGAAGATGGCAGCAACGCGGCGATGACCGCCTTGAGGTCATAAAGATCTGCCGCACGATCCGTCTGTGACCAACCGGCAGCAGTGACCGGACCGGAGAGCACGAGGGCGAGCGAATCGCTCTCGATATCCTTCGCCTTACCCCCACCCTGGTTGCGGAAAACGCGGCCCAGCTCGAAGAAGCGCAGCGACTTGGTGCCAAGACGGATGTTGCGCGCGGCGGTGGCGACGAGCCCCGGCACGATGCTCGGGCGCATGACCGCGTGATCCTCGCTGAGCGGAAGTTTCACCCGGATGACATCCCCATCCTGGAGAGGGCGCAAGGTGAGCGCATCGGTCAACTGAGCGTCGGAGATCAACTTGATCGTCTGCGACTCGTGGAAGCCGAGAGAGGCCAGGCTGCGGCGGATCGCCATGTCGGCATCGTAGGCGGCGTCAACCGGTGAGGTCGGAACGAAGGTGCCGCTGAAGCGCGATGGCACCTGATCGAGCCCGTGCACGCGGGCGATCTCCTCGACGAGATCGATGTGGCGCTGGAGATCGGCGCGGAACGAAGGGACGTCCCATTTGCCATCCGCGAGCTTCGATAGCCCAAGGCGGCTGAGGATTTCCTCGGCGTCAGTTAGTGAGATCGAGCCGCCCATGAGTTGGTCGAGCTTCTTGGCGTCGAGAACGACCGGCTGAGTGAGGACGGGAGCCTCGCCTGCCACCTGCGTGGTTGCCTCGGCAGTGCCACCGGCGAGCTCAAGGATCAGCTTCACCGCGAGGGCGGATGCGGGAAGAACTCCGGCGGGATCAACCCCACGCTCGAAGCGATACGAGGAGTCCGAAGACAAGGCCGTGCGACGCGAGGTGCGGCGGATGCCCTGCGGCGTGAAGTACGCCGATTCCAGTAGAATGTCTGTTGTTGACTCCGTGACGCCGCTGGTCAGGCCCCCCATGACACCGGCGAGCGCCAGAGCAGCACCGGAGGCATCAGAAATGACGAGATCATCGGCTGCGAGAACGTGCTCGGATTCGTCGAGCGCAACGAAGGTTTCCGATTCATTGGCCGTGCGCACCACGATGCCACCGCTGAGCTTCGCGGCATCGAAGGCGTGAAGCGGTTGACCGAGTTCGTGGAGGACGTAGTTGGTGACATCGACGATGTTATTGATCGGACGCAGGCCGATGGATTCAAGCCGCTGTTTGAGCCATGCCGGGGATTCCTTGACGGTGACTCCGGAGATTCTAACAGCGGTGTAGAGCGGGCAGGCTTCGGGGGCATTGAGCCGGATCTGACTCGTGGGCGAGACGCCCACGCTCCTTGAGGGAATTTCCAGCGCCAGGAACGGCGTCTTCAGAAGCGTCGCGAGCTCACGACCCATGCCGCGATGACTCAGAAGATCGGGACGATTCGGGGTGACTTCGAGTTCCAGAAGCACATCCGATTCGAACAGCTCCTTCACCGGACGACCGACGGGAGAATCCTCCGGGAGGATCAAAAGGCCATCCTCACTGGGTGGCAGGCCGATCTCCGTCGATGAGCAAAGCATGCCCTTCGATTCCACATTGCGCATCTTGGTTTCCCCGATCGTGAATCCACCGGGCAGCTCTGCACCCGGCAAAGCGCAGGGAACCTTGTCGCCGACCTCGTAGTTCTTCGCGCCGCAAACAATCTGGCGCAGCGAGCCTTCGCCGGCATCGACCTGCGTGACCTTCAGGCGGTCCGCATTCGGGTGCTGCACGGCCTCCATAATCTGTGCGACCACGATCTTGTCGGACGCGATCCCCTTGACCTGGATGCCTTCGACCTCGACGCCCGCGAAGGTGAAAAGGTTGTCGATTTCCTGGATCGATTTGCCGGCAAGATCGAGGTGGGTGGCGAGCCAGTTTAGAGAGACGTTCATGGGAGAGTAGAGAGGAAATTAAACCACGGATGGACGCGGATGGACACAGATGGAAGATGGAATCGAATTGAATGAAGTCTCTGATCTGAACTCTTCGTTTCGAATTTAGTGCTTAGAATTTCGTGCTTTCTTCAAGCGAACTGCTTGAGAAAGCGCGCGTCATTCTCGATCAGCAAGCGGATGTCCTTGATGCCCCAGCGGATCATGGAAAGACGATCAAGGCCCATGCCGAAGGCGAAGCCGGTGACCTTCTCGGGATCGAAAAGGTTGTCCTTGCGGGACTTGTTGATGGCTTCGAAGACCGCCGGGTCGACCATGCCGCAGCCGGCGACCTCGATCCAACGCGGCTCATGACCCTTGACCTTGAGCTTCACGTCGATCTCGAAACTCGGCTCGGTGAATGGGAAGAAGTGCGGGCGGAAACGCAGCTCGGTGTCGGAACCGAAGAGCTCGCGGAAGAAATACTCCAGTGTGCCCTTAAGATCGGGCAATGAGACATCCTCGGCCACGTAGAGACCTTCGAGCTGGTTGAAGACCGAAAGGTGGGTGGCGTCGATCTCGTCGCGGCGGTAGGCTGAGCCCGGTGCGATGATCCGGATCGGCGGCTTCTGGGTCTCCATCGTCCGGACCTGCACGGTCGAGGTGTGGGTGCGGAGGAGTTTTCCGGAGTCGAAATAGAAGGTGTCCTTTTCGTTCCGCGCCGGGTGGTCGGCGGGCGTGTTGAGGGCATCGAAGCAATGGAACTCGTCCTCGATCTCCGGCCCCTCGGCAAGCGCGAAGCCCATCCGGCGGAGAATCCCGATCGCCTGATCCCGGAGAATCGTCAGCGGGTGGAGCGAGCCGGTCGGGAGGGAACGTGCGGGCAGCGTGAGGTCGATCCCAGCGAGGGCGGCCTGATCGGCGATATTGCGCAGAACAGCCTGTTTTTCCTCCAGCGCCGCGGTGATCACGCTTCGAGCGGCATTCAGAAGCTGGCCCACGGCGGCCTTGTCCTCCTTCGGCACATCCTTGATGCCGGCCGAGGCGAGCGTAAGGGTGCCTTTTTTTCCGAGCACGGCGACGCGCGCGTCATCGAGCGCGCGTTCGTTCTCGGCGGCGGCGATCGCGGCCAAGGCCTCGGACTGGATGGAATCGATTTGCTCCTTCATGGGAAAAACGGAAGGCCGGGATAGCGGGAACTTTCCCCAAGGTCAAAGCCCGTTCGGCCCGAAATCCCTCAAAAGCGCCCCATTTCCAGCAACTTCCCGTTTTCTCGCGCCTCCCTCGCCCAGCGTGCTACGTTCCGGGCATGCTGCGCGGAACCCTTCTTGCATGTCTGGGGATGCTACTGTCCGCCCGGGCGGAATCCCCGGCGATGAAGCTGCCTGAGGACCTCGACGTAAAGCGCCGCACCCTCGTCGAGGTCTCCCTGAAGGAATCCGAAGCCCACCCCGATGTTCCCTATAGGTTCGCCGGAACCTCTCCGGAGGACGGCGGCATGGACTGCTCCGGGGCCGTGTTTTACCTACTTGGAAAGGTCGGCATCGATCCGCCCCGCACCTCGGCCGACCAGTATCGCTGGGTCCTCGACTCCGGAAACCTGACCCGGGTTCCCGAAGACGCCTTGACCCTCGACCACCTGGCTTTCGCAAAACTGAAGCCCGGCGATCTCCTGTTCTGGGCCTACCTCACCCCGGGCGAGGACCCGCGCATCAGCCACGTCCAACTCTTCATCGGATTCGAGGAAAAGGACCACCACCCGATCATGGCCGGGGCCAGCGATGGCCGTTCCTACCGCGGCGTGAAAAAGAACGGTTTCGGCCTCGTCGATTTCACCATTCCCAAGGCCGACTCGCCAAAACGCCTCATCGGCTACGGTCCACCGGTCTGGCCCGCTGGAAAGAAAGCGCCCAAGCCCTGACGGCAAAGCGTGACGAGCGCCGCCCGCGATGCTCGAATATCAGCGATGTCCTCCCCGCGACCGCTTCTCCGCCATTGGCAACTGCCGCTGATCCGCACCGGCACCTCGCCCGTGTTCGAGTTCCTGCCTAACGGCACGCTCCACGCAGTTCGCGCAAACAACATCCTTCTCAATCTCATTCTCGGCTGCCCGGTCGGCGGATCATTGCACCGGATCGCGCTCTCCGTTTTCGACGGCACCACGCACCGCCCGACCCTCCTCGCAGGCCCCGGCAGCGAGGCGAAATTCTCCGCCGATGCCACCTCCGCGTGCTGGGACCTCGACTCCGCCACACTGAAAGCTCGCGCCATCCTCCAGCCCTTCGAAGGCGGCTGGTCGGTCGAAATTTCCCTCACCAACACTGGCCTCAAGCCTCTCAGCATCGAGGCCGTCCATGGGCTTGATCTCAGCCTCACCACCAAGTTCGCCGCACGGCTGAATGAATCCTACGCCAGCCAGTACATCGATCATCGCGACCTGCCCGATGAAACCCTGCTTCGCGCCGTGGCCTCGCGACAGAACCTCCCGGTCGATGGAAAGCACCCGTGGCTGATCCAATCGTGGGTCGAGGGCACCGACGGCTTCACCACCGACGGCAGCGAGTTCTTCGGACGACCGCTCGAACGCGAAAACGGTCCACTCGCACTACTGGATCCACCGTATCCCGGCCGGGTGCTTCAGGATGAGTCCGCCTACGTCGCGCTCTTCTCCACCCCGCTCGAACTCGTGCCCGGAGCCACCGGCAGCCGCACCTACATCGCGGTCTTCCGCGATCACCACCCGGAGGCCAGCCACGCCGCCGATGTGGAAATCCTCCACACCGCGATCCAGTTGCTCTCTTCCTCCATCGCTCCGGAAGCCGTCGCCCACCCCAGCCCTGCGGCCACCTGCACCGTCCACGGCAAGACCCCGACTGAACCCGAACTCCGTGCCTGGTTCCAGAGCGACTGGACCGCCGTCGAGCACCTCGGTGGCAGCATCGCTTCGTTCTTCCACGGACCCGACCGCGAGCATGTCGTCTCGAAAGCGAAGGAAGCCCACCTCGCCCGGCCTCACGCGCTCATCCTGCGCAGCGGCTCGGCCGTCGATGGCGCAAATGATGTGCTCGACACCACCTGTCACATGAACGGCGTGTTCCAAAGCCTGCTCTCGGTCGGCCATCCCAGCTTCCACCGCCTCCTCAGCCCGGTGCGGGAAAGGCTCGGCCTGCTCGGTGCTTCCGGCCAGCGCATCGGCTTCCGCACATCGGAAGGCATCACCTGGCTCGGCATCCCCTCGACCTTCGCGATGTCTCTAACAGCCTGCCGCTGGATCTATCGCCTGGAGAACCACATCATCAAGGTCATCACCCGCGTTTCCACCGAGTCGCCGGAGGCCACCACAACCATCCGCCTGATCGAAGGCGAGCCACTGGAGTTCGTCATCAGCCACGGCCTCGTCGGCGGCGAACGCGAGGGCGAAGAAGACGCCTCGCTCACGATCGACGGCATGCTCGCCACGATCGAAGCCGGTCCCGACTCGCTCGCGAAAAAGCATTTCCCCGATGCCCGCTTCACCGTCGAACCCACAGATCCATCGCTCATCGCCCGCGTCGGCGGCTCGGAGCTGCTCGGATTCGAGCACGCTGCGACTACGCACCTCGTGTATGAAACCAAGCCCGCCATCGGGCTCGTACTGAAGCTTTCCGGCTCCACGCGTCCCCTGCCCGCCACAGTTGGAAAGCCGGTCTGGTCCGCCGCCATCTCCGCACTACGCGTTTCTGCAACCGGTGAACCCACTGTCGATCACCTCGACTCGATCCTGCCCTGGTTCATCCATAACGGCATCATCCACTACAGCGTCCCCCACGGTCTCGAACAATGGAACGGCGGTGCCTGGGGCGTGCGCGATGTCACCCAGGGCTCGGTGGAACTTCTTCT
>JANOBS010000137.1:0-17634 GCA_031411755.1 Luteolibacter sp. | reverse complement strand
GTGGACACCGGCGACCGCGAGCTCTTGTTCCACCTGAAGTTCAAGAAAGGCCGGCTCGTCGGACTGCCGCAGGACATCATCCAGCGGATCTCCTCATTCCAGGGAGTGAAGACGGTGCACTGGCACGGCTGAGGTCCGCTGCTACATTTCAGAAGCACGGTTCTACTTGGCAAAGGTGACTGATCCCGCAAGTCTGCGGACAGTTCAAACCTTCCCATGTCCATCATCCTAGGCTGTATCTTCGGCTTCGTCGTGTGGTTCCTGATGCGATACCTCGTCGCGGGCATCTACACGGTCGATCAAAATGAACGCGCGGTGAAAACCAGCTTCGGTCGCGCGGAACGTCTCGGCGAACTCACCACGCTCGACGATCCGATTTCCGAAATGCTCAACCCGGATCAGAAGCAGCGCTACTCCTACCCCCAGGTCCGCGTGATCATGCCCGGCGGCCCGTATTTCAAGTGGCCCTGGGAACGGATCCATAAGGTCTCGATCGCCACGGAAACGGTCAACATGGCCTGGGACCCCGAAGACCCTTCCGCCAACTACAACGGCACGATGCTGGAAGCCGTCACCAAGGACCAGCTCAACACCGGTCTAACAGGGCAGATCCGTTACCGCGTGGCCGACCGCAATCTCTACGCCTTCCTCTTCGGCATCAAGAACCCCTTCGCCCACGTCATGGGCTACTTCGTTTCGGTGCTGCGCGAACGCATCGCGAACTTCGAAGCCCCGCCCGTCCCCGCGCAGGAAGGCGAGCCCGACAGCGCTGCCGTGATCGGGATTTCCATCAACGACCTCCGCAAGAACCTGCGCGATCTCCATGAGCACATGGACAAGGAGTGCACCTCGTCCGCCGCCCGCTATGGCATGGTGCTCGATGCCACCTTGATCACTGGCATCGATCCGCCACCGGAAGTCGAGTCCGCCCTCGCCGCGATCAACACCGCCTACAACCAGGTCTCGTCCGATATCTCCCTCGCCCAAGCCTCCGCCGATCAGAAGATCGTGCAGTCGAGGCGCGCCGTGGAAATTGAAACCCTCAAGGCCCAGGCGGAGGTCGAGCCGCTCACCCGTCTCGCCGCCCAGCTCGTCGATCTGAAAAGCCGCGGTAGTGAGGCCCTCCGTGCCTACGTCCGCAACGTCCGCCTCGCCCTCTTCGAGAAGGCTCAACAAGTTTTCGTGGAATCAAAGAAATGACCAACTTCTTCATTGCCGCCGTCGGCACCTTCGTCGGGTGCTTCATCGCCCTTCCCATCCTCTTCGGCATCGCCCGCGGCCTCGGCCTGTATGCGATCGTCCATGAGCGCCAGTGCAACGTCTACGTCCTCTTCGGCAAGGTGCTCGCCACCATTGACGAGCCCGGCCTGCACATCCTGCCGTTCAAGCTCGGCCCCGCAGCGTTCATTGTGAACTGGCTCGGCAAGTGCCACATCCTCGACATGCGGCTCGACCAGGAATACCTGCGCAGCCAGCCGGTGAACTCCGAGGAAGGCGCGCCGATGGGCATCGGCCTCTGGCACGAGATGTTCATCAGTGATCCCGTCGCGTATCTGTTCAAGAACAGCGACCCGCGCGGCTCGCTTTCCGCCAACGTCAGCAACTCCGCCGTCCGCTGCCTCAGCAACATGCCGCTCGCCTCAATGATGGTGAACCGCCACGCGATGAGCGACAACGTACGCAACGAGGTCTCGCCGAAGTCCCATGAGTGGGGTTACAAGCTCGGCTCGATCTACATCCGCAAGGTCCACTTCCGCGACATCGGCATGATCCGCCAAATCGAAAGCAAAGTCGTGAACCGCCTCCGCCAGGTCACTTCGGCCATCAAACAGGACGGCGCGAACCAGGTCAGCATCATCACCAGCACCGCCGAGCGCCAGGCCGCCGTCGAGTTCGCGAAGGCTGCCGCCATCCGCCCGCAAATTGTTGGCGAAGCTTTGCAGATGATTTCAGAAGACAACGACGTGGCCGAGGCGATGTTCGAGATTCTGGAAACCCAGAAGGTCATCGGCAGCGGCGCACGACTCACCGTGCTTCCGCGCGGTGGCGAACTCCTCGCTCAACTGATTGCCGGCCAGCCCGAAACGGCCAAGCCTTTCGGCGGTCCACCACCCCTCACCTGACCCACTGCCATGGCTGCGCCAACCCCTGATCCGATCGACCTGACCCAACTTCCGGAACTGGCGCAGGCCACCATGAAGGCCGCGAAATTTCCCGTCCTTGCCACCATCGAGGGCGACCAGCCGCGCGTCCGACCCGTCTCACCGGTCAAGACCGACGGCTTCACCGTCTACATCGCCAACCTCCGCGCTTACGGCAAGACTGCCCAGATCGCGGTCAACCCGCGCGTGGAGCTCTGCTACACCAGCGACGAGCACGACCAGGTCCGCATCACCGGCATCGCCTCCGTGCTCAGCGACCGACCGATGCTCGAGGACATCTGGAACCACAGCCCCCTCCTCCGCGCCTACCTCGGCTCCATCGACAATCCCGAGCTCATCATCTACCGCATTGCCCACGTTCAGGTCCGCTACATGAAGGAATGGGCGCTCGAATATCATGAGGTGCCGCTGTAGGGGAGATTCAGAGTCCAGAGTCCAGAGTCCAGAGTCCAGGGGCCAGGGGCCAGGGGTCAGGGGTCAGGATTTCGGTCCAGTTCTCTTTCCTTCAACGTTCAATGTTCGATGTTCCCCCCTAGGCTTGCCTAGATCCGGGCTACCTTGGGTGGAGGAAAAATGGATTCCGAACCCCATCGGGGTTCCATCCGACGAGTGAGCCGAAAGCGATCCCGAGGAAGAACACTCGAAATTCGGGACCGACCCTTTCAGAGTCTCGTTCATGCCCATCCCCCGCTTGATTGTGCTGGCCGTTTGTCTGGCGACGGTCAATTCCTGCATGACTGATGTCCGGGTTGAGGCCCCTAAACCTCCGCATCTCTGCGAGGTTCACAAGCTCCCGACAGTCCAAAAGGCCATGCCCGAGACGCCGATGAAGGGCATTGACGACAATGGCTATCACCCGGAGACCCAGCCTTACTTCAAGGCGCAGAAAAGCCGCTTCCCCCATACCGGCTTCAATGGGTCCTCCTGCTGCTCTTTCCACGGCGGAGAAATTCTCCCCATTTGTCCTGAGTGCATGAAAGCCGAGAAGGCTTGGATCCGACGCCACCCCAGGCTCCCCTACCCTTTATACGGTGTTCCCGATCCACGTGACGAACCGCGGCAAGATGATCCGGCTTCGAAATCATGAGTGGGGCAGATCATCGGATCCTGAACGAACCCCACTCACCATGAACTCCATGAAAGGCCTCAAACCCTTGTCGTGAATTTTCGTCGCCGCGTTGATTGGGGGCATGTTCGTTTGGATGGGTTCGCGGCAGGAGGTGGCGAAGCCGGCCGACAGCATCCCCAAGCGGGGTCCAAGCCTCTCCATCATGTACATTCGCAACTCCAATTCTAAGGCCGGAGGAGTAGGGTCTCTCCGGCCTTTGCATTGGAGTTGAATCGATTGATACTCAGGAATTGTTCCCAAGGATCTGGAGAGCCTTGCCTCCGGACAGGAGGCAAGGCCACAAATCCTTACGGTGCGCTCACGCCGGCAAGGCGGCCAAAGAGCTTGCCGGCTGCTGATCCGCTCGCTGGGATCGTTGCAACCACGTGGATGAGGCCGCCGTTTGCAGTGGCTACGAAGTGCACGCTGCCGACGTCGGAAGTGCCGATTACACCGGGCACCAGCGCGCTGGTCCATGGGTTGAGTTGCCCAAGGTCATTGCTGTATTGGACGTTTAGCAACGCAGCACCGCGATTGGCCGCGCTCAGGCAGTCGAAGGTGAGCACCAAATCGCCGGCGTTCTGTGTGATTAAAGGTAGAAGTCCGTTGGCGTTGGCGGATGGGTTGGCTGCACCAAGGAACCATGCCAATCCGTTGGTGACACCGTCTTTGTTGGCATCGGCATCAAACGCCGCACCGCCTGCCCAGGTGTCGTAGGCGCCACCCACCGTCACTGTGCCGGTTGCGGTGCTGGTAAAATAGTTGTCATCCTGGAAGGTGGCGCCGGAACTGGAGGAACCATAGGTACCGGATGCGGTCTTGGCTACCCCGCCAAGAGTCAGCGAGGCGACCGTCCGGGTGCCCCCGTAATTCAGATTCAGCTTGGCGCCGCCACCACTGATGCTCAGCGCACCGCCGCCAAGGGAGTTCACGTTGTCGCATTGCAAGGTTCCGCCTGTAACACTGGTGGGACCGGTGTAGGTGTTGGTTCCAGATAGTACCATGGGGCCGCCATTGTTCTTGGTCAAGCCACCGGGCCCGCTGATGGTATTGGTGCACACCATGGTGTAATCGACATTGCAGGGGAGGGTGGCATTCAGAGTGATGGGGCCGGTGTAACTGTTTCCAAAACCGTTCGTGGAAATGAGGTTGCCGCCGTTGACGGTCAGGGCATTCGCGAGGTCTGTGCGACTCAGTAGGAGGGTGCCGCCATTAAGGGTGACGGGGCCGATGCCGAGCGTCGTATGGGACACCCCATCCCCTGGCCAAGTCAGCTCCAGGGTGCCGTTGTTGATGCTGGTGCCGCCAGCGTAGCTGTTGGCCTTCGCCATCGCCAGCGTCCCGGCACCGTTCTTCGTGAGCGAGCCTGTGGTGATCGAACCTCCGTCCACCGCTACTCGGAAGTCGTAGGTGCCGGAAGCGGCACTGACAATGGTGGAAAGCGGCGACAAATTGCCATCCAAGACGATCAATCCGCCCGCTGTATTGCTGAAAATCACATTGACCCCATCGAAGTAAGGTGTGGGTGAACCCGACGACTGTCCGAGCCAATTGAAAGTGGTGCGGTTCCAGGTCCCGCCACTGGAAAGGCCCCACAACAGCGTGGACTCATTCGGCAATACCGTGACCGTTACGGTATAGACGTTGCTGACCAAGGTATTCGGCGAGACGACGGTGTAGACCACCGGGCCGGCATCGAAGCCTGGAACGGGTAGGTCACCGGAGTTGCGTTCGCTGCACGTGGCCCCTGCGCTCATCACGAAGGCAGGTGCCAAGGTTGCCGGATTCGTTCCACTCGGCACATACCATTTGATGGCGGCCGAGTTGGAAACAACCGGGTCGATGACGACAGCACTCCCGGCGAGGTTAGTTCCAAAGGAGGTAATATACGCAGCAAAGTCCGGGTCTCCGATCTTCACCGTGCCGCTGCCGGCAAAGTAGCCACTCTTGTAGATGGCATTGGAGGTGAGGGAGCCATAAGTGCCGGTGGCGGTTTGCGCTACCCCGCCGAGGGTCAACGACAAGATGGACTTGGCTCCGGTGTAATTCAGATTCACCTTGGCTCCACCGCCGCTGATGCTCAGCGCACCTCCGCCCAGGGCGTTTGCGCTGTTACATTGCAAGGTGGAGCCCGTGACGGTGGTCGGGCCTTGATAGCTGTTATTACCGGAAAGGGTCAGCCTTCCGTTGTTGCTGCCGCCCACGGCAAGACCGCCGGTGCCGCTGATGTCACCGCTGCATGTTAGGGGCCATTGAATGTTGCAGGTTAGGGTGGCATTCAGGGTGATGGGTCCACTGAAATTGTTGCCAAAGCCGTTCTCGGAAACGAGGTTGCCGCCGTTAACGGTCAGGGCATTTGTGAGGTCTGTGCGACTCAGAAAGAGAGTGCCGCCATTGAGGGTGACAGGGCCGGTGCCCAGCGTCGTATGCGACACTCCATCCCCTGGCCAATTCAACTCCAAGGTGCCGCTGTTGATGATGGTGCCGCCGGCGTAGCCGTTGGCTTTGGCCATCACCAGCGTCCCGGCACCGTCCTTGATGAGCGATCCAGTGGTGATCGACCCTCCGCCCGCCGCTGCACTGAAGTTGTAGGTGCCGGAAGCGGCGCTCACGGTGGTGGACAACGGCGACAAGTTGCCATCCAAGACGATCGTTCCGCCCGCTGCTTTATTGAACTTCACTTCATCGCCATTGGCGAAGAGCCGGCCTGAACCAGACGTCTCTCCGAGCCAGTTTGAGGCGGAGAGGTTCCAGACTCCGCCCCCGCTGATGTTCCAAAGAATCCTAGTCCCAGGCACGGCCGTCACGGTGTAGTTGTTGACAATGGGTGACACACCCTGCGCGGTGACCGTGAAAACCACTGGGCCGGCACTGAAGTTGACCGGATCGCCGGAAACAACCGGGGTACTGCCAATGGCGCAGGTCGCACCGGGGGACAGTGTGAAGGTCGGCGAGAAAGTCCCCGGAGTCGTTCCTTCGGGCCTGGGCCACGTGATGGCCGCCGCGTTGGAGGAAACCGCGCCAATGACAGCGCCGGGACCGAATGTCAGGATGTCCGCTTGATAGACAGTCGCGACAAAATTCCAGGTGAGTAGAATGTTGGATGCCTCGTCACCCTCCCAACCAGCCGTTTGAATGCGATAGGTGGTGCCGGCGGTTACCGGCACGGTCATTTCTTCTGGAATATCGCCATCTTGTGGTGAGCCACCAAGTGCCGTGAGCCCATTCACCGAGGCCCCGGTATAGATCCCAAGCACCGCATCCCATTCGTTAGGGGCTGAGGTCGTCGAGCCCAAGGTCTTGACGTTGAGATTGCCGTCTGCCGGGCTGGTCCACTTGAACCAGACCGTGTTGACTCCCCCCGCTCCCACTGTTTCACCAATTTGCTGGGTGGCACCGATATTGTCGGTGCCGGACTGACTGCCACTGGTGACGCTGCCCGATTGTCCGGATCCAGCACCAGTCAAATCAATGGCGCTGGCAAAGTCGTCATTGGCAGGTGCGGCCATGGCGGTTCCTGCGATCAGCAAGCTACCCATCGCAACGGCGAGAGCTGGCCTGGTAAAGAACGCTCTCAGGAAGCTGCACTTCTGGGGAAGATCTCGTTTGATCATCGTTCGGGTTGCTTTCATGGCAATTTTGATTTGGATCTTTTCGGCGTCGGACTCGGTCGACTCGCGGTTTGGTGCTACGGAACAATAACTTGGATATTTCATGTTTTGATCCTCGCGAAATTTACATAGCTAGTTGTATCGCTCTGTAATTGGAAAACGTCCAGAACCGATCATCAGGCAACTAGCCTCAAACTCACCCTAGTTTGAGCCCGTTGCCGGGTGATGCAGATCGCTGATCAGCCAGCCTTCCGAGTTTAACCAGAACACGGCCACCTGCGGCTCCAGATTGGTGAACAGCGGAACAGTTCCACCGAGCGCCTTCGTGGCGATCTCGCGATCTTTCTGATAGCTTTTGTGGGGAAATGCCAGTGGCTGTTTCGCAATCAGGAAGTCGGCATTTGAAGACAGGCCAACAATTTCGGTGGGATGCCCGCCCGCCTCATTCAGGACCGAGAGCTTTTCCAGCGTATCGATCAAACGGGCCGACAGGAGCTGGACCTCAAATCGCTCGTTTTCCAATTCCACCGGGCTGATTTTCTTCCCGAGCGATCCGTCTGCTCGAAGATCGAAGAGCTTGTAAACCACGTTCCAATCCTCATCGAAAAAGGGACACGCCTTCGCACCGCTTGGCAGTGCGGTCAAGAAATCCGAGCCCAACATTCCATCCTCGTCGTGACAGATCCCAAGGCACCCCAGTGGAATCAACGGGACGTTGCGCTCTCTGGACTCTCGGGCAATAAGGATCTCCCAAACATCAGCCGAAAGCTGTTCCCGGGATGAGGGACACCTTGCTCTGGACCACAAAAGAGGGGCGTGGACGGGCCGCCCGCAGCAAGTGCTTCATCACGGGCGAGCCGCCCGTGCCCCTCTTGGTGCTTGAACTGAAGGGGTCGAGCGCTGGAATTTGGTCGCCCCTTTTGATCCACCCCCAGCGAAACTGATCCTACGGGTCGACTGAAGTCGGCACTCCATTTTCATGCTATGGGACAGACTTGACCGGACCCATGCCAATCAATCGCTCGATTTGGGGAACAAGTGCCTCTGCCATGACGGCGTAGCCTGTGGGCGTGAGGTGCGTGCCATCGGTGAAGAACTCGGGCTTGATCGTGCCTTCCGCGTTCAGGAACCGATCCTCCAAATCCATGAAGACGACTTCATCCTTGGGATAGCGATAACTGGCGAGGATCCGGTTGGTTTCGCGGCACTTCGCCCACTTCTCCGGATTCTTCACCGGCAGGATGCCAAGCAGGATCACACGTGTCTCCGGCAGTTTGCGGCGAAACGCCTGCGCGACCGCGCGCATTCCATCGGCCACCTCGCCGGGCGGCGTTTTCATGCCGAGGTCCCACTTCATCTTTCCACTATCGCTCTGCACGACCACGTAATTGTTCGTGCCGCACAGCAGGACGGCGACACGCGGCGCCTGGCCTTTCGCAAAATCGAGATTCCCCTTCGTCACCCGGTAAAGCATCACCGGCGTGATGTCTCCGGAGTTGCCCATGTTGATTGGATGATACTTCGCAAACTGCTTTTTCCAAGCGGCTTTGCCCTCCGCTTTCCCGATCGTCCACCCAAGCGTGATCGAGTCGCCGAAGAAAACAACCTGTGACCCATCTGCCTTGGCGACCTCCTTGTTCACGCGTTCGAATTCACCATGCCAGTAGTCATCACTGATCTGCTCAGGGATCGTTGTGCTGGGGGAGGACGGAATCTTATCCCAGAAATTCGGGCCGGATTCCTCCGCTTGACCGTTCATCACGGTCAACGTGCACGCCAGCGCTAGTGCGAGGATCAATGGGCGGGAAGGTGGGATTGGCATACCACTATCTTTTTTAAAGCGAACGACTTGTCGAGCGCGTCATGAAAGGGGTCTGAAAGGGTCGGTAGCGAAATTCAAGTGTTCAGGCCTTGAAGACCTTTCGGGAATTGCCGCCTTTATCCTCTAATGCCCCTTCGCTTTCTTGCCTGATTCCTTTTCCTTCGTTGGCTCCGGATCGTTGGAATTGCCGTTCTGGTTCTTGAATAACTTCGATTCGGCCGCCGCCCGACGGCGTGCCTCGAACGCGGCTACATCGATCCGACGATACATCATTGGCACGCCCTGTTCCTGATCGACTTCAGTCAGGGTGAGCTGATCGCCAGCGAGAACCATCCGCATCACATAGGGTTTTTGGTTGGGGCTGGTCGCCTCGTTCAGCGACTTGACGTGGTAGGTTTTCTTCTCGGGGTTGCCGGGGTAGGAGTAGTCGGAAATCTCCCCTCGCTTGATCACCATCGTCATCAAGTCAAACCCTGCCTTCATCTCCTCCACCACCTTCTTCCTCTTGGCCTCGCGGTCCTTGTCGTCGGGTCCAGTCCCGCCCAGTTCGAGCGTCTGGTCGACAAGCGGCTGCCACGCCTTGGCCATCGCTTCCCAGTCCGTCGCCCAGTAGCCGAACATCCGCTCCTCAAACGTTCCCTTCTCCTGGCCAGCCGGCGGCGGCGGAGTTCCCTCCTTTTTCGCTCCCGGAATCACAAAGACATAGGCGGCACCCGAAGCATCGTTGCCGTTGTTCACCTTGTCTTGTTTCGCGTTGATCCCCCTCGCAAAGCCATCCTCCCTGGCTGCCCCCACGGCCACGGTGTCGGCCGAGATGGCCACGGACCCGCCGAACTGGTCACCATTCTCCGGGTTGGAGGCCATGATCGGAGTGCCCCGATCCCAGGTGGCGGCCTGCCTGGTGAAAACATAGGCCGCCCCGGGACGGTTTCGCTGCTTATCGGTTTGGTCGCGAGTACTCTTCGCCCCGACCACCAGACGTTCGCCGCTGATCGCCACCGAGCCGCCGAATTCATCGAACTCCCCCGGCTTGGGGGCCTTGAGGTAAGCCTGCTGGCTCCACTTCGTCCCTTCGCGCACGAACAGGTAGGCCGCACCCGCTGAAACGAGACTTTTGTCGGCCTGGTCACCATTGACTCCTCCCGCCGCGCTTTTGTCCCCGATGGCGCCGACGATCAGCGAGTCCCCTGAGATCGCCACCGAGCCGCCGAAGTGCGTCTTGTAGTCGGCATTCGATGCTTCCAGGCGGGCCTGCTGGCTCCACTTCCCGCCGTCTCGCACAAACACATAGGCCGCGCCGGCCATCAGTTTCTCATCGGCTCCGGCCTGCGCCCCCGCTCGGCTCTCGTGGTCCGCCCCGACCACCAAGGTGTCGCCGGAAATCGCCACTGAAGCGCCGAAATTGGGATAGTCACTCCCCGGAACCGTCAGGCGTGCCTGCTGTCGCCAGGTGGATCCTTCCCGCACGAACACATAGACAGCGCCAAGATAAGGGGCGCCATCCTGCTTCCCTTTTGCCCCAGACGCACTGACCACCACGGTGTCGCCCGAAGCCGCCACGGCCCTGCCGAAAAGGTCACCCGAGGCGGTGTCGGTGGATTTCAAGTAGGCCTGCTGGCCCCATCCCGATCCATAGCGCCAAAAGACATAGGCCGCCCCGGAGTCGAATCCGTCCTCGCGATTCATGGGGGTCGGATCCAGGCCGTCGCCCTGGTCGCCGTCCACTCCCTTGGCTGAACCGTCCTCCTTCGGTGCCCCCACCACCAGGGTGTCGCCCGCGATGGCGACCCCTCCTCCGGGCGTGCCGAACTGATCGTTCATTCCCGAGTTGGACGCCTTCACATATGCCTGCTGGGTGATCGGCCCGGCGATTTCGCCAGCCCCGCTTGTTAGGGTCAGGCCGGCCAATGCAGCCAATCGAAGGATTGTGTTCATGAGGTCTCCAAGTCTGAACTTGGATATGGCAGTCTGAAACACAGGTCAAGCAAGCCGGCTGAAGGGATCGGTCCTGAATTTCGGGTAGTGGGATCCTCTCGGCGTGACAGAAACTCCCGACTGAGACAGTCGGGACACGTTTCCATGCGCGGGGTTTGGAGACTTACCACCCCTTTCCCACCGGCAGTTGGATGGGGAACCAGCACTTCTTAACCCACTCATCTTAAACCTTGTCCTCCTTGAAAGAAGGGGCCACTCTGACTCTGATGAAAACGTCGATTTCCTGGCTCATTCTCAGCGCCGCCCTCCTGATTCTCCCCGCCCATGCGGAATCCCGCACCTGGACGAACACCGAGGGCGTTGCCATTGATGCGGAGTACGTCAAGAGCGACAGCGACAATGTCACCCTCCGCCTCCGCAACGGCAAGCAGACGACCTTTGCCCAATCAAAGCTCTCGGCGGCCGACCAAACCGTGATCAAGGAATTGAAGGCCAAGGAGGCTGCGGCCCCGGCTGCGGCGGCGACCCCTGAAGCCAAGCCAACCGTCGAGTCGAATCGCAAGGCCAAATGGCTGACCAAAATGGACAAGGCGCAGGAGCAGGCCAAGGAAACCGGCTTGCCGATCCTGGTGCTCTTCACCGGCACGAGCTGGTGCCCGTATTGCATCAAGCTGGAAAAGGCCGTCTTCTCCGAATCCGCCTTCGAGACCTTCGCCAATCAGAATCTGGTCCTGCTGAAACTGGAATTCGGCCCCGGCGGGACTGCCGAAAGCAAAAAGGACGAAACCCTTCAGAAGGAATTCGGCGTCAAAGGCTTTCCCACTTATTTCCTCACCGACGCCGCCGGCACCAAACTCGCCCAAGGCGGCTATCACGACGGCATCAATCCCAGCGTCTTCGGCGAGTGGGTGAAAAAATCCGCACCGAAGAAGTAAACCGCCTGACCCGACAAAAGCACGCTTCTATCGCGGTTGATCAGCGTTTTCCTTGGTGACGAGTTGGAAGGGAATGAAGGCTTGTTCACGATCTTGAGCGCCCGCAAGTCGCCGCCTACGTGGACGTCCACAACCGCAGTGGATACTACGGCACCCAGGCTCAATGCCACTACGTGAACTTCAAGGGCATGGTCGGGACCGAGAAGGACAAGGTCCTGGCAGTAGTGAAATGTTTCCAGGATCGGCTGGAGATCGAGGGCTTCGGCCTGGAGCCGGACAGATCCTTGGTCGGGGCATGAGATTGCGCGCCGCTTGGTGCGCGCCTTTGGCTGGGTGGATGTGAATGAGAATGCGCTGAGCTCATTCGCGAGCTCAGCTCCTTTCAATTTAACCTTTTAAGAAGCCTGAAATCACCTTGATTCGATCCAATCCCACTGACCTCAACAACATCGTAACCGTGAAGCCTGCTCTTTCCCTCCTTGGCATTCTGTTGCTGGCACCTTTCGACATCATGCCTGCCGCGGAGACGCCGTCGCCGCTTGCTGACATCGATGCGAAGACCGCCGCATCTGCCGCGAAGGAAGGATGGAAACTGAGCTTCAGCGAGGAATTCGAGGGGCAGCAAGTTGACTCGAGCAAATGGGTCATCAAGAACGAGAACGAACGTCTGGCGAAGAACGTGTCCGTGTCCGGAGGGATTCTGAGATTGGTCGCCAGCCAAAATGGGAAGGGCTGGACCAGCGCGTGGCTGGCAACCAAGAGCTTCCGTCAGAAATACGGCTGGTTCGAGTGCAGCTTCCGAATCGCCGGCGCTTCCGGACTCAACAACGCGTTCTGGCTGAACACGCCTCCGGAGCGTCTGGCACTGAAGGATCCCAGCCTACCCCGCTTTGAGATCGACATCGTTGAGGCCCATTACCCGCGCGAAGTCTCGATAAACCTGCACAACTGGCAGGGCAAGCACACAGGCAGCGGTCAGAAGCATGTGGCCGATACCGATCTCAGTCAGGCATTTCACGTCTATGCCTTCGAGTGGACGCCCAAGGAGCTGATCTGGTACTTCGACGGGAAGAAGATCCGCACGATTGCCAATACGATCTGCCATGCCGAACAGGAAGTCCTGCTCAGCACCAAGGTTGCCCCGTTCGCCGGCAAGGCCAGTTCCGCGCTGGAAGGCAAGAGCATGGATGTGGATTACGTGCGCATCTTTCAGAAGTTGGATTAATTCTGGAAACCGCGAATCGACACGAATCGGGCTCTGACAATCAACACCTCGATTCATGTCCCTCACTCATCCTGCGGGTGGACCAGATTTGTCCCATGACACTTCTGAAATTCACGTTCATTCGCGGTTCCATTCTCCCATTCAGGATGATGCCGTCAAATCACCCGGTGAGTTGCCAATCCCACATGGCGTAGCATCCGCCCCCTTGTTCAAACCCGACCCAGCGGCCCGTTTCATTGCCTCCTATCGCGGCTGATCGGCGTTTTCCTTGGTGACGAGCTGGAAGGGAATGAAGGTTTCTTTCTCAAAGGGCTCCTTCTTCGCAATCTTCAGCGCCACCTCCACGGCGGTGCGGCCCTGCCCTTTCGCATCCTGGAAGACCGTGGCGTCGAGACGGCCGGCCTTGACCGCTTGAAGGGCATCGGCAATGGCGTCGATGCTGGTGAGCACGACCTTGTCCTTGAGGTTGGCGCGTTCGAGCGCGAGCAGTGCGCCCATGCCCATCTCGTCGTTCTGCGCGAAGACCGCCTGGATGTTTGAACCGTGGGCCTGGATCCAGTTTTCCATCAGGCTCATCGCCTTCGCCCGATCCCATTCGGCGGTTTGGGTGGCGAGGAGTTCGAGGCCCGGGTTCTTCGCGAGGATTTCGCGCGCGCCTTCATCGCGCTTCAACTGCGCGGCCTGGCCCATGAAGCCCTGCATCATCAGGATCTTGCCCTTGCCGTTGAGGCGCTTGGCAATGAACTCCATGGCGATCCGGGCGGACTCCTCATCGTGCGAGCCGACGAAGGCGGTGGGCACCGACTTGGTGGCCGAGTTCAGGTTGATGATCGGAATGCCCGCGGCCAGCGCCTTGTCGACGGCGGGCGAACTGGCATCGACCTCGCAGGGATTGAGGATGATGACGTCGACCTTCTGCGCGATGAAGCCCTCCACCTGCTGGATCTGTCGCTCGGCACTGCGCTGGGCGTCGTTGACGATAAGTTTCACGCCAAGCTCTCCGGCCCTGGCCTCCATCGACTCGTTGAGCATGACGATGAACTCGCTGGAAAGATTCAGCAGCGAGACCCCGACGACGATTTGTCCGGACCCGGCGGTGCTTGTGGAGCTGCGCTGGCAGCCACAGAGGGCGAGCAGCATCAGGCATCCGGCGATGAGTTTCTTGGCGATGGAGTTCATGATGGGTTTCGATTTCGATCAAGCCAGACGGCGCCCACGATGATGACGCCCTTGACGATGGCTTGGTAGTAGGAGGAAACGTTCATCAGATCGAGCCCGTTGTTGATCACCCCGACGAGCAGCGCACCGAGGATCGTGCCGCCGATGGTGCCGACTCCTCCGGAAAGGCTGGTGCCGCCGATGACCACGGCGGCGATGGCATCGAGTTCATAGCCGGCTGCCGCATTCGGCTGGCCGGTCGTGATCCGCGAGGCCAGCACCACGCCCGCGACCCCGGCGAAGGCTCCGCAGACGGTGTAGGCGATCATCCGCACGTGGCCGACGCTGATGCCGGAAGCTCTGGCGGCGTCCGCGTTTCCGCCCACGGCATACAAATGACGGCCGAGCCGGAGATTCCGCAACACGATCGCCGTGCCAACCGCGAAGGCCGCGAGGACGATCGCCGGGATCGGCAGCATGCCGAGATCTCCACCGATACGGGTGAACTCCGGGCTGAGATTTGAAACCGGGCGTCCTTTGGCAAGCACGAGCGCCAGACCGCGCGCGGCGGTCATCATGCCGAGCGTGGCGATGAATGATGGGATCATCCCACGCGTCACCATCAGGCCATTCGTCGCTCCACAAGCGGCCCCTGCCGCGATGCCCGCCAAGACCGGGATCAGCACCGAGTGGTCGCCCGGATGCGCGAGGCTGGCCGCCACCACACAGGCCAATGCAACCACTGATCCGAGCGAAAGATCCACGCCACCGGTCAGCAGCACCAGCGTGACGCCGACCGCGAGGATGCCGTTGATCGAGATCTGCCGCGCGACGTTCAGCAGATTGTTGACTGTTAGAAAAGTCGGATGCGCCAGGGACAGCGCGGTCCCGATGACCAGTAGGGCAATGACAAGGCCCCAGGATTTCAGGAAATTTTGTGGAGTGGCGGAGTTCGCGTTCATGGCGGATGGAAAGCGGTTAAACAGGCATGGCGTGGCGCATGATTTCCTCAGGGCTGGCCTGCAGGGGATCCAACTCTGCGGCCACACGGCCCTGGCGCATGATGAGGAGGCGGTCGCTCAGGGAGATCAATTCGGGAAGCTCCGAGGAAATGACGAGGATCGCCTTGCCGGATCGGGCGAGTCCGGTGATCAGCGAATGAATCTCCGCCTTGGCCCCGACGTCGATGCCACGCGTGGGTTCGTCGAGGATCAGGATCTCCGGTCGGGTGAGCAGGGTTTTGGCGATCACCACCTTCTGCTGGTTTCCCCCGCTCAAGCTGGCCACCGGCATGCGGCGATCCGCAACCTTGATGGAAAACCGTGCGATCTGCTCCTCGGCGGTGGCGGCCTCGGCCTTGGCATCGATCCATCGCGTGCGGAGACTGGAAAGTGTTAGATTCGGTCCGACCGGCATCGTGGGGATGAATCCGTGGCGCTTGCGATCCTCGGTGACGAGCGCGATCCCAGCCTTGAGTGCGTCCTTGGGACTGCGGATGCGGGCGGCTTTTCCCGACACCCGGATTTCCCCACTTTGGGCAGGGGAGAGACCATAGAGGGCCTCCGCCAATTCCGTGCGGCCCGCGCCCATCAAGCCGCCGATGCCGAGGATCTCGCCGCGCCGCAGGGTGAAGTCCACTCCTTCGAAACGACCGGAAACACCGAGCCCGCGAACTTCCAGAAGCACCTCGCCCGGAGTGCCGCGCTGTTCGTCCCGGGGAGCGGGATCCCTCCCGACCATCAGGCGGATGAGCTCGCCTTCGTCCATCTCCACCGCGGACCGCGTGGCCACGTGGCGGCCGTCCCTCATGACCGTGATGGTGTCTGCGATGCGGAAAATCTCATCCATCTTGTGGGAAATGTAGATCACCGCCTTGCCTTCCCGCTTCAGGCCCTCGATCACTTGAAACAGCGCCGCCACCTCGCGATCGGAGAGCGCGGTGGTGGGTTCGTCCATCAGGATCACCGACGCGTTCCGGGCCAGCGCCTTGACGATTTCCACCGACTGCATCTCCGCCACGCTGAGAGTGCCCATCATCCGCCGGGGATCGATGGACAGTCCGAGCTGGCCCAGCAGCACCTCCGCCTCGCGATTCATCGCCGCATGATCGAGCCAACCGGGGAACCCACGGGTCTTCTCACGACCCATCCCGATGTTCGCCGCCACGCTCAGATTCCGAAACGGCAACAGCTCCTGATGGATCATCGAAATCCCGCGTTCCAGCGCCTCATGCGGACTGCGGAAGCGAACGAGCTCTCCCCTCAAGCGGATCTCGCCGCCATCCTGCTGCTGAAGACCGCCGAGGATCTTCATCAGCGTTGACTTGCCCGCACCGTTCTCGCCCATCAGCGCGTGCACGCACCCGGCCTCCACGTCGAAGCCAACGTCATCCAAGGCCTTCACCCCGGCGAAGGCCTTGGAGAGACCGTGGATTCTGAGCAAGGGAGTTGATTCCATTCAAATGGGGTGAAACAAGGGATGTGGAACATCGGTTACAGAGACAATCAAAAAGGTAGCCCGCCACCCGATGCGAGGGATCGCCGCTCAATCCCAAGAGGGGCAAGGGCGGCCCGCAAAAAGGCAAGCACCCGATTTTCAGTACCACCCCCATTCAGTCGATCACCCGACATCTTCCTCGCTTCCCATCTCGACTCGCCGGATTGCTTTCCATAAATATGACCACATGAAAACCACCGTCAATCTCCCCCTCTGCCTCTTCCCTGAAAACTGAACACTGAAAACCAGCAAACTCTTCCCCACCATGAAATCCACCATCACCTTCCTAACCTCCGCACTCCTCGCCACCCTTTGCGCGGAAGCGAAGCCGCTGAAAGTCTTCATCCTCGCCGGCCAGTCGAACATGGAGGGCCACGCGCGCGTCGAGACCTTCGACTACATCGGTGACGATCCCGCCACCGCGCCGCTGCTCAAGCAAATGCGCGGAGCAGATGGCAAGCCCGCCGTCGCCGACCACACGTGGATCTCCTATCTGACCGGTCATTACGAAGGCAACGCCAATGGCGAAGGCACCGGCAAGCTCACCGCGGGATTCGGCGCGAGAGGTGACAAACCCACCCAGGACGGCGG
The DNA here is from genome assembly GCA_031411755.1 of Luteolibacter sp. Classification (GTDB taxonomy): domain Bacteria; phylum Verrucomicrobiota; class Verrucomicrobiia; order Verrucomicrobiales; family Akkermansiaceae; genus Luteolibacter. The sequence goes on along the minus strand of JANOBS010000137.1, from coordinate 591 downwards.
CAAGATCGGCCCCGAGTTCACCTTCGGCCTGACCATGGACGCCGCGCTCAAGGAGCCGGTCCTCCTCATCAAGACCGCTTGGGGCGGCCGCAGCCTGAACACCGAATTCCGCCCGCCCAGCGCCGGACCCTATGTGTTCAGCGAAGCACAGATCGAGCAGATGAAAAAACAAGGCAAGGACGTCGAGGCGGAGAAAGCCAAGAAAGCGACGGAATGTGGCCGCTTTTACAAGTTCATGGTCGATCACGTGAACAGTGTGCTCGCCGATCCCAAGCGCGTCTGCCCGGCCTACGATCCTGCGGCGGGTTACGAGATTGCCGGGTTTGTCTGGCTGCAAGGTTTCAACGATCTCGTGGACGGCAACACCTACCCCACTGGCGCGGACGGCAAGACGAGGGACTACTCGAAATACAGCGAGTGGATGGCCGATTTCATCCGCGATGTGCGGAAGGATTTGGGTGCGCCGAAAATGCCGTTCGTCATCGGCGTGCTCGGCGTCGGCGGTGTGAACGCAAACGAAGGAACCGTCGCTTTCCGCAAGGCCATGACCGCGCCGTCGTTGCTGCCGGAGTTCAAAGGCAACGTCGCCGC
>JANOBS010000136.1:0-2242 GCA_031411755.1 Luteolibacter sp. | reverse complement strand
CCGATCCGCTGCCAGACCTTGTCGGTCATGAACTCGTAGATCACGCTCACTGTTCATAGGCACGTATCCGCAGAGTACCAGTCCTTTTTCAGACTTTTGAAACCACTTCTAATGACTAAATCCTAATGACTAAAGAAGAGTCGAAGACTCTGCCTCTGAATTTCACTCTACCTTTGGAACTTGGCACTTGGAACTTGGCACTTCAACCCATTCAGCGGGACTTCGGTGGCGCGAGCAGCTTGAGCTCGTGAATGCTCCAGTATTTCCCCGGTGCGGAGCCGGTCTGGGTGATGCGCAGGAAGCGGGTGGTGACGGGTGAGGGGAAATGGATCTCGGTGAGCGCGCTGCTGCCCTTGCCCTCGACGAGCGGCGGGTCCCAGGTCTTTCCATCTTTTGAAAGCTCGACCTTGTAGCCGCGAGGGTAGTCGTTTTGAGAGGTGCCGGAGTCGAGAAGGATACCTTCGATGAGTACGGGCGCGGGAAGTTTCACTGACACCCAGGCTCCAGGGCTTTGCTCCTTCTTGGTGGTCCAGCGGCTGGTGGGATCACCGTCGCAGCCTTTGGAGAGTTCGCTCTCGTTGAGATTCGACGTCAGGACCCAGGTGCTTTTCGCTTCCACGGGTTGTGGGGAAAGCGACTCCAGCTCGGCGATCGTCCACGGTGCGGTGCGGCTTGCGGTATCAGCGCGGAGCTTCTTGACGTCGGGGGCGGTGACGAGCGGGCCCTGGTTGCCGAAGCTGTTGCGGACGTAATTGGAAATATCGGCGATCCACTGATCAGAGTTGCTGGCCATCGTCATCATCTGGGACTCATAGGTCTTGCCTTCGATCGGGCCTGCCAAGCCGTGAAGGAGCACTCTCTGGAGGGAGTCTCCACGCTTCACAGTTTTGGATCCGGCGAGCGGCGGGGCGAGGGTGACGTTGGCATTGCCCGCCATCGGCATGCCTTTGCCATCGAATCCATGGCAGGCGAAACAGACAGACGCGAAGATTTCCTGACCGCGTTCGAGCGAGGCTTTTTGATCCTTGCTGAAATCTCCTGCGGCGAGCTTCGGTGGTTCGGCGAGCAGCTTGCTGCCGATCTCGCGGATGCCTGCCGACGTTGAGGTGGCGATCACGGCCTGGGCCTTCGCTTTCCAGTCCGGCCATTTCAGGAGCTTGCGGGTCATGATGACCTGGAGCTGGACGGAGGGATCCTTGTCGGCAGCCAGTACCTCGATTCCGGTGACGAGGTCGCTGTGGTCGCTGTTGCTTTTCAAGATGGACTCGGCGGCGCGGATGCCTTGTGCGCGGATCTGTGGTTCGACGGCGCTCAGGGCGCTGGAAATGTTTTCCGGATGAAGCGCGTTCAAGCCTTCGAGGGTCCATAGGGCATGGATTCGCGCGAGTGGGTTTTTGTCATTCGCAGCCATGCTGATGAGTGCGGGGACGACGGACTTGTCGCCCTTTACGATGAGCATCCGCTGGGCGGTATCCCGCCACCAGCCGTTCGGATGGCTCAGGTGCTGCACGAGCTGGGCGGGTGTTTCATCGAGCATCTTCGGCTGTGGGCCGGGCTTGAAGTCCTTGTGGACGAGACGCCAGATGCGTCCGTGGCCGGTGATGTTCTGCATGCCGTTCTCCTTGATGCGATCGCGCAGGAAGCTGCCTTCACGGGTCCAGTTTCCTTCCTGGATGATGCCGCGATACATGTCGACGATGTAGAGGCAACCATCGGGGCCGGTGGTCATGTTCATCGGCCTGAAGTTCGGGTCGGTGCTGCGGATGAACTCGCTCTGGCCATAGGGGTTCTCGAGCTTCGTGACGCCGTCTTCGACCTTGACCGTGGCGCGACGGATCAGGCGACCGACGGGCTCGGGCAGGAAGACATTTCCGCGCATGTCAGCAGGCAGTCGATCCCCACGGAAAATCGTGTGGCCGCAGCAGCCGGTGAAGTGGTTAAGGGCCTTGTTTTCCGGAGACTGGAAACGTTTCGTGCCACCTTGGAAATCGCCGAGCGCGACCAGTGGCCAGACGTTGTCGAAGTCGGCGGGCTTCTGGCTGGGTGCGTTGATGGCCCCGTAAATGATCGGCACCTGGAAGTTCCAAAGGCCTTTCTCACCCCCGGCGTTCGACCACCACATCTTGCCAAAGTCATCCTGCGCGAGTCCCCACTGGCCACCGTTTCCGGGGGTGGATTCCTGCAAGGGCGCGGCGCTGCCATTCCAACGCAGGCGGTAGCCGTTGTAGGTGGTGTAGATCCA
>JANOBS010000135.1:0-43260 GCA_031411755.1 Luteolibacter sp. | reverse complement strand
ATCAGCGACACACCCTGATCGGTTCGACTAATCCTCAAGACAAGCGGCGCGGCGGGATCTTCCTGCCGCGCCCTTTTTATTGGCGTGACGGAAGCCTATTTCCCGAATGAAATGCCCTGCCTTGGGTCAGCAAGCACGCCTGAACAGGATTGTCTTCTCCCCATTCACCACCTTCCGACGACGGCGGAGAGGGTGACGGCGCTGCGTTCGCCCTCCTTCACGAGCTTCTTCCCGACCGGGCTCGAGGGAAGGTCGGCGATCAGTCCGTAGGCGGTGGCATCGGGAGGAGCGATGCGAAGGGTGCCGGAGCAGCGCTTGCCGCCCCATGGATCGAGGTAATCGAAGGCGAATGATCCGGTGGCGGCATCAATCTTTCCAGGAATGCGAAGAAGGGTGATGAAGTGGCTTTCGATCGTGAGCCATGCGGGTCTTCCATCGTGGCCTTTTCGCAGCACCTGGCGACGGACACTGACGATGGGTGGCAGTCCGTTCCGAAAGGATTTGACGAGAGTGGCGTGTGAACGTGCGAGCAGTTCCGCCGCAGATTCCCTTGGTTTCGGCAGGAGGACTTCGCCCTTGAGTTCGGGGAGGAGACGGCCACGGAGGACATCGTTCCCCATCGCGATGAGATCCTCGACGTTGATGCCGGAACGGGACCAGCGCGTGCGACCAGCAAGCTGGGTGGAGGGGCGGAGTCCGTAGACGCGGAGGGTGTAGGAGAGCTTCGTCTTGTCGCTGTTGCCGACGATCATTTCCATGGCTCGTTGCCAGTTCTGATCACCAAAGCGGATCGCATTCAGAAACGAGGCGGGTCCACAGGCGTTGCCGGAGACGCTGAGCTGATTGAATGGAGTGGCTCCGGAGTTGGCCGCGACCCAGACATCGGGGGCGGCGTTGGCGGTCGTGACGATCGCGCAGAGACTACTGAGAAGCCGGAGGAGTGTAGACATCGACGCGCTGATTGTTAGCCGGATTCACATCGGCCTGGCCATTCGAAACGCGGATGCTGGATTGAAAGCTGACCGGGGAGGTCGTGGCGGGCACGGCGATATTGAAGGTCTGGATTTTCCCGGCAGTGAGTGATCCCACGTTCATCGACTGCGTGCCGGCAGGCGTGGTGACCTGCAGCGGCAGGTTGAAAAGCGGAGCCGTGCCCTGGTTCTGGACGGTGACTTGGAGGGTCAGGCCGTTGGTGCCGCTGACGACCCATTGGGAGGCTACGGCCGCGTCGATGATGCCTGCCGTCGAGCTTTGCAACACCCGGCCCAGATCGAGCAAGCCACCGCCATAGGTGACGTCCGCTCCGGGGGCTCCGGCTTCATTGAGGTTGGTATTGATCAGCTCGACACCCTGATTGGCGGAGACGGATTTGTTGACGTTGTTGGACATCACGGCGGCCAGGGTGCCCACCGCGATCGGCGTGCTGGCGGAGGTGCCGGTGAAGGAGACGATCCCACCGTCGATCCCTTCAGCATTCACCGCGTAGCCGGGGGCGGAGTAGGCACTGGTGCTGCCGGTGTTGGAGAAAAGCAGGTGATCGCCCACGGCATCGACAGACATGACCGGGATCACCCCCGGGAGGGCGGCGGGCTGGGCGATCTGATCGATGCCCTTGTTGCCGGCGGCGGCGAAGATCACGACGCCGCGTTCCTGGGCGTATTTGACGGCGCTTTCAAGGATCGCGCTGTATCCATCGCCGCCCATGGAGATGTTGATGATCTTGGCCCCACCATCGACAGCGGCGAGGATGCCTTGGGCGATGAGGAAGCTGTTCGAGATACCAGCATCGTCGGCGATACGGATCGAAATATAGTCGGCGTCCGGAGCTACCTGATTGATCAGCGAAGTGACCGCTGTGCCGTGGCCGTTCAGGGTCGACAGGTCACTGGGAAGATCGACCAGGGAAATCTGTCGGGTCCGTGCGTAGACGGAGGAGTTCGGCGAGACCCCGGTATCGAGCACGGCGATGAGCACGCCATTTCCCCAGGCCGAGCGGTCATAGCCGGCGATGCCGAGCCAGGAGGCGAGTCCGTTGCCCAGTGGAATGGCTCCGGGCTGGACGGTGCCATCCGGGAGCTCCGGCACCACGACGGGAAAGATGAAGCCGGTCTGCTCGGAGCCGTCGAGCAGGGCGGCAAGATCGGCGGCGCTGAGGAAGCCGATCCGCAGGGCGTTCAGGGCGTCGATCCGGCCCAGCATGGAGAATCCCTTGCCCTTGATTTTCGCCAGAAAGCGCTCCATCGACTCACGGTCGGAGAAGACGATCGAGCGTTGTCCGGCGATGGCTCCCTTTTCGAGGGCGTCCGAGTCAAGCCGGATCTTCACGTCCGGGCGCTCGCCGCTGCCGGGGATTCTGGGCGTGTTGTCGAAACCAGCGAATGGATCACGAGACGGCGCTGCTGGTCTGGAAACGGTCTGGCTGGCAGAGCCTGCGTTCCGGGCAAGAAAGTAGCCACCGGCCATGAAGGCAGCGAAAAGCAGACAGAGAAGAACCCAGCGGTGAAGCCTCATGGCCTAGGACTATAACCGCTCGGGCAGGGAACGGTCGCAAAAACTTCTGCAAATCGGTGGGGCCGCAGCTCCGACGAAGTTCTCAGGGCTTCTGGCCGGGCAGAACCGCCGGGGCCACGTCGAGGATCGTGGTGACGAAAGGGCGTGTGGATCCAGGCGTCACGTAGACAATGAAGATCCGGCGGAAGTCATCCAGATACTTGAGCTTTCGCTCCGTAAAGGCGACCCAGGACTCCCCTTCGCGGTAGTAGAAGTTGGTTTGGGAGTTGTTGAACTCATCCCGCTTTGTGACCGGAGGAACGAGGGTTAGTTTTCCAGGTTGCACAGGCAGCTTGTGCTCGCCTGCCTCGATCGCGGTTTCCACCGTAAGAAGGCTCAGGACCCTTGACTCTCCTTTTGGAAAGGCGGCGGGCGTGTCGTCCACGAACACCCCTTGGTATGCGGGCTTGGTTCCGGCGGGTGAAGGAACCACGATCAGGATGCCGCGGGTGGAGTTTTGAGGAATCGGAATCTTGGCGGCCAGTGCAGCCGCGGCTTCCGGCTTCCTTGGGTCCACCTTGTCGTTGTTGAAAAGAAGCAGCGAGCCGTTGATGAGTGAGGCGGGCTGCGGCTTTGTGAGGCCTTCCGGTTGGAGGTTGAGCTTCACCAGAAGACCGGTCTGGTCAGGCAGGTAAAGCTCGGCAACCGGGTTGACCGGGTCTTGAAGGACTGCGCGGATTTGAAAGCCGGGAGTGGATTGCTGGCCCAGGCCCAGGGCAGGAAGCAGCAGGGCGGCGAGGAGGAGAAGGGATTTGGATTGGATCATCGGGAATCAGATTTCGGTGCTCGTGAGCCAGCGGAAGGATACCACCTTCATGCGGCGACCGAAGAACTTGTTTTCAGAGGCAACGTTGACATCGGTGTAGGCGTTCGCCGAGGGCCGGTTCGCGGCACTATCGGAAACCACATATTCCGGAACCCGCTGGACGACGGCCTCACAGTAGGCGCGGGCGGTGACTTTTCCGGTGGAGTCCTGCGCCTGGCCGCAGGTGCGGACGACAAAGGTGTCTGAGCGGACCGTGGCGGAGGGCTCGATGATGTGCATCAGGTCACCCTGACTGATCCAGCCGGGCGCGCCGGCTGCGGGATTCCCCACCGAAGCGGTCGGTGTCTTGTAGTTGTAGAGGGTGGTGTTGCTGATGTCGGCAGCCGTGATGGGTACCTGGGTGGTATAAACGGAATCGTTGATCTTGGCTTGGGTGATGGCTTCCTCCAGGGCTCCGTTGCGGGTGAGCGGGGATTCCGTTCCGATCTGGCGGTTCACGAATTCCGACATCGAGAGGAATGGACCGCGCAGGCGGACCTGCTCGACGATCTTGGTGGCGAGGGTTTCAAGCTCGTCGTTGGAGAGCTCCCGATATCCGTTCCATTCGTTGGTGCGGCTGTTGTCGATCTTGTTTGGGTCGACCGTGACACTTTTCGTCCCGCCGCCGTTGATCAGGGTCATTGGCAGGATCGGCGTCCCCTTCGACTTGATGACTTCAAGAACGGAGTTCTTCGCCCACAGGCTGACGATGTCGCTCTTGCTCATTGAGGCGAGGACGGCCTTCCAGGCTTGAACATTGGTCGAGTTGACGTTGAAGGGGCCTTTTACCATCTGATACTCCGCTGACAGCTTGTAGGTGCCGTCCTTTGGCTTTCCTGAGCTGAAGAGTTCGTCCTTGGCGCTTTGGGCGGTCTTGCCTTCCGGCAGGTAGGCTTGGAATGATTGGGAGATCAGGGGCGTTGTGGAATTGATGAAGCCATCAAATGCCGTGGCAGGCGGGTTGTTCGAATAGGTCGCGAAGGTCGAGAAGTAGAAGCGGTCATAAAACGCGTGGTTGGCGAGGACCGACTGATCGAGCAGGGCGTAGGAAGCGATGGTGGTGTCGGTCTGGGTGACCTTGTTCGTGGACATCAGCGGCGAGACCATGGAGTTGGCGACCGGTTGCACGAAGTTCGGAAGGTAGGGAGTGGTCAGCGCATTCGAGCGGCGGAAATCGGCGATGGACTGCATCGGCCCGGTGGGAAGTTCGAGGTAGCTGCCGGACTTGATGCCCGTGGCGGTGGTGTTTCCGGTGAGGCAGTTGGTGCGGTTGGTGGCGTCGCTCTCGAAGACGTCGTCCACCGAGCCCTTCACGAGCGGCTGGAAATTCAGTTCGTGCGACTGGCCGCCGGGCTTCTCGCGCTGGAGGTTGATCGCGACGACCGTCCTCGCCGGGTTGTGGAACAACATGGGCTTTCCTGCCAGACTGCCATCAAGCAGGGTGTTGACGCCTGCACCGGAGGCGGTGCGCTTGCCGGTTTCATAGACTCCGCCGCTGGTGGTGCGCGCGTAGGCGGAAAACATGCAGAAGGACTTCGCCCGTGGATGCGAGGAGATGGGGTCCGTGTTGGGGACGTAGGCATCGGCCACGGCAATGCTACCCGTGGTTGGATAGCGGTAGGTCTTCGGAAAGAACTTCTGCAGGGTGGCAGTGTCCTGATACTGGAAGCTGAGGCCGCCGTAGTTGTAAGTCCGGTTCTGGGCGGTAATCTTGGCGGTCACATCGAACGAAGTGTTGCTGGTTCCGGAGCTCGGCTGCTTGATCGCGTACTCGATGTAGACCTGATCGTCAGCACGAAGGCCGAAGATGCCCATGTTGTTGTCGGTCTGCTGACCGGAGCTGTAGCCGCTGTGGGTGGGAGTCAGCCAGTCCAGATCGAAGCCAACACAAGCCCCCTTGAATCCCGGGCTCCCATTGATGGCGGCAGTGACATTGCCGTTGTTGTCGACCCCGGTCAGGTTGTTCTGATAGTCGAAGAACGGAGTGCCCTTGTTGTTGCTGAAGGACGCGCCCGGATCGAGATAGGGACCACAGACCAGGGTTTGCCCCGGCTTCATGACGATGGGGCCGCTGCTGCTGGTGCTTGTCGGAGCTGTCCAGTTGGCGATGTTGATGTTGAAACTCTTTTCACCGCGCTGGGCGGCGTTGACGAAGTACTCGTTCAGCGAGACGAGCTGGCTGCTCTGAGGCAGGTTGTTGACGTAGAAGTTGAATGCGATCGGAACGTTGCGGATCACCACCTCCATGTTGTCGAAGGAGATGTTGACGTTGTAAGGATTGTGGAGCGTGACGAGGGGCGTGTAGACCAGATGTCCCATGTAGACCAACTTCGGATCCACGGTCTTCAGGGAGGCGACCCAACCCGAGTGGGAATCGCGGGCGACGAAGTTGAACAGCATTTCAACCTTGGCGATGACCGGACCCGGGAAAAACTTCTTCGGCGTAGGGTCAGGGCTAGTGATGAGGATATCCTCCGTCGGAAACTGGTAGTAGGTAGGCGAGGTATCCGGAGTGGTGATGCCCCTGAAGGAGTTGTAGTAGCTGGAGAGCGTGCTCCAGTAGGGGTCTGAAACCGCATTGCCACCGATGTTGTGGGTCGATTGATAGAGGCGCTTGCCGCTGAACTCGGTCGGCAGAACGATGTTGTTGAGCGAGGTGGACAATTCGAAGACTGACGAAAGGTCCTGTTTGAGCTGGCCGCGGCGGACGTCCGTAAGGACGCCGAGGGAGCTGGTGGTGACGTCATTGCGGAACTGCCGGATGGTCCTGTCGGGGTCCAGTAGGTTGACCTGTTCGAGGTCGAGGATCTTGCCGGTGGTCGCGTCCGCCTTGATGAAATCCGAGGAGGTCTGGTCGTTCGGCAGGAAGGAAAGGTTGCCGGCGTTGATGCCCTTCATGACGGTCGGGTCCGGGCGGTGGCCGGCCAGGACAGCGCGCTTCTGCCAGAGCGGGTCGGTGGTGGCGGCGGGCTTGCGGTAGAGATTGATGCGGGCCTTGGTGGATTCGTCGGAAACCTGCCAGGCGTAGGAACCTAAAACCTTCCCGTCCTTCGCGACCGGGACAAGACCGGCGATGGACTTGTCGGCATCCGAGGCTTTTCCGCCAAGGGAGGCTTTTCCGACCAATTCGACGGTTTTCTCCTTCCAGGCGGTATTAAAGAAGTTGCGATTGATCACGTCGGTGGGAGTCGCCGAGGAGACCAGCCAGCGCCGAAAGCGGTTTTGCTTCTCCCCCGCGTAATCGAGCGAGGTCGCATCAGGCTTGTAGTCCCAGGACTCCCAGACGCCTGCGAGACGGGGTTTCGCCGGGTTCGTGGCGAGGATTTCGGATTGGGCGCTGACGGCCTTGTCCGGACCGAGGGATTTCTGCAAATCACCGATGGCGAGCATGAGGGCCAGTCTCGCGTTGTTCCTGGCCACCGCATTGGCGCTGCCCTGTGTGGCTGAGCGGAGGGAAACCGTGGACAGGCTGAGAAGTCCGAGTCCCAGCGTGGTAAGCAGCACCATCATCACGAGGGTGATGATCAGGCTGAATCCGGATTTTTTCCGGAAGCGGGATGGGATTGGCGTCTTCATTGGATTTCAGAGGTTGGACTTCCGCGCTCGGAAGGCTGGAAAATTTTGGAGCTGGGAAACTGGAAGCGGGTGAATTTGCGAAATGGCTTCGTTCGAAAACAGGTTTTAAGGATGGTAGCCCAACCAGACCGGTAATTACAATGAGTTTACTGAAATTACCCCAAATGGGGGAGAAACTTCAGAATTCAGGAACCGGAAGGCAGGGGGAGCCGCAGTTGGTGCAGCAGGTGGCGAGGCAAAGGCCATCAAGCCAGGGGAGGATGAACGAGGATCTGATCGCGGCTCAGGCGAGTTCCCGGTAAATCCAACTCTAAAAATGAATGTCTCAAACATGCTGACCGTATTTACAAATGAAGCTGAATAGTGGCCGTGCATTTCCTGGAATGTCGAATCAAAAGTGCGATTTGCCGGCTGTAAGTCCCTCAAGAAGCCATTCCTAAACGTTTGAAATAATGAGTTTCACGGATGTAGGTGCGTGGCCAGGAAGTCGCTGCGGCGTCGGCTGCCGTAGGGCGATTCTGCGGCTCCATGGTCGGATCCGGTGATAATGAGCATGTCGAAGTCCTTGTCCGCCTTTTGCAAGGCGTTGACCACCTGCAGGGTGGAGGAGGGGTCGACGTTGTGGTCGATTTCGCCGACGATCAATAGGAGCTTGCCTTGAAGCTTGGCTGCGTCGGTCACGTTGGAGTTTTTCGCGTAGCTGTCATCAACCGGCCAGCCCATCCAGGCCTCGTTCCACCAGATCTTGTCCATGCGGTTGTCGTGACAGCCGCAGTCGGCGACGCCGACCTTGTAGAATTCCGGATGGTGAAGCAGGGCGGAAAGGGCGTTCTGCCCCCCGGCGCTGCCGCCGTAGATGCCGACGCGGGAAAGGTCCATCCAGGGCCGCGAGGCGGCGGCGGCCTTCAGCCAGGCGATGTGGTCCGGCAGACCGCCGTCGGCGAGGTTTTTCCAGGCGACGTCGTGGAAGGCCTTGCCGCGCCAGTTGGTGCCCATGCCATCGACCATGACGACGATGAATCCGAGCTCTGCCATCTTGTTCAGGCCCATCCAGGCAGAGTAGTCCTTGGGAACGAAGAAGTCGTGTGGGCCAGCGTAGATCTGCTCGACGACGGGATAGTGTTTCGCGGGGTCGAAGGTGGAAGGTTTCACAATGACTCCGTAGATGTCAGTCTTTCCGTCACGGCCTTTCGCGACGAAGGGCTCCGGTCGGCTCAGCCCGGTTTTTAAGAGCGCGGAGTCATCGGCGCGTTCAAGTTCGGCGATCAACTTGCCGTCCGAGGTGCGATGGACCTCAACGACCGGTGGCTGATCGACGCGCGACCAGCGATCGGTGTAGTGATTTCCATCCGGGGAAAAGGTGATCTTGTGATCGCCGTTGCCGGTGGTGAGCAAGGTCGGCGCTCCACCATTCAGACTGATGCGTGCGAAATGGACGAAATACGGATCCTGTCCGGGATGAATGCCCATGGCCTTGATCAGGACGGTGCGGGCCTTTTCATCGACGGAAACGACGCTGCGGACGTTCCACTCGCCCTTGGTGATCTGGCGTTTCACCGAGCCGCTTTTCTGATCGATGAGGTAGAGGTGGTTCCAGCCATCGAGCTCGGACATCCACAGGATCTCACCGGTGTCGGGCAGTCGCTGAATGAAGGATTTCTGCGAGTAGTCGATGAAGGTCTTCGAGCTCTCCTCCTGGATGACGCGGACTTTTCCATCGCCGGAGCCAATGCCGAGGATGCGGAGGATCTGGTGGCCGCGCTGGTTGAAGACGAAACTGTATTCCTTCGAGTCGGGGGACCACTCGCCATCGTCGATGCTCCAGGGGTTGGCGAAGAGGGCGTCGTCGACCGGGATTTCAGCACGCTTGGCGATATCGAAGAGATGCGGTTTCGGCTGACGGATCGGGTCGCCGGGCTTGGGGTAGGGAATGGTTTCCACCTTCGGCTGGAGCTGGTCCTTGGGCGAGGACTCGACGAGGGTGACCATGCGCGTCGACACCGACTTTGAGCGGAAAACAATCAGCCGCGAGGAGTCGGGAGACCACTGGATCGGACCTTGAAAGCCATCGTCCGTGGAGCCGTCAGCAAGCCGGGTGGGTTCACCGCCAGCGGCGGGTTTGACCATCAGGCTGCCATTTTGAATGAAGGACATCCATTTCCCATCGGGAGACTTTCCATCACCGGATCTGGGCTTGGAAGTGATGGGGCCAGTGACCTTGACAAGACTTGGATAATCCGGCGTGACGACGCTGGCGAGCGTGGTCCCATCACCGCGGGAAATGCGCCAGACATGCCCGACGTAAGTGCCTTGGGTCGCGGTCGCCCCGGGCTGGAGGTCACCGAAGGGCTGGGGCTTTCCGTCGAAGCCGATCCACTCCACGCGAACGACTGATCCGGTGGCGTTCTCAATGCTCAGACCCTGCTCGCCTCCAGTCGTACGCGAGCGCCGCGGGACTTGATCCGGAGCGACTGCGGGGATCTCGCGCTTGCCAACCTTGCTCAGGGCCTGCGGGTCCTGGGTCTCGGTTTTCTTGCCGGTTGTTAGATCGACCTCGAAGGCCTGCTTTCGATTTTCTTCAATGCCGACCTGATAGACGAGGCTGCGTCCGTCAGCGGCCCAGGCGATCTTCAAATCCTCGCGAATGACCAGTTGGCGGGCGCTTTTTCCCAGCCGATCCGCGCGATCGCGCGCTTCCTTCAATCCCTGCGCTCCGAGTGGAAGCATGAGCGAGAGGAAAACCGGAAGGAGGCGTTTCATGGAAGCGGGTCGGCGGAAGGCTGGCCGTTGACGAGACGGATGATGCCCAGCGGGTTCTTGTCCTGAAGCGCTGGAGGAAGGAGGCACTGCGGTGCGTTCTGGTACGAGACAGGTCGTACAAAGCGGAACAGTGCGGCGGTTCCCACGGAGGTGAAACGTGAATCGGTCGAGGCCGGGTAGGGGCCGCCGTGCTGCATGGCGTGGAAGACTTCAACACCGGTCGGCACGCCATTGAAAATGACACGACCCGCGAGGCCGCCGAGCTGGGCGACCAGCGGCTGGGCGGTGGTCAGTTCAGCCTCGTCGCCGTAGATCGTGGCGGTCAATTGTCCGCCGATCTTCGAGATTGCAGCATCGCGTTCGGTGGCGTCCTCTGCGACCACAAGGATGGCGAATGGGCCGAAGACCTCGTGGTGGAAGGTGTCGTCCGAGATGAACTGCGCGGCGGTGATTTCCAGAACGAGCGGCTGGCCTTGGGTGGCGTTTGGATCGGCTTCGGTCGAGGTGGTGGCGAGCAGCTTGATGCCGGAGTGGCTCTTGATCGCGCCGCACTTCGAGTTGAAGTGATCGGCGATGCCGGGGTGCAGCATCGTCGAGGGAATGAGTCCCGAGATCGTCGTGGCGAGCGCTTCACGGAATGAATCGAGGCCTTCGCCATCCGTGGTGAAGAACAGGCCGGGCTTGGTGCAGAATTGTCCGGCACCGAGAGTGATCGACTGGGCCAGGGCAGTGCCGATCGCCGCGCCGCGACTGGCGAGTGCTCCGGAAAGAATGACCACCGGATTGAGGCTGCCCATTTCGGCGAAGACGGGAATCGGATCCGGACGTGAGGCGGCGAGATCGAACAGGGCGCGGCCCGCGGTTTCCGAACCGGTGAAGCCGATGGCCTTCGTGGCCGGATGTTTCGCGAGCCAGGGGCCGAGGACCTTTCCTGAGCCTTGGACCATCGAGAAGACTCCTGCAGGAAGGCCGACCTTTTCCGCAGCCGCCGTGATGGCTTCCGCGACGAGCTCGGAGGTGCCGGGGTGGGCTTCGTGGGCTTTCACGACGACCGGATTTCCTGTGGCCAGGGCCGAGGCGGTGTCACCTCCGGCGACTGAGAAGGCGAGGGGGAAATTGCTGGCGCCGAAGACGACCACCGGTCCGATCGGAACCATCAGGCGACGAAGGTCGGGCTTCGGCAGTGGCTGGCGAGCTGGATCAGCCGGGTCGATGCGGGCCTCGACCCAGGAGTGGGTGGCAGCGAGCTGGGCAAACAGGCGGAGCTGCCCGACGGTGCGGCCGCGTTCGCCTTCAAGGCGGGCTTTCGGCAGGCCGCTTTCGAGCATCGCGCGATCGATCAAGGTGTCGCCGAGAGCGAGAATTTCATCGGCGATCGCTTCGAGAAAGGCGGCGCGTGTCTGACCATCCGCAGCCGCGAATGCCGCATGCGCGTCGGCCGCGGCGAGCAGGGCGGCGTCGACTTGGGATTCTCCCGCTGTCAGGAATTCCCCAGCCAGAACCGAGCGGTCCAGCGGAGAGACGACTTGAAAAGAGCTGCCGGTGCCGGCGAGGCGTTGGCCTGCGATGAAGGATTGTCCGTGTGGTGTCATGGGGAAAAGGAATGGGGGCCGGAATGGCACGATCCGTTACTGTAATAGCGGATGGAAACGTCGCTGGCTTGCTCGTTTTTGTGGCCCATCAGCGGATTTCAAACAATACCGGGCTGCGGTTTCTGATCTAGCTTCCCGACATGGCGTCTACATCCCGCACCCGCAAGGGAACCTGGACCGGAGTCTTCCCGGCCATCACCACTCAAATGCACAAGGACGGCTCGCTCGATCTTGATGCGACCGCCCGACACACTGAAATCCTCATCAAGTCCGGCATCAGCGGTCTGGTCTACCTCGGCTCGCTCGGGGAAAACCAAACCCTCAGCGCCGAGGAAAAGCGTCTCGTGATGAAGGAAATGGTCGGCGTCGTGAAAGGGCGCATTCCGGTCGTCAGCGGGGTGGCGGAGTCCTCATTGCTTGAGGCGAGCCGCTACGTGAAGGACTGCGAAAAGCTCGGTGCCGATGGCTACATGGTCATGCCCGCCATGAGCTACAATACCACCGATCCCGAGGAATCGATTGGCTATCTGCGCGGCGTTGCCAAGGCCACCGGGCTGCCGATCATGATTTACAACAACCCGATCAGCTACGGAAACGACATCACTCCGGAAATGTTCGCGAAGCTGGCCGACGTGAAGAATTTCACCTCGCTCAAGGAAAGCACCGGCAACACCCGCCGCATCACCGATCTGCGCAACACCGTCGGTGACCGCTACTCGATCTTCACCGGCGTCGATGACCTCGCGCTGGAAAGCGCCGTGCTCGGAATCGACGGCTGGGTCGCTGGAACCGGGATCGCATTCCCCGAGGAAAACCAGTATCTCTGGGACCTCATGCAGGCCGGTGAGTGGAAGAAGGCCCTCGAGATCTATCGCTGGTTCACGCCGCTGCTTCACCTCGATGTGAACATCAAGTTCGTCCAGAACATCAAGCTCTGCGTTCAGGAATGCGGACTCGGAGCCGAGTGGGTCCGTGCCCCGCGCACCCTCCTCAAGGGTGCCGAGCGCAAGGCCGTGCTCAAGGTCATCCACGATGGCCTCGCCAACCGGCCGAAGCTTCCAAAGCGCAAGTAATTCGGATGAAACGCGTCTCCATCATCGACTCCCACACGGGTGGCGAACCCACCCGCGTGGTCATCTCCGGAGGCCCTGACCTTGGTTCAGGACCGCTTTCGGAACGCGTCACCTGCTTTCGTGAGAAGCACGACGACTTCCGTAAGTCCGTCGTGCTCGAGCCCCGTGGCTCGGATGTGATGGTCGGTGCGATGTTGGTGGAGCCCTACGAGCCGGATTGCGCGGCCGGCATCATCTTCTTCAACAATGTCGACTACCTCGGCATGTGCGGCCACGGCACGATCGGACTGATCGTGACCCTGGCCCATCTAGGCCGCATCGGGGTGGGAGCCCATCGGATCGACACACCGGTCGGCGTGGTCATCGCCACGCTTCATGAGAATGGCAGCGTCTCGATCACCAACGTCCCAAGCATCCGCACCCATGCCGGAGTCGAGATCGAGGTTCTCGGCCTTGGCAAGGTAACTGGCGATATCTCCTGGGCGGGCAACTGGTTCTTCCTCACCACCTCGATCCCGCTTCGCGAGGATGACAAGGTGGAGGATCTGACGAATACCGCCTGGTCGATCCGTCAGTCACTCAATGCGAGCGGTTTCCCGGAGGTCGATCACATCGAACTCTTCGGCCCCGGCCTTCACGGTGGCGATTCACGAAACTTCGTGCTCTGCCCCGGCAAGGCCTACGACCGTTCGCCCTGCGGCACTGGAGTCAGTGCGAAGCTCGCCTGCCTCGCGGCATCCGGTGTCCTCGCGGAAGGGCAGAACTGGGTTCAGGAAAGCATCATTGGAAGCTCGTTCAGCAGCTCCTTCGTCTGGGTAGATCAAGCCACTGGGGAGATCATCCCGACGATCACCGGCGAAGCCCACATCATGGCGGAAACCACGCTCTGCTTCGATCCTACCGATCCCTTCGTCAACGGCATCTGCTGATCCTCCTCTTCCATGTCGAAACACATCGTCATCCTCGGCGGCGGCATCATCGGACTCGCCACGGCAGATGCATGCCTCAGGCGCGGCCACCGCGTCACGGTCGTCGATCGTTCTCCCGAACAGCGCGACGGTTGCTCGTTTGGAAACGCGGGCATGATCGTGCCAAGCCATTTCATCCCGCTCGCCGCGCCGGGCATGGTGGCCCTTGGCTTCAAGTGGATGTGGAATCCCGAGTCGCCATTCTACATCAAGCCGCGCCTCGACTTCGGTCTGGTTTCCTGGGGCCTGAAATTCATGGCCGCAGCAAACCACAAGCACGTCGATCGTGCCTCGCCGGTGCTGCGTGATCTCAATCTCGCCAGCCGCGCGATCTATGACGACCTCGCCGATTCCGGAGAGGATTTCGGCCTCGTGAAAAAGGGCCTGCTGATGCTCTGCAAGACCCAGCACGGACTCGATGAAGAAGCCGCTGTCGCCGCGAAATCCCGCAGCCTCGGAGTGCCGGCGGAGGTGCTCGATGCCGCTGCCACCGCGAAGCTCGATCCGACAATCACGATGGATGTCGCCGGCTCGGTTTGGTTTCCGAAGGACTGCCATCTCGATCCCAATCGTCTCATCGCCGCCTATCAGCGCCGCATCCGTGAAGGCGGTGGCAAGTTTCTCTGGAACACCAGCTTCGAAGGCTGGAAGCGAGAGGGAAATAAGCTAATCGCGCTGAAGACCTCCGCTGGTGAAATCGAAGGCGATGAGTTCGTCCTTTGCGCCGGGGCCTGGTCGGATGATCTTGTGAAGGACCTAGGACTGCGCATCCCGATGCAGGCCGGAAAGGGCTACAGCCTGACCCTGCCGAACCCGGTCGAGCTGCCGACACTTTGCTCCGTCTTCACCGAGGCCCGCGTCGCGATCACACCGATCAATGGGGCCCTGCGTGTCGGTGGCACCATGGAAATCAGTGGCAAGAAGGAACACATTGAGCCTCGCCGCGTGCAGGGCATTCTCAAATCACTGCCGAAGTATTTCCCGAAGTTCCAGGTCTCCGACTTCGATGGCATCAAGCCCTGGCAGGGCTTCCGACCCTGCTCGCCCGACGGCATGCCCTACCTTGGGAGAACCCAGGCAGCATCGAATCTCGTCGTTGCCACCGGCCACTCAATGATGGGCATCAGCCTCGGCCCCGTCAGCGGCGAACTCGCCGCACAACTGGTTGATCGCGAAACCCCATCACATGATCTCACGATGCTGTCGCCCGACCGCTACGCGTGAAAGCTGCTGGCTGGGAACGGCGTGTTTGCCAATGGGTTCCATGACCCACTTTCCCGCCAGGATGTTGAAAACCCTCACTCATGTCTCAGTGCCTCGATCGGATCGAGGGCGGCGGCGCGGCGGGCGGGCATGAAGCCAAACAGGATGCCGATGGCGGCGGAGAAGAGGAAGGCGATGAGGTTGATCTTCGGATCGAACAGGAAGGGCGCGCCGATCTTGTCCGCACCGAAGTAGCAGAAGACGAAGGCAACGGCGATTCCTGCCACACCGCCGATGCAGGAAAGCGTCACGGCCTCCACCAGAAATTGGAGCAGCACCTCCCGCGCCCGTGCGCCGATGGCGAGGCGGATGCCGATCTCCCGGGTGCGTTCGGTGACGGAAACGAGCATGATGTTCATGATTCCAATGCCGCCGACCAGCAGGCTGACCGCCGCTACCCAGCCGAGCAAGGAGGTCATCACCTTGGTGCTGGAGCTCATCACCTCGGCGAGCTGCTGCGAATCGAAGACATTGAAGTTGTCCTCCTCGCTGGCGGTGATCTTGCGGCGCTCACGCAGCAGTGCTGCCACGTCCGCCACGATGTTGGCGGTGGGATAGCCTTGTTCGCCCGAGATCATCACCTGGTTGAAATTCCTTCCGCCCTGACGGCCCGAGAGACGGTGGATGACGGTGGTGTAGGGAGTGATCACGTTGTCATCGAGATCGTCGCTGAAGCCGCCCTGGCCCTTCGCGCCGGTAACTCCGATGACCTCGAGGGTCAGGCTTTTCACCCGGACCTTGCTGCCGACAGGATCCACCCCTTCGCCGAAGAGTTCCTTGCGGATGGTTTCCCCGATGACGCAGACCGGCGCGGATTCGGTCAGCTCAGCCTCCGTGAAAAACCGGCCGGTTCCGACCGTCCAGTTCGCGATGGCGAAGTAGTTGGGCGTGGTGCCCTGAACGTCAAACGTGCGGTTCCGATCTTGGTAGACAATGGAAGCGTTGTTGGAAACGAAAGGGGCCACCGCCGCGATTCCGGGAACCTGATCGCGGATCGCCTCGACATCCTGCATGCTGAATTGTGGAGCTCCGCTGCTACCCCAACCCTGGCCGGGACGGACGACGAGCAGGTTGTTGCCCATTCTTGAAATCTGCTGCCTCACGGTCTCGGTGGTTCCGCGGCCGAGGGTGACGATCGTGATGACTGCAGCGACGCCGATGACGATCCCGATCACGGTGAGAAATGAGCGCGTCAGGTTCCTCCGGATTTCCCGGATGGCGATCAGCAGCGCGTTGAAAAACATGGCGATCATTGGAAAAGACTCAAGAATTCAAGATTCAAGAACCAAGAGGTGGATGAAGAGTGAGAGGTCGTAGGTGGGAGAAGTCTCATCTTGTGTCTTCACGTCTTGTGTCTTGCGTCTTGATTGACATCCGAAGAAATGAGCCCATCCCTCACATTGATGACGCGTCGTGCGCAGGCCGCGACCTCGTCCTCGTGGGTGACCATGATGATGGAGATGCCCCGATCCTCGTTGAGCCTGCGGAGGAGTTCCATGATCTCGACGGTGGTTTTTGAATCGAGGTTGCCGGTGGGTTCGTCGGCGAAGAGGGTGTCCGGCTTGGTGACGATGGCGCGGGCGATGGCGACGCGTTGCTGCTGGCCGCCGGAGAGCTCGGCCGGGGTGTTTCCCTCCTTGTCGGAAAGGCTGACCTGGGCCAGAGCCTCGCGGGCCATCTCGTGGCGCTGCTTTCTGGAGTAACCGCGGTAAAGGAGAGGGAGCTCCACGTTCTCGAGGGCCGAGGTGCGGGCGAGCAGATTGAAGCCCTGGAAGATGAATCCCAGCGCGTGCCGACGGAGGAGCGAGCGCTGGTCCTTGTTGAGGTCTTCCACGGAAATTCCCTTGAACTGGTAGGATCCGGACGTGGGGGTATCGAGGCAGCCCAGCAGGTTCATGAGCGTCGATTTCCCCGAGCCACTGGGACCCATGATGGCGACGAACTCGCCGCGCTGGATGTCGAGGTCCACCCCGCGGAGTGCGAGGAAGGCAGCGTCACCCGAGCCATATTGCTTCGTGATGCCGCGCAACTGGATGAGCTTCTCAGCACTCATTCGGTTTTCGGCGGCTTGATGCTGATGATGAGGGGCGTGTCCGCTGTCAGCTCACCAGCAGTGATCTCGGTGACGCGACCGTCGGTGATGCCGGGCGTGACCGGGATCTCGGAGGGCTCGCCATCCTTGAGAACCCAGACCTTTGGGGTGGAATCTGATGAACCCGCCTTGGGAGGAGGGGCGCCACGCCAGCGTCGGCCACCGCCCGGTGAAAGGCTCTGGACGAGGTTGCGCTTGGTCGCGTCCGGCTTGCCGATGGCGGCCGCAGCGACGGGATCAAAGCGAAGGGCGGAATTCGGAACGACGAGGATGTCCTTCTTGTCGACGATGGCGATGTCCACGGTCGCGGTCATGCCGGGGCGCAGGGAGAGATCCTCGTTTGTGACTTCGAGCTCGGTGCTGTAGGTGACCGCGGTGTTTGAGGTGGAGGAACCTTCCTTCGCGGTGGTGCCTGTTCCAACCGCGCCGAACGCCACTTTCTTGACCTTCGCGGTGTAGCTGCGCGTGGGCCAGGCATCGACGTTGAAGGTCGCGGTCTGTCCGACTTCGATGCGTCCGATGTCGGCCTCGGAGACGTTGACGAGCAGCTCCATCTTTTTCAAATCCTCGGCGATGGTGAAAAGCGTTGGCGCCGTGAACGAAGCAGCGACGGTCTGGCCGACTTCGATTGATCGCGATAGGACAATGCCATCGACCGGTGAGCGGATGATGGTCTTCGCCTGATCGCTTTCAAAGGCCCGGACATCCGCCTCCGCTCCGGTCACGGCGGCCTGGGCGCTTTCAAGATCGGCTTGGGCGCGGGCGAGGGTGGCTTTCGAGGTTTCCATGACGGCACGGGAGGGAGTCTTTCCTCCACTGAGTTCGAGGAGTTCCTCCTGGCGGCCGAGGGAGGCCTTGCTTTCCGCGACCGTGGCCGTTGCCTGGCTGACCCTGGCCTTGGCGGCGAGCAGCGCAGCGCGGCTGCGTTCGGTCTGCTGGTCTAGTTTTGTGGTGTCCAGCCTGGCGAGCGTCTGGCCCTTTTTCACCTGATCGTTGGTGTCGACCAATACTTCCTTCGCAGTACCTGAGAGTTCGCTGCCGACGATGATCTGGTTGGTGGGGGCGAGGTTTCCAGCAGCGGTGACGATGAGGGCGATGCGGCCGATCTTCGAGTTCTCCGTCTGATAGTCGGCCTTCGTCTCACCATTCAGGTTGCCCGACTGAAAGTAATACCAGGCACCCACGCCGATCAGCGCGACGCCGACTCCGATGAAAATCCATTTCCTCACCGGGCGTGAGGCCCCGCTGCGTACGATGGTGGCGAGATCTTCTGATGAATCGTGCGATGTCATTCAATGAGGGTGGAAAATGGATTCACAGACCGGGCGACCAACCGCCGCCGAGGGCCTTGTAGAGCTGGATGTAGGCGATGGTGCGGTCTGCCCGGACGGAGAACAGGCTGGATTCCAGCCCCAGAAGCGAGCGCTGGGCATCGAGCACGGTGATGAAATCGATCTCGCCGGTCTGGTAGCGCTGGCGGGCGATCTCGCCGGCCTCCCGCGCGGCGGTAGTGGCCTTTTCCAAGGTCGCCAATCGCTCGGCGGTACGGCGGCAGGCGATAAGCGCGTCTTCCACTTCGGAAAGGGCTGTTAGAACCGTCGAGCGATAGCCGTGGAAGGCCTGTTCCTCGGCGGCATCCTGGGCCTCGATGTTCGATCGGATGCGTCCGGCATTGAAGATCGGGCTGGTGATCCCGGCGGCGATGCCCGCGCTGGTGCTTTGTGGATCGAAGACCTTGCCGGAGCCAAGCGTATTCAATCCGAGTGATCCTGTTAGATTGAGCGACGGATAGCGTTCGGCATTCGCCGCGCGGGTGCTGGCGGCGGCGGCGAGGAGCTGGTATCCTACGATGCGGACGTCCGGGCGCTGGCGAATGGTGTCGGCCGGGATGCCGATGGCGAGGCTGCTGGTGGGAGTCGGGATCGACTTTTTCCCGGAGGAAAGCAGGCCATCAAGGGCACCCGGGGCCTGTCCCGCAAGCAGGGCGAGGAGATTCCGTGATTGGGAGATCGACTGCTGCAACGACGGCACACCGGCCCTGGCTTGTTCGAGGCTGCTGAGGGCCTGGCTGGATTCGAGCGAGTCAGCTTCGCCGGATTGCGTGCGCCAGGTGGCGAGCTTGCTGGTTTCCTCGCGGGTCTTGATCGTGCGATAGAGCACGTCGAGCGCGGCCTCGCTGACGCGAAGGTTGGTGTAGGCAATCGCGATTTCCGAGGCGAGCGAGGCCTGGGCGGAGTGAAAATTTTCCTGGGTGGCTCCGAGCTGCGCTGATGCCGCTTCGACATTGCTGCGGTTCCGGCCGAAGAGGTCGATTTCCCATGAAGCATTCAGGCCAACGGAGGACGAGGTGCTTTCGCTGCTGCCACCGCCGAGGATCTGGGACGAACTGGAGCCGACCGATCCGGATCCGCCGATGTTTGGAAAGAGCGAGGAAGCGGTGGCATTCCGGCGGGCTCTGGCCTCCCTCACACGGGCCGAGGCCGAGGCGAGGTCAGGATTGTTCCGCAGGGCATCGCCGATGATCCGCGAGAGCGTGGGATCCTCGAAACGACCCCACCAGCGCGAAAGGTCCCTGGAGGGTGCTGCGACCGGGAATTTTCCGGCATTTTTCCAAGCCACCGGCAGCGGCGCACTGCTGCGGGTGAAGCCGGAAGGAAGGCTGCAGCTCACGCCCAGAACGGCGGCAAGGGCGAAGGAGAAAAGGCGGAAACGGTTCATGATCAACACGGCGGCATTCGGCGGTTTGCCAGCGCATGGGCTCGCTTCCCGAGTAAAACCGCCGACCCTACGGACTTGTCTCTGGAAAGCTTGCCGCTTGTCCGATTTTCCCGAACTGGGATCTGCTTTAATGCGGGGAAAGTTGGAATTCAAAATTGAGATCAAGCCTCCCTCCCTTTGATTGCGCAGCCCCCAGCTCACAGACCCACTTCACAATTCCCCGCAGAGCCGTGACGAACTTGGTCCGGTCAATTTCCCTCTTGTGGACTCTTCAGCAGAAGCTCACCTTTGGGGCTCATTCCCCTGAATCTGTGGAAAAGTTCATGATCATCGCCAATCTCGTACGGTTCAGGCCGTTCAAATCGGGTCTGGCGAATCATTTGACGGCTGCCGAACGCCGCGTTCTGGCAGACGTGGAACCAGGGGATTTGACCTAGCTGCCACTGGCAGAGCTTGAGTAGCGTTACAACCTCGGCCGCTGAGCCAACCACTTCTGCCGCAACTGCTTTTCTCCCAGACTCCAACCCCACCGAAGCCCATTATGCGCACCAACCCTCAAACACGATTTCCTGGCACGATCCTGCTTTGTGCTGTCGTCCTTTGCACCAACCTCATCGTCAGCCCCAACCTTCATGGGGAAGCTCCCGGGCAACCCAAACCGCCGGCACAGCCCAAAGCTCCAGCAAAGCCAAAGCCTCAGGCGAAACCACAAGCCCAGCCAGCAGGTCTCGCGGAGTTCCTGGGAAAATACGATTTGGATAAGAACAAGCTCATCAATGTGGACGAAGCGATGGCGATTCAATCGGCCTACAAAAGCAATCCGCAGGATCCCATGCTCAAGAAGTATGATACGGACAAGAATTCGGAGCTGAGTGATGCCGAAATCATGAAAATCTCACCTCCCAAGCCCACGCCTCCGAAGCCAAAAGCCGCGAAGCCTGCGCCTGCAAAGCCGAAAAATCCCAAGAAGAAGTGATGGGCCACTCCCATTAATCAGTCCTTCTTCTTCCCGCCAGCCTTGGTTCCTGGGCGTTCGGAGATGGCTTCGAAGCGCTGTTTGAGGCTTTCGAGTTCGTCCTTCAGCTCGCTGTTCGATTTCTGGAGTTCCTGGAGGTCGGTCTGGAGTCCGTTAAGGGCTTCAGGGGGCTTGACTCCTCGATTCAGGCTGGCGAGTGCATCGGCAGCCGCTTGTCGGCGACGTTCGTTCGGAGCCTTGACCGCGAGGGCGGAGAGCACCGGGCGGGCTTTGGGATCGGCGAGTTCTCCGAGTCCGGAGAGGGCACCATTGACCACGAAATCACGACTGCCGGTCACGCGCTTGAGGAGGAACTCAAGGATCTCGGATTGGTTGTCTTGGGTGCGGGCGAGAAACCCGAGTGTCGAGAGGGCTTGTCCGAGGCTTCGGGTTTCAAGCTCGTTTTCACGTTTCTGGATGGCCTTGAAAAGCGGGTCGATCGACGCGGTGTCGTCCGATGCTCGCAGGCCTGCCACGGAGGCGTCGAAGAGGTGATCTCGCAAGGAGTCGGACTCCAGTTGGCGCTCGAGTTCGGCACGAGTTTTCGCGTCGATATGGCGTGGCAAGGCTTGAAGGATCGCGCCGCGGACATCGGGATTCTTTTCGGTGGCAAGAAGAGGGAAAAGCGTCTCGGCAGCGATGGGTTGGACGAAGCTGCCGATGGCGTCAACCACCGCCTTGCGGACCCGGGCATCCGGCTGAGCCAGGCTGCTGCGGAGTGTCGCCAATGCCTCGTCGCTGCCAATGTCGGCGAGGGCATCCGCCGCTTCTTGTCGGACGAACCACTGCGGGTCGGAGTTGAGGGATTTCCCAATGAGTTCGACCGCTCCCGCCTTTGCGTTGTCGGCAATTCGTTCGATCGCCAGTACGCGGCCCATTGAATCTCCGCCGTCCTTGAGTTGCGCCTCCAGCATGGTGGATGACGGCTTGAAGTCGATGTCCGCCAGCAGCGCGACCTCGGGGTCGAGCCGGACAACCTTCGGTGCCGAGGGCAGCGCGACATGGAAGTCCTGGGCACCGCTCTCCAGAAGGAACACCCGGTCCTCGGTGCCGAAGGCGCCCTTGAAGCGGACCTTCACCGGGACGTGGAACATGAGGACATCGTCACCGGTTTTCTGAGTCTGCTTGAGGCCGACATGGGCAAGTCCGGTCTTCTCATCCCAGTCGCATTCGGCCACTAGTTCGGGATAGCCACCATGAAAGACCCATTGATCGAAGAACCGATCATAAGAGCGTCCGGTGACCTCCTCCAGCACGGACACGAAGTTCTCCGTGACCACGTTCTGATACTGGTATCGCTTCAGATAGGTCTGCACGACCTGGCGGAAAAGGTCGGGGCCAAGTTCGCTGCGGAGCATGTGCAGCACCCATGAGCCCTTGATGTAGCTGAGATTTCCGAACTGATCGAAACCATCGGCATTGATGTTCCGGAAGACGATCGGCCGGGCGTTCTTCTCCTTGACCAGGTTCTGCGCCGCGCGCCAGCGGGCGTTGAGGAACTGTTCGCGTCCATACAATCGCTCCTGGTTCAGGGCATCGTAGTAGGTGGCGAAACCTTCGTTCAGCCACAGCGAAGACCAGTCCTTGCAGGTCACGACATCCCCGAACCACTGGTGCGCCAGCTCGTGGCCGACGATGCTGATCGAACTACGAAGGTCCTCGTATTCGGCGGTGTGGAGGATGCGGTCGGAAAGCGTGCTGATCGAGGTGTTCTCCATGCCGCCCCACTGGAAATCGCGAACGACGATCTGGTGATACTTTTCCCATGGAAATGGAAAGCCGAGTTCAGCTTCGAAAAACTCCAGCATGTCCTTCGTGCCATCAAAGGACTTCTGCGCCAGCGCCGCATCCGAGGGCGGCACGATGAAGGCCAGCGGCAGATCCTTGTAGCGATCCTCGATCACGGAGAACTGTCCCGCGACGAGCGAGACGAGGTAGGCGGAGTGAGGCTTTTCCTGTTTCCAGTTGAAGGCCGTCAGCCCGGTGGCGGGATCCTTCTTCTCCGAGAGCAGCCTGCCGTTGGACCAGGCCTTCATGCCGTCCGGCAGATGGCAGATGACTTCGGTGGTGAGCTTCTCGTTTGGCGAATCGAGCACGGGGAACCAGTTCCGCGCGAGGATGGTTTCGCCCTGTGTGTAGAGGTGCGAGTCGCCTTCCTTGTAGCCCAGCTCCGGCGTGCGGAAATACATCCCGTCCTTCGGGGTGACGGAGTAGTGGATCGTGACGGTCTGCTCCACGCCCACCGGCAGGGGCTTTTCGAAGGTCAGGATGATCTTGTCGGTCGTTGCCTGATGGGCCTTCAGCTTGGCAGTGGATTCGACTGAGGAAACCGTGAAGTCGATCGCATCGAGACTCAGCTCCTGAAGTGTCTGCCCGATTGGCTTGAGGGTGAGGGTCGCCTTTCCGGATAGGCTCCGCTGTTTGAAGTCCGGTGTCACATCCAGTACCAGATGGAGGAGGTCGGCGTGGCGGTCGGGCGCGTAACGCCTGACATTGGAGCCGGGCAGAACCTGGGCCGTCTTGAGATGGGCATGGCCGCAGGAGATTTCCTCAGCGTGGAGGGACAGGGCCGCAAGCAGGCTGGCGGAGAGGGAAAGCAAGGTGCGGCGAATCATGATGGGGCTGGGATGCAGATCAAAAAGTCGGGTGAACAAAGGTTCTTGGGCACGCGCCTGCAAGCGCAAAGCAGGCTGCGAACCGTTGCCAAGAGGGGATGAACGCTGCTGAAGTGGGTCACTTCTTGTCGGCCGCTTTTTTCTTCGAGGGTGCTGTGGGATAGAGAACGGCGGGATTCTCCACCTTGCCTGCCTCACGTCGGGCGCTGGGGCTGTCACCTCCGATCTCCGAGTTCATCTTATCCGCGAGTGCGGTGAGCTTCGCGACGATCTCAGGGTTGGCTTCTGCGACGTTGGTCTTTTCGCCGATTTCTGAATCGAGGTTGTAAAGGCGAGGAGCCTTGGTCTGGGCGTCGGGTTCGGCTTCGCGTCCCATGGTTTCGTTCTGCGGCGCGAGGGCGAGTTTCCACGGTCCCTGGCGAACGGCCTGAAGTTGGTATCTCTGGAAGTAGAAATGGGCCTCGCGGGGGGAGGTTTGGGTTTTCCCAAGCAGCAGTGGCGAGATGTCGCGGCCGTCGATGACTGGATTTTCCGGAAGCGTGCCACCTGCCAAAGCAACGGTGGTAGGCAAAAGGTCGATGGTTCCTGCAATGGCGTCGGCCTTGCTGTTCGGAGCGATTTTTCCCGGCCACCAGGCAATCGTCGGCACGCGCACGCCGCCCTCCCAGGTGCTGCCCTTTCCTCCACGCAGGGGGCCGGCGCTGCCGCTGTCCGCACCCTTGATGAGCCACGGGCCGTTGTCGCTGGTGAAGATGACGAGGGTGTTCTCCGAGAGTTTCAAGTCGCGCAGGGTGTCGAGAATGCGACCGGTTGACCAGTCGACCTCTTCGATCCAATCACCGACCTGGCCATTGTTGGATTTTCCGCGGAACGCCTCCCCGGGGTAAATGGGAGTGTGGATGGCGGTGTGGGGCAGGTAGAGAAGGAAGGGCTTGTCCTTGCTGTCGGTGATAAAGCGCACAGCCTCATCAGTGTAGCGCTTCACGATGTTGCTTTGTTGTTCGTCTGTGAGCAGCTCCGCCACCTTGTCATCGCGGAGCAGGGGCACGACGGGCAGGCCTGATTCGGACGATCTGACCTGCATGTCGTTCGAGTAGGGAATGCCAAAGTAATGATCGAATCCCTGCTTGGTCGGCAGGAACTCCGGTTGATCGCCGACATGCCATTTGCCGATGCACATGGTGGCATAGCCCTTTTCCTTGAGTCGCTCGGCGAGGGTGTGCTCATTCGGATTCAGTCCGTTGCTGCCTCCCGGACTGTAGACGGCGGGGACGCTGATGCGGGCACCGTAGCAGCCGGTGAGGAGTTGGGCGCGGGAGACCGAGCAAACCGGTGCGGCGTAGAAGGAGGTCAGCTTCATGCCTTCGCTCGCCATGCGGTCAAGGTTGGGCGTCTTCTGTTTCGTGGCTCCATAGGGCCCGATGTCGCCGT
Source organism: Luteolibacter sp. (assembly GCA_031411755.1). GTDB lineage: Bacteria > Verrucomicrobiota > Verrucomicrobiia > Verrucomicrobiales > Akkermansiaceae > Luteolibacter. Next base: position 18,802 of record JANOBS010000135.1, on the reverse strand, counting down.
AGCCCATGTCGTCGATGAAGATGATCACGAAGTTTGGGCGGGACTGCTCGGCCATCACCGGACAGAGATTGACGAGTGCGAGAAGCAGGCAGAACAAGGTTTTCATCTGGAGTCGTGGCAGGAGAGACGGAGCACTACGCATCTGAAAGGGTGACTTTCTCATTCGACGGTCTGAATGGCGTCAAACCCATCCTCGGAGTTGACCCGGAGCATCACCTGCCGAAGCTGCGGCATGCCGAACGCGCTGATCCATGAGACCTCGCCCTACCTGCTCCAGCACGCCGAGAATCCGGTCGACTGGCTGCCCTGGGGCGAGGCGGCGTTTGAGAAGGCAAAAGCGGAAGGCAAGCTCGTCTTCCTCTCGGTCGGTTACTCGACCTGCCACTGGTGCCATGTGATGGAACGCGAGTCGTTCGAGAACGCTACCATCGCGGCGGAAATGAACCGTCATTTCGTGTGCGTGAAAGTCGACCGCGAGGAGCGCCCTGACGTGGATGCCACCTACATGGCCTTCATCCAGGCGACGAGCGGGCAGGGCGGCTGGCCGATGAGCGTCTGGCTCACTCCGGAAGGAAAGCCGGTGGTCGGCGGAACCTACTTTCCCCCGGAGGACCGCTACGGTCGCGCGGGCTTCATGCGGCTGTGCGGTGAACTCGGAAGACTATGGAAGGAGGATCGTCCGAAGATGATCGCCAGCGCGGAAAAGGTGATGAAGCACCTGCGCGACGAAGCGGATACCGAAGCGGTGATGCAGGGCCTTCCGGAGGCAAAGGTCTTCGGTGATTTCATCGACCGCTGTGAAAGCCAGTTCGATCCCCACGAGGGCGGCTGGGGCGGCGCTCCGAAGTTTCCGCGTCCGGTGGTGCCACGGCTTCTACTACGACTCTCGGAGAAGTTCGGGCCGGAGTCAGACGAAGGCGCCGCTTGCCTGCAAATGGTCGGCCGTACGCTCCACGCCATGGCCGCAGGTGGCATCCGTGATCATCTCGCAGGTGGCTTCCATCGCTACTCGGTCGACCGCTACTGGCACGTGCCGCATTATGAAAAGATGCTCTACGATCAGGCGCAGCTCGCCGATGTTTTCTTGGACGGCTGGCAGGCCACGGGTGACCTGCTGTTCAAGGAAGTCGCCGAGGAAATCTTCCGCTATGTGATCGATGAACTCGGCGATGCAGGCGGGGCCTTCCACGCGGCGGAGGACGCCGACAGCTACGAACGCGAAGGCGACAACGAGAAAAAGGAAGGCGCGTTCTGGACCTGGGAGGCAGAGGAAATCTATCGCCTGCTCGACCCCGCCGCAGCAGCGATCTTCTCTGCGGCCTATGGCGTCACGGCGGAGGGAAATGCCAGACCGGAAAGTGATCCGCATGAGGAACTCGTCGGGCGGAACACTCTCTATCGCGCACTCGGTGATGAGACATTGGCGGATCGATTTGATTCAACGGCGGAGGAAATCGCAGCATCCCTTTCACAATCACGGACTGTGTTGTTGGAGACTCGTCTGAAGCGTCCGCTGCCGCATCGTGATGACAAGATCGTGACCGCGTGGAACGGTCTGATGATCGCGGCGATCGCGCGTGGTGCCCGTGTGCTTGATCGAAATGATCTGATGGAAGCGGCCACGCGGGCGCTTTCCTTCATTCGTGTGAATCTCTGGAACGGCGCGCAATTGTTTCGCAGCCATCGAGGTCGCAACAGCAACATCGCCGCCTTTCCCGCCGACTACGCCTTTCTCATCTCCGCCCTGATCGAGTTGCACTCCGCTGATGGCGATGTCGCTCATCTCACGTGGGCCTTGGAGCTTCAACAGAAAATGGACGAGGCCTTCTGGGACGCCACGCGCGGCGGCTATGTGTTGAAGACCGAACTCGCCGGGGAAACCCTGTTGATCATGCGCGAGGACTACGACGGAGCCGAGCCCTCGCCTGGTCACGTGGCGGCGGAGAATCTTCTCAAGCTCGCCATCCTGCTCGACCGTCCCGAGTTCACTACCCGCGCCGAGGCCATCCTCCGAGCTGAGGCCCGAGTGGCGGCGACGCAACCATTCTCCGTCCCGGTCCTGCTATCCGCGCTCGATCTTCTGCAACGTGGCGTGATGAAGATCGAATGTCTCGGTGAACCTTCTCCTGCTCTCGGTGATTTGCTTCGGACAAGGTATCTACCACGGGCGGTCTTTGTGCGTGGTGGGGGAGATGGACAGATTGTCGTCTGCGAAGGCATGGTGTGCCACCGCCCGATTAGCGGGTCAGGGGAGTGGAAATGGTAAAATGAGAATCCAGTCGACATGGCCAGCATGAACAGTCCCTCACGCGCTGAAATCATCGTCCGCTGCCTGCTTGGAGCCGTCGCCTGGGCAGGCGTGCTGTTGCAGCTCATCCTCTCGCTGCGGATGGCTGCATCGAACGGAAAAACGCCAATCCAAGGACTGGTGGTTTATTTCGGTTATTTCACGCTCCTCACCAATCTCTTCATCGCCTCCATCTGCGCGGCTTATTGGCTGCGAAGTGGAAGCTCCATCGGGCGATGGTTGCAACGGCCTGGTGTTCTGGGTTGTGCGACGACGGCCATTCTACTGGTCGGGCTGGCGTATCATTTCCTGCTGCGTGAGATCTGGGCACCACAGGGTGCGCAATGGCTGTCCGATGGAGTGCTTCATTACGTGGTGCCATTCCTGGCGCTGCTGCATTGGTGATTTCATAGCCCTCGCGTCCACTTGCCATGGAGCGTGGTTCCGGGCTGGTGTCTTTATCCGATCGTCTACTTTGTCTATGCGCTGGTCCGGGGTGAGATCCTTGGAAGCTATCCCTATCCCTTCATTGACGTGACGGAGATCGGATACTCCCGCGCTTTGGTGAATGCCATGGGCTTGTTGGTTGGATTCATGGGGCTCGGCTTCGCGGTGCTGGGCATGTCCAAGCTTGCGCGATACGGATTCCGTCAGGGTGTGGAAGGCCGGTAACTGACGACCCACTGGTGGATGAATTCCAGCTTCCGGGTGACATGGTCCGATAAAATAAACGGATAGGGATCGGGCATGCCCATGCTGCGGTTCAGGCTGTTGATGACGAAACGCAGGGCGTGCCAGTTCTCGCGGATGGCTGGGAAGTCGAGGCCGAAGGGGCTGGCCAGCGCGACATGACCTCCATTCAAGTGGATCTCCACTCCACCAGTGGAAGCAGTTTCGAGGGTGTCGACGATGTGCAGGTAGTGAGCCCAGGTTTCCGCCCAGTCCTCCCAGGGATGAGAGGACGCGTAGGAGGTGACGTGGGTGTTTCCCCACTCGCTGCGGGGGCCGTTCTGATAGTAGGCTTGCAGTGCGGTCTGGTAGTCCAGTCGCTCATCGCCGAACAGCGCGCGAACCTCTTCGATGCGCGTGCTCGGGCGAACGAGAAGGTCCCAGAAATAGTGACCGCTTTCGTGGCGGAAGTGACCGAGGAGGGTACGAACCATCTCCTGCATGTCGAGCCGTGTGCGTTCGCGCAGGGCGTCATCGGCTTCGCTGAGATTGATCGTGATGATCCCATCCATGTGACCGGTCAGGATCCGTTCGCTCATCGACATGGAAGTGGAGGGATCGGCGAGGAAATCGAAGGCAAGGCCGCGAACTGGATCTGCCGATTTCGGGACGACGCGGAGTTGGAGCTTGAGGAAGGTGTAAATGAGGCGACGTTTTGCTGCCTCCAGTTTCACCCATAGGACGCGCCTTCCGGGATCAGAAAGATCGGGGATCACGCGGTTGAGTCGGCAGGAAACGCAGTAGGCGTTCGGGTCTGTGGCCGGGATCATCCAGTTGCATGCGTTTTCCTGAGAGTAATTCAGGCACTTCCGGTAGGCGGAGTTTCCGTCGATCCCCGCGATCTGCAGCGTGTCCGGCAGGAAGCCAAGACTGGCGTTGCAGGAAAGGCAGAACGTGTTTTCGAAGAACAGGCGCTCGCCGCATTTCTGGCAAAAGAAAGAGTTCATGAGCCGGATCAGAGCAACCACATGATTGCCTTCACCACGGCGGCAATAATCCCAACAACTCCTGCAAAAATTCCGATGAGACTGGCCATTCCGCCGCGAACTGAAGGGGCCAGGGAGAGAACGACTCCGAGAATGCCAAGGAGGATGGCGACCACCGCCAGGATGAAGCCAAGAATCGCGCCGGTCTTGAAGCTGATCACCACCGCGATGATCGACAGGATGGAGGGCAGGCTGAAGGCTGTTTTTGAATTGGAGGCCATTTCGGAATATCATCCACCTAACGGCTTTTGTCGTCCACTAACTGTTGATCGTGCAGGATGCGAACTTTTGCTTCCTTGCCGCGCCTCGGTCGGGCATCAAGGTGGCTGATGGTTGCACGACATTTCCTGGGCTGGGATCGGCCTTTTCTCGGACTGCTGGTGGACTGGCTGCTGGCGCGTCGCGACGAGCTGCCGGGCCTGATGGTGGTGGTGCCGACGGCGCAGTCGGGGCGACGCTTGCGCGAGGCGCTGGCCGAACGAGGCGGATGCCTGACTCCGAAGGTGGTGACGCCGGGATTTTTTCTGAGAACCGAGGGAGTCGCGCCGGAGGCGGTCGAGCTGTTAGCATGGGTCGAAGTGCTGGAGTCGATCGCCGATTGGTCGGCCTTCGAGGCGGTTTTTCCGATGCCTCCCGGCGAGGGCGAAGGGCCGGGCTGGGCGCTTGGTCTGGCTCGTTCGCTGGCAGGCGTTCGGTCGGGATTGCAGGAAAATGGGATGACGCTGGCGACCGCGGCGCGCCGGCTTTCCAAGACTCCTGAAGCCGAGCGATGGGCGGCCCTGCAAGTTCTGGAGACAAGGGTGGAGGCGCGGCTTTCCGAGTGGGCACAGGTTTCCCGGAGTTTCCTGCTGGAAGGCTTGTCGCGTGAGCAGGTGGAGGGTCGGATCATCCTCGCGGGTGTGCCCGATTTTCCGGCAGCCGTGGCGAGCCGGTTGTTGGTCTCGGACGTGACTTGTCTGATCGGTGCGCCGGAAGCCTGTGCGGAGAATTTCGATGAGCTGGGCCGGCCGTTGGAAGACCTCTGGATCACCCGCGAAATCGCGTGGCCAGATGAAGGCAAGGGCTCGGTCACCTTGACCGCTGATCCGCGCCAACAAGCCAGCGAGGCGCTTCGTCGTGCGGCGCTGCGGCAAACACCATCGGATGGCCTGACGCTCGGATCGGCCGATGAAGAGACGGCGGGCGAACTGGTTCGTGCGTTTGGTCGCGCCGGATGGGTGCTGCATGATCCCGCGCAACTCCCAGCGCAACCGGTGGTGGCTTGGCTGCGGGCGTGGCGGGCATTTGTCACGCGACCGGACTCCGCGGCGGCGATTGATCTGCTGGGCTTTCCCAAAACGGCGGCGCTCGTCGGTGGGCGTCGTGCGCAACGGGTGGCGGCCCTTTCCAGAGCGAGTGATCAATGGTTGTCAAAAAATCGCGAGGACCTCGGGCGCGCGCTTTTGCTGACCAGGCGTGAGCCGGAAAAGGAAGCGATCCAACTGGCGATCGAGACACTGGAATCTCTCGAACGCCGACGGGGAGTGTTCCTGCGTGAAGGATTCCCATCCGGACTGGAGCACCTGCTGGGGGCCATTGATCCGGAAGGGACGGAAACCGAATCGGTCCGCGAGTGGTTGGAAGAAATTTCCCCGATCGCCTCACAGGTGAAACGCGAGCCGGGCTTCTGGATCGACCTGCTGCTGGCGACCCTGCCTGAGCCGGTTCCCACGCCCCCGGAAAACCGCGTGCTCGATGTGCAAGGCTGGCTGGAGCTTTTCCACGAACCCGCCGCGCATCTCATCCTGTGCGGTCTGAACGAAGGAAAAGTTCCGGGCCGGGCGAGCACGGATGCCTGGTTGCCGGAGGGGACGCGACGTCTGTTAGGGCTCTCGACCGATGCCTCGCGCGCTGCCCGCGATGCCTATCTACTGACGGCCTTGATCGAGTCGCGAAGAGACGAAGGCTGCGTCGATCTGCTGCTGGCGAAGTCCGGTGCCGGAGGGGATTCCTTGCTGCCCTCGCGGCTTCTGCTCGCCACCTCCGAGGCGGAGCTGCCCGCGCGGGTGAAGGTGCTTTTCCGCGAGTTGGAGCCACCGGATTCCTCGCTGGCGTGGACCTTGGAAGAGGCGTGGAAATGGAAGCCAAAGTCGGTCGAGGTAAAGCCGCGTTTGAGTGTGACCGCGTTTTCCGATTACCTCGCCTGTCCGTTTCGATTTTACCTCAAGCATGTCGTCGCCATGAGCGCGGCGGAGCCCGAGCGGGTCGAGTGGAATGCCCGTGACTATGGAAACATCGCCCACGCGGTGCTCGAACGCTGGGCGCTGGATGAAGAGGCACGGGAGTTTTCGAAAACCGAGGCGATCGAGAGTTGGGTGCATGCCGAGTTGGATCGCGTGGTGGCGGAGCGCTTCGGTGAACAGATCCCGCTGGCGGTGCGGATCCAGACGGAATCGCTGCGGCAGAGGCTTTCATGGTTCTCCCGCGTCCAGGCCTGTGAACGGGCAGCGGGTTGGCGGATCGACGAGGTGGAGAAGAAATTCGAGATCGAGGTCGATGGCTTCATCATCGTCGGCCGGATCGACCGCATCGAGCGCCACAACGACGGGCGTCGGCGCGTGCTGGACTACAAGACCAGTGCGAAGGCGGCGCAGGTGGAAGCCGCGCATCGAGTGGAGATGAAAGCGAACTCGCGGCTCCCGGCGCACTTGAAGGATGTGTCGGAGGTGCTCTGCACGACCTCGGAGGGAAAGGAGAAGCGTTGGAAAAACCTGCAGGTCGCGATGTACTCCGCCGCGCTTGGAGACATCGACGAACTTGGCTATTTCGCGCTCGGCGCGACCGAGGCGGATGTGAAGGTCTCGGTCTGGGATGGCTTCTCGAAAGCCGATGTGAGCTCCGCGCTCGATTGCGCGCGATGGGTCATCCATCAGGCTCAAGCCAAGGTCTTCTGGCCGCCGGCGGAGCGTGTGGACTACGATGATTATGCGGTTCTCGCACTCGGGCGATCGCTTGAGGAAACCGTCGGGATGGGAGGTGCGGCATGAAGCCCTCCATCCTTCACAAGAACCTGATGATCCTCGCCTCGGCCGGATCGGGAAAGACTTTCCAGCTCGGCAATCGCGTGATCGGCCTGATCGGTGCGGAGGGCGTGGATCCGGCGAAGATCGTGGCGCTGACCTTCACCCGCAAGGCGGCGGGCGAGTTCGCCGACTCGGTGCTGACGAAGCTCGCGGAGTGTGCGGTCGATGCCGAAAAGGCTTCCAAACTTTGTGCGGAGATCGGTCGGGAAATTTCGTTTCCGGAAACGCTGGCGAAGGTGGTGAGAGCCCTGCCGCGTTTTCAACTCGGGACGATGGACGGATTCTTCGCCCGCGTGGTACGAGGGTTCCAGTATGAACTGGGGCTGACCGGCGGCACCTTCGAATTGATCGAAGGGCCGAAACTCGAGGCCGCACTTTCCGACATTCTCGTCGGCGTTCTCGGCGACGCCTTGGCGGATGACGGTGCGGAGGAATTTCTCCATGCGTTTCGTCGCGCGACTCTCGGCAAGGAAGGCCAGGGCGTGCTGGCCTCGGTCGAGAAGTTCCTGCAATCGTGGCACGGCTGGTGGAAAGACGGCTGGCCGTTGGAAGCCTGGGGCGGCGACGGCGTCTTCGGCGAGCTGCCTGCGGTGGAGGCTTGGGAAGAGCAGAAGGGCAAGTTGCTTTCCGCGCTGCGGGCCGATGAATCGGAGATCAAGGTGATCGAACTGATCGAGGCCTTCGAGCTGCACACCATCGGCAGCGGCAAGGTGAAGGATCACGGAAAAACCTTGTTCGAGCGTATGGTCGAGGCGGTTTCCGGCAGCGGCGTGATCGAGGTGGTGCTTGGGAAAAAGCCGATCCGCTTTTCTCCTGGAACCTCGGAGCGCTGGCGGGAGCTGTTTCATTTCCTCGCTGCCTGTGAACTCTCGGCCGCCGTTTCGCGGACGAAGGCGGTGGCGGCCTTGGTTTCCGGACTGGATTCCGAATGCGAGCGACGGCTGCGACGCAAGGGCCTTCTTGGCTTTGACGATGTGAAGGTCCTGATGGGACAATGGGTGCGAAGCGAGGAGGCGCGACTGCGTCGTGAGGCGGTCGATTTCCGGCTCGATGCACGATACGATCACTGGCTGCTCGATGAGTTCCAGGACACGAGTCGCGCCGAGTGGACGGGCATCGTGCCCTTGCTCGATGAAGCGGCGACGAGTGAGGACGGCAGTGTGTTTGTCGTCGGCGACCGCAAGCAGGCGATCTACGGTTGGCGCGGCGGGGATGTGACGCTCTTCGATGAAGTCGCGAGCCGCTACAATGGCGATGGCTCGCTGGGCGTGCGCACGATGCCGGATTCGTGGCGTTCATGTTCGTCGGTGCTGGATCTGGTGAATGTCGTCTGCGGCGACAAGGCGACGGTGAGCGAGCTTTTCGGGGATGCCATAGCAGCGCGCTGGCTGTGGGAGGATCACGTTTCGGCGAAGCCCACGCTCACCGGTGAATCGCGGGTCGAGGTGGTGTCGAAGGACGACCGCTCGGATCGGCTTGTCGAACTCCTGCGTGAGATCGGAGTGGGTGAGCGGGCACTGACCTGTGGCGTGCTGGTGAGGACGAACACGCAAGTGCGGGAGATCGCGTCGCTGCTGCGTGAGGAGGGTTTCGATGTGATCGAGGAAGGACGCCGCCGGCCCTTGGAGGACAACGCGGTGGGCGTGGCCCTGTTCCATCTGATCAAGTGGCTCGCCGATCCGGCGGATGCCTTTGCCCGTGAACTGATCGCGATGTCGCCGCTTTCCGGGATCATCGACTCGCGTTTCGGAGAGGTCTGGCAAAAGGCGTGGGAGGGCCTGCTGGAAGACGCGCAGGCACGGGGTTTCGCCACGATGGCGGAAAGTGTGATCGAGCCGCTGTGGGAGGGACTCTCGGAGTTTTCACGACGTCGCGCAGGCGATGTGATGGCGGCGCTGGCACAGTTCGATGCCGGTGGCGGATCAAGCGCCCGTGAAGCGGCGCGCTGGCTCGATGGTCTCGAAATCGCCCAGAGTCCCGGCACGGCGGCAGTGCAGGTGATGACCGTCCACAAGTCGAAGGGCCTTGGATTCGATGTCGTGATTCTTCCCGAGATCGAGGACACGCAGGTTCCGGATCGCGGCGATTTCACGATCGCGAAGGGTGTTTCCTCGGGCCGGAAATGGCTGCTCGAACCACCATCCGGCTGGGTTCGAAAGTTGGTGCCCGCCTTGGCAGAAGCCGAAGAGTGGTGGGCGGACGGTCAGCGCTACGAGGCGATGTGTGTGCTCTACGTGGCGCTGACACGGGCGAAGCGCGGTCTCTACGTGCTTTTGCCGGAACCACCGAAATCCCGGAAGAAAAGTGAAGCCTGGTCATCGCCCGCGAGCTGGATCACCTGCTCTGCCTCAAGGCTGGATGGCCCGACGATCTTTCAATCCGGCGATCCTGGCTGGTTCCGATCGATCGAATCAAGAGAGGTCAAGCTCCAGCAGGAAATGCCAGGTCTTGGCGAGTCCGTGCCGCGTCGGGAAAGATCGACTCCTTCCAGTTCGAAGAAATCCTCCGGCATTGCGATTGCGCGATCCGCCAGTGGCATGAAGTTCGGCAGCGAGGTGCATGAGGCGTTCGAGAGGATTGCCTGGATCGATGAGGAGGATGTTCGATTGCCGCAGACCGAGGCGGGTCGTTTGGTCCGCGAGTTGATGGTTTCACCGCTGCTGAGGCCATTGTTTGAACGGAAGGGCCGCGCGATTGACCTGCATCGCGAGCAGTCGTTCGACGTCGTGGTCAATGGCGTGTGGATGAGCGGCATCATGGACCGCCTTCACGTGCAGCGGGATGAATCAGGACGGGTGACCTTGATGGAAGTGATCGATTTCAAGACCGATGCAGTGGAGTACCCGGAGGAACTCATCGAACGCTACTCGGGCCAGATGCAGGCGTATCGGAACGCGTTGAGCCTGATGCATCCTGACGCCGAGGTCCGCTGCCTGCTGGTCTCGACTCGTTTGCGCGGGGTGGTGGAATGTCCGTAAGTCGGCCGGCTCACTGCCTGGAGAGATCGACCGAAGTGATGACGTGGGTTTTGTAACCCGCCACCATGAGCGCCTCGGCGGGGATATTGCCGGACTTGATGTCGACCGTGTTGCCTTCGAGGAAGAATTTCGTGTTCTGCGGGAACTCCACATGAAGGCGCCCCCGTTCGTCGATGCCGTCGATCAATGCCCAGCGCGCAGGATCCGCCACACTTTCTCCGTCATAAGCAAAAACCACCAACACCGGTCGACTAAGGAACAAGTCCTTGCGGATGAGATCGGAGACGGACTTGAGGTTTTCCTCGGTAACCGTCTGCATGACCGGCTTGCTGCGGCTGCCGGTGAGTTTGACGAAGTTGGAGAGGAAATCCTTCGCGGGTTTTGGATTGTGAAGACCGAGGGCGCGGCTTTGGTCGTAGACGCTTTGGAAAAAGCCGTCGACTTCATCAAGTCGCGCCGGATTGTCGTCGGCACCGGGTCGCCAGCTCATGTGATCGAAGTCCACGGGCTTGGGCCGTGCTCCCTCTTCGGCGGCCGAAAGGAATTTGGAAGGCCGATAGTAGGCGATGAGTTTCGCCAGCATGCAGGTGGGGCTGTATCCGATGAAGGTCTCGCTGGTTTCGGCTGATTCGTTGCTGTAGCGGGTGAAGAGGTAGTTGTTGTGGGAAAAGGAATCCGTCAGGAGCGGACCGATGGTCGAGGGAGCGGAACTGATCCCTGGGGTCTTGATGATTTTCTCCTCGTCGCTGTAGCGGTAGCCCAGGCCATTGGTGGCGAAGGCGCGGACGTAGTAGGTGGTCTCGGGTTTCAGGTCGATGGCATGGCCGCGATACCACTCGCGATGGCAGAGGGTGAAGGTGGAATCCCGCACGGTGGGGTTCTTCGAGGTGGACCAGCAGAAGCCGTAGGAGGTGATGATCGGTTCGCCACGGAACTTGATGGTGGCGTTCATGGTGAAACTGTTCGGCCGCACGTCGTTGATTTCATCGAGACGGATCTGCGGCAGCATCGAAAGGGTGTATTCACTGCCGGTGACCTTGTGATGGTTGATCTCGAGGTCGAAGGTGAGGGTGCCCTGATGCTCATCGATATTCTTGAAGGAAACGCCTCCGTCGAGCAGGTTGGGTAGCCGCGAGGAAGGCTCGGTCTGCATGTTGAACTCGGTCCTCTTCTTGGCCTTTCCAAACAGGCATTGATCGACATCGCCCAGACCCTGGAAGAACGGGTCGTTCGGCCGATAGACGTAGAAATAATCCGGGGAGCCGAGGTAGTTGGTCCTGCCCAGATTGACCACCGAGATCAGCATGCCCTCGCGGGCCGGTCCGATTCCGACCGTGCTGTTCTCATTGTGGACATACTCCACGTGATAAAAGTAGTGGGGATGGTTGGTGGGAATCAGGTAGCCGATGGCCTGGTCATTCGTTGGTGTGATGTGGCGAGGAAAGAGGGTGTAGGATCCGGAGGACTTGAGGGTCGGGTAGTTCTTTTCCTTGATGAACGCGTGATGATAGAAGCGGCTGAAGGCGTTTGCGGTAGGCCCGTAGGCAAGCAGGCTGGCGTTTCCGCTGATTCCGTCGTTGAAGCGGCCGATCCGATAGACGTCCGGGGCTCCGAGGCAGTGACCCAGTTCGTGGGCGAGTGTTCCACCGGCGGAATCCTGGATCTGGACCTTCGAGTTCGGCCACATCGGCTCGCCCCATTTGCACACGGGAGCGTAGTAGGCCCAGGGGTCGAGCTGGTTGGCGGGTTGAACCTGCTTTTTCCGGGATTTGCGAGTCTTGACGGCCTTCACTCGATCCGGATCCTCGCCGCGATTCTGGTAAAAGTTGAGCAGGTCGGCAGTGACCTGGGAATCAGGGGCTGCGGGCCGGGTGGTGATGTAGTTGTAGCAGGTGACCTTGGGCGTGGGGCCGCGGAAATTCTTTTCGGCGAACCGGAGCGCGGCCTTGTTCATTTTCTCAACCCGCTCACCGCCTTCCTTTTCGGTCATCCAGCCGATGGGGTTTTCCCAATAGTCGTATTCGCAGTAGTAGCCGTAGAAATGGGGATCCTGGTAGAACGTTGTTTCATCCGGCATCATCATCATCTTCGGCCAGACGATGCCGTTGCTGTAGATCTTGAAATACTCCTCCTGACTTACCGGGGAGTTGCCGCCCTTGTTGCCGTGATCGTCCTTGGAACCTGATTCATTGGTGCCTCCCTTGACCGTGTTCATGCTCGCAGTGGCCTGGGTCATGCCGTCCACGAGCGTGGTTTCCCGGAACAGAATGGTGATGACCCCGACCGGATACTCGCCGGTTGCGACAGGCTGTTGGGCTGGTGCGTAGGAGGGGATCGGCGCCGCTTTCGGAGGCTCGGGCTTTTCCTCTTTGGCGTGTAGGATTCCGGGTGTGAAAAATCCGCAGAGAAGCAGCAGGAGCCCAACCAACGGAATCAAACAATCTCGACGGGCTCTTTGGCCTGCTGCGTGAGTCAAAATGACAGTTTCCATCGGAAACCTTGAGGCTATTGCGATTGCCTCCTTTGCCAAGATCATTCCCGCAGAGGATCGCGCGTTGCTCTGATTGCTCGTTTGCAGCCAGCTGAATGACATCGAGGAATGTTCACATTGAGGGTGAGGGCTCTTCGCTCTTGTTGCGATCGTTGCCGGGAGGTAAATGGGTCTATGAAACGACAGGTCTTCCTCCCGCTTCTCGTGACAGGCCTACTGACTGGCTCTTTGTATGCCTTTGATCTGAGCGGCACCTGGCACGTTTCGAGTCTCGATCTGCCGGGAGGCCTGGTTCAGAACAAGGATTCGCAGGGAGTGCTCCTGGGATTGAACGGTGGCAGGTTCGACATCGGCGACGGCACCCTCACCATCAGCCCGACCGGGGCTGTGAGCGGCTTGGTCGGCCAGACGGTTTCCGGAACAGCGAGCGTCAGTCCGGATGGAACCGTCACCCTGGCTCTCACATCTCCGGAGGCGATGACCCTCACTCTTCCCATCACGACCGGTTCTGACTTGATGGCGACCGCGCACGGGGCTCCGGATTTCCACGAGTTGCTGGTGATGGCGAAAGCTCCCTCAAACGCGGTGCAGGCGGATCTGGAAGGAAGCTGGTGGGTGATGGAACTCGATGTGCCGGCGGACATCGGCCTCCACTACGACAACAACGGGCATGTCGTCGGCGTCGACAATACGAACAGCTTCAGGCAATCGCGCGGCCAGCTCGTTGTCGACCACGCTGGGCGATACAGCTACAATTCGGGGCAGGAGGTGGGTGCCGTTTCTGTCAACGCCAACGGGCAGATGACCCTGGTTCCCGATGACGCTTCGAATCCGACGATCCAGTTTCATCTCAATGCCCTGAAGGACGTGATGATCACCGCCAAGGCGGAGAACGACGGCCGGGAGTTGATCGTGCTGGTCAAGAGCCACGAGGTCCGCAGTTGGGAGGCGGCCGGGCATTGGACCCTCGCCAGTGAGAACCTGCCCGGAAGCTTGCCGGTCAGCTACGATGGCACTGGCCACGTCACCAATATCAGCCAACTGGACAGTTTCCAGCACCGGAATGGCGTGATCGATTTCTCCCTGGACGGCACGTTGTCCGGTCATCTGGAAAGCGGATTCCAGGGCTCTACGGCATCGACCACCAACGGCATCCTTCCGATTTACCATGGCGAGCCCGCGCCCTTCTCTGCAGCGGTGAATGCCAGCGGGGATTTCTTCGTCGGCGTTGGAAAAGGCACTCAGGATTTGGAAATGCTGATGGGTGTGAGATCCGTTCGTCCGCTTGTGGTGGGTATGGTGTCCGGCGGTCCCCCGAAGGTGGTCTGGGTGCCCGCCGCAGGACGGGTGCTTCAGGAGTCGGCCACCGCGTCCAACTGGCAGAATGTCGCTGGATCGGAGACCACCAGCTCCTACACGCCAAACCTCGCGACGGATGGGGCCCAGCACTTTTACCGACTGGTGGTTCCTTGAGTGATCGGGTGGCAATCCTCCCGCCTGCTGTTTTCAGGGTTTCCGCCATTGGGATTTGATCGCATGGTCCGTGTGCACCATGCCCGTTCTCGATCCAACCAGGCTCTCCGATCCATCCTCCACGGACGAGATCCTCAGCGCCTTTCTCGACTACCTGACCGAAACCGGGGTGGAGCCCTACGATCATCAGGAGCAGGCGATCCTTGAGTTATTTGACGGTCGCAACGTGATCCTGAACACCCCGACCGGCTCGGGAAAATCAATGGTCGCGCTGGCAGTCCAGTTCAAGGCGATTTGCCAGGGCAGGCGGGCCTACTACACGGTGCCGATCAAGGCGCTGGCCAATGAGAAGTTCCTTTCGCTCTGCCAGATCTTCGGTCCGGAGAACGTCGGCATGATCACCGGTGACGCCACGGTGAATCCTGGTGCGCCGGTCATTTGCTGCACGGCGGAAATCCTTGCCAACCTTGCTCTGCGTGAAGGCTCGAGGGCGCAGGTGGACGATGTGATCATGGACGAGTTCCACTACTACTCGGACCATTCGCGGGGCTCGGCCTGGCAGGTTCCGTTGCTGGCCATGCCCCAGTCGCGCTTTCTCCTGATGTCCGCCACACTTGGAGAAACCGCCTTTTTTGAGGAGGTTCTCACCGGGCTCACCGGCGTGGAAACGTCGTTGGTTCGTTCCGAAAACCGGCCGGTACCGCTGGAGTTTGAATACAGCGAGACGCCGATGGAGGAGAAGGTGATCGAGCTGGTTGAGGCCGGTCGCTCGCCGGTGTATCTCGTCCACTTCACCCAGCTCGCCTGCGCCCGTAGCGCGCAGAACCTACTTAGCTCGAATTTCTGCACGAAAGAGGAAAAGCGAGAGATCGCGGAGGCCCTGCACGATGCCAATTTCAAGAGTCCTTATGGCAAGGAAGTCAGCAAGCTGCTGCGCCACGGCATTGGCATTCACCATGCCGGTCTGCTGCCGAAGTATCGCATCCTGGTCGAGAAGCTGACCCAGCGCGGCCTGCTCAAGGTGATCTGCGGCACCGACACCCTGGGCGTGGGCGTCAACGTGCCGATCCGCACGGTCGTGTTCACTCAACTCTGCAAGTACGATGGAAATGGTACCAAGACCCTCACGGTTCGGGACTTCAAGCAAATCTGTGGTCGCGCCGGACGCCGGGGCTTTGACAACGTCGGATACGTCGTCGCACAGGCCCCGGAGCATGTGATCGAGAACCTGCGACTGGAGAAGAAGTCGAACGGCAAGAAGTCCTTCGTGAAGCGCAAGCCACCTGAGAAGGGATACGTTGCATGGGACGAGAAAACCTTCCGACGCCTGATCGATTCCGCGCCGGAGAAATTGGTATCGAGCTTTCCGGTCCATCACGCGATGTTGCTCAACGTGCTCGGGCGCCAGGATGAGGACGGCTGCGCGGTGATGAAGGGCCTCATCGCGAACTGCCACGAACCGGAGTCCAAAAAGCGGGCGCTGAGGAAGCGCGCGTTCCAGTTGTTCCGCGGATTGGTGGAAGGAAACATCCTGCGCATCATCCCGCCTGCCGAACGAACCGGACCAGCGAAGGTCGCGCTGAACGTCGAGCTTCAGGATGATTTCTCGATGAACCAGGCGCTCGGACTTTATCTGATCGATGCCCTGCCGCAGTTGGAGATCGAATCCCCGGAATACTCCCTGAACGTGATCTCACTGGTCGAGGCCATCCTCGAGAACCCCGAGGTCATCCTCCGAAAGCAGTGCGATCTTCTGAAAGGCGAGCTGATCGGCAAGCTCAAGAACGAGGGCGTCGAATACGAGGATCGCATGCTCCAGTTGGAAAAGGTCGAGTGGCCAAAGCCCGGCAAGGATTTCGTTTACGATACCTTCAACGCCTTCGTCGCCGGACGTCCATGGATGGCGGAAGGAAATGTCCGGCCGAAGTCGATCGCCCGCGAGATGTTCGAGAACTGGCAGTCGTTCGAGGACTACGTGAAGACCTATGGGCTGGAACGCAGCGAGGCGGTTCTACTGCGCCATCTTTCCGAGGTATACAAGGTCCTCTCGCAGACCGTCCCACCCGCGATGAAGACGCCGGAGGTGCTGGAGGTGGAGACATTCCTTGAGGACATCCTCCGCAGCGTGGACTCCAGCCTCCTCGACGAGTGGGAAAAACTCCGCAATCCCGAGTATGTGCCCGTGGCCGATCGGCCGCCCACCGAGCGTCAGGCCCAGCCATTCACCCGCAACAAGCCGACGTTCACCCGCGCGCTCCGCAATGCGGTGTTCGACGTTGTGAAGGCCCTCTCACATGGGAAATTCGAGGACCTGTTGGAAAGGATCGAGCCGCAGGACTCCGATGGCCTCCCCTGGAACCGCGAACGCCTCCTCGCTCTAACAGACGACTATTTCGCCAATCATGAACGCATTCGTCTGGATCCCGAGGCACGCAACACCAAGCACACCCGGATCGAGGATCTGGCGGCTCAAGGCCTGCGCAGGTGGTCGTGCGAGCAGACCCTGATCGATCCCGAGGATGACAACGATTGGTCCATGCGGTTCACCATCGATCTGGATCGCAGCGATGCTGAGGCCCGACCGGTTCTGGTGCTTGAACTGGTGGCACCGATCGGTTCATAAGAATTGATCCGATGCATCCGATGATCCGCCGCCTGTTGGTAAAATCGCTCGACCGTGAGGGGCTGGTTCCGACTCGATTGACGGAGGGTGCGCGGGTCATGGAGCTGATCCGTGCTCTCCGACCGGTGGTAGTTCCCGATGGACTTGTTCGTCTGGGGCCTCCGCGTGATGGCGGTTATCTGGTGCCGGATGATTTGAAGGATATCGAGGCCTGCTTTTCGCCGGGAGTGGAGCAGCAGTCGGGATTCGAGCGGGATTGCGCGGAGCGTGGAATGCAGGTGCATCTCGCCGATCACTCGGTGGCGGGCCCGGCGGAATCGCATGAGCGATTTCATTTCAGCCGCAAGCACGTCGGGGTGCTGACGACGGAGACCTGCATGACGCTCGATGACTGGGTGAAAGCATCCTGCTCCGATGTCGAACGCGATTTGATGCTTTAGATCGACATCGAGGGCTCCGAGTATGAGGTCTTTCTCGGGGCATCGGATGTCTTGATGAAGCGCTTCCGGATCATCGTGGCGGAGTTCCACACGATGGATCAGCTTTGGAACGCGTCGTTTTTCAATCTCGCCTCACGTGCGTTCGAAAAAATCCTCCAGACGCATGACTGTGTGCATCTGCATCCGAACAACCACAGTGGTTCGATCACCCGTGAAGGCATGGCGATTCCCGAGGTGATGGAGATGACCTTCCTGAGGCGTGATCGAATGAAGAGCTCGGAGCTTGTCGAGTCGCTGCCTCATCCACTTGATCAGAGCAACCGCGACCATCCGGATCTCGTGCTTTCGCAGCACTGGGTTGGTGGATGTTGAGGGAAATGAAAAAGGCCGCTGCCGGAATGGCAGCGGCCTTGAGAAAGCCGGAAGCTCAGATGCCTGGCCGGTCGCGTTCGCGGGCACCACCGCCACCGCCACCGCCGGTGCTCAGGAAGCGGTAGTAAACCTCCAGCATCAGCGTGCAGAGCGCGGTGCGGTAGACTTTCGCATCAGCGCTTTCACCCACAAAGGCATTGCCGGCCGCGCGGATCTTCTTGCCACCACCGGGGCTCTTCCAGGAGCCGTCCGCGTTCTGGTTCTTGAGGATCTGATCGCGGAACATGGCGTTGTAGAATTTCCAGTCATCTCCTCCGAGCTGCATCATGGCCTGGGATTCGTAGTAGTGGCCGTAGAGGTCGGCGAACTCGCCGTTGTATTCGAACTTGCTGTTGGCGACGAGATACCTGGCGCCCTTCTTGACCTCTGAGCGGTTGCCCTTGCCCCACATCTGATTGCAGAGCATGCCGACGCCGGTGAGCGTGAAGTATTCAACCTCACCGGCGGGTTTTGGACCGGTGTAGCCGTAGCCGCCGTTCTCGTTCTGGCACTTGTCGAGGTATTTGAGGGCATCATCGATGCAGCCTCTCATGCCGTTGAAATTGCTGGAGGCATGGCTGCAGGCCTTGAGCGCCTGGATCTGCCAGCCGGTGACCGAGACGTCAGTATGGCCGCCAGAGCGTTCGTAGGAGTAGGCCCAACCGCCGGTGGAGTTCTGGTTCTCGATGATGAACTGGCCGGCCTTTTCGGTGATTTCCATCAGCGAGGGAACCTCGATCTTGAGATCCTTGCAGAAAGTGGCGGCCTCGCCGAGGGCGTAGGTGCCGATGGCATGCTCGTAAACCCACGAGTTTCCGGTGAAGCCGTTGGCCAGGCGTCCGTCGTTCTGAAGGCCGACGTTGATGAGGTAGACAATACCTTTCATGCAGGAGTCGCCAAACTCTTCGGAGATTGGAGTTTCGCAGTGACCGAAGTAGGAGAGCAGGGCTAAGCCGGTCATGGCGACCTTCCGGCTGCTACCCCAGGAGCCGTCGGAGTTCTGGTTGGCCTTGAGCCACTTCAGAGCCTTGACGACGGCTTCCTCGCATTCGGGGGTGCCGCCGTTTTCTTTTAGGCGCTGGAGACGATCTTCCCTCGAGCAGCGCTTGCGCATCTGGTCTGGGATCAGGCCCCAAAGCTTCCCTCCACCACCGCCGCCGAAGCCTAAGCCATTGCCATTTCCTTTTCCGCCGCCGCTGCCGCTGCCGAAGCCGCTGCCGCTGCCTGCGCCGCCGAGTCCGCCGGAGGCTCCGCCGCCGGTGATGGAACTGAGGGAGGACATTTCTCCGAAGTTGTCGCCGGGATCCGGGATCGAGAAGTTG
>JANOBS010000134.1:0-21640 GCA_031411755.1 Luteolibacter sp. | reverse complement strand
CAAGGCGCGGTGGCGGCAGTCTTCCTGCGCGCGGCGATCATGGCGGCGATCGCGCTGCTGATCTCGACGTTCTCCAGTAGCACGCTGTTCACCACGGTGGTGAGTTTCCTGATCTACTTCATCGGCCACTTCCAGGCGGATGCGCGCGACTTCTACCTGAACGGCGGCCAGGCCGGGACCTCCTCCGCCGCAAGCTATCTGGCGACGGCGATCACGCTGGTGTTTCCGGATTTCCAGCTTTTCAACGTCATCGACGCGGTGATCCAAGGGAAAACGATGGAGCTGATGCAGTTCGTGAAACTCACGCTCGCGGCGCTGTATTACGTCGTCGTCTACACGATCGCCTCGTGGTTCGCCTTTGCTGACAAGGAGTTCTGATTCCGTGAAACGCCGTCACAAATTCCCGATCCTCGCGCTGGGCCTGCTGGCGGCGGGTGGCCTGCGTGCGAGCTGGGAGGCACCGCTCACGGCGGAGCTCCGCGCCGATGGCCTGCTGGCGAAGCCGGTGGCACTCGGCACCCGCGAAAAGATCGGCCAGACTAGCTCGGCGGTGGCGCTGGGTGGGCTGCGGACCCTGGTGGCGACCTTCCTCAACCTGCGTGCCCAGACGGACTTCGAGCAAAAGCGCTGGGGCGACCTGGCGGACAACTTCGAGATCATCGTCGATCTCGCCCCGGGCATGACCTACTACTGGGAAACCGGGAGCTGGCACCTGGCCTGCAACGCCGCCTCCGACTACCGCTACAATTCAGATCTTCCCGCGCTGAGGCGTCGCGAGGCCTGGCGGGCCTCGATCCTGCGTGGCCAGGATTTTCTGCAGCGCGGGATCCGGACGAATCCGGGAAACTGGCAGCTCAACCTGGCGCTCGGGCGCTTGCTTTCGGATTCGAACAGGTTGATCGACTATCCCGCCGCCGCCGCGGCGTTCAAGTTGGCGGCGGACACGGGCCAGGCGCCCCCATTCGTCCGGCGCAGCGAGTTTTTCGCGCTCGCCCGTTCGCCGGGGCGCGAGTCCGAGGCGCTGGAGCTCGGCCGAAGGCTTTATGCGAATCCTTCCAACCGGGTGGCCGCGCTGAACTCGCTGATGGTGGCGCTGGAATGCCGGGCCGACCCCAGCCGCTCGCCCTACGACGTGGCGATCGCGACGTTCGGGAGTGCCAAAAGCGCTTACGAGCCGCTCTGCGACTATTGGGTCAGGGTCCGGGAACGTTTCCCGCTCAACGGCATTGCCACCGCTTTGCAGGGGCTGGAGGAAACGTTGGCGATCCCAGCGGAGAAGAGTATTTTCAACCGCAAATTGCCGCCGGTCGAAGACTCCTGGTAGCCATTGAATCTCGGGTTTGGCTCGACAGCGCCCCGCCCGGCATTTCACCCTCTCCCTCGACTTGAACCCTTCGACATGCGGATAGCTCTTTTCGGTGACATACACGCCAACCTTGAGGCCTTGGAATCGGTTCTAGCCGATGCTGCGGCCCAAGGCGTGACGGACTACGTCTGCACCGGAGATGTGGTCGGATACAACGCCGATCCGGGTGCGTGTCTCGAGATTGTCCGGGAAATGGACTGTCCCACCGTGAAGGGAAATCACGATGAGGACGCCTCCGGCACCCATTCGCTGGATTCCATGAATCCGATCGCCGCCGCGGCCCTGGAATGGACGCGTTCCCAGCTCTCCGATGAGCAGCGCCAATGGCTGCGCCGCCTGCGGATGGTGCGCCAGGTTTCCGATTTCACCGTCGTCCACAGCACGCTCGATCAACCTTCGAACTGGAACTACGTCACCAACCGCTTCGATGCGATGGCGAACTTTTCCTATCAGTTCACCCAGGTCTGCTTCAACGGCCACACCCACGTTCCGCGGGTCTACGTGAAGATCGACAAGGTCCAGGAAATCCCGGCGGACTCGATCGCGATCGAGGATGGCGCGAAGTATTTCATCAACATCGGCTCCGTCGGCCAGCCACGCGATGGCGACTGGCGGGCGGCGTATGCGATCTACGACACCGAACAGAAGATCGTCACGATCCGGCGCGTGGAGTATGACATTGCCACGACGCAGAAGAAGATCCTGGCGGCGGGGCTGCCGGAGATGCTCGCCGAACGGATCGCCGAAGGGCGGTGAAACAGCGGCTCAGTCGAGCTGGCGTTTCGGCGGCGGTGGACCGGTGGGCGGCTTGGCGGGTGGAGGGGTCTCCAGTCGGTTGACCTCGAATTCCAACGGGCTTGTGATCGCGGTGTTGCCGTTGATTTCCCAGCCGCAGGGAATGCGGTAGCGATCGGCGATTTCCCGCGCCTTCAAGTAGGTGGCGAAGCCGTCAGGATTGACCTGAAAGAGCAGCACCACCTTCGGAAAGGAGCTGAGCTTGTTGGCCAGTGCGTGGAAGCGGCCCTTTTGATTGTCCATGTCCTCGAGAGAGGCATCGCCGGGGCCGGAAGGCAGTTCGATCCTGACAGACAGCCGGCTGTAAAACTTGTTCACCGGCACGGTGATCTTCTGGCCGCGCACCTCCATCGGCTTTTTGGCGAGAAAATCCACAACCCTGGTCTGGTCATAGATGACGCGGTCCTTCCCCTTCGGCACCTTGATCCTTTGTTTCACGAGGTTGCGCTCCTCGCGCTCGAACTCGCGCATGACCATCTCCTTGGCGGTGATGAGGTCGACGAAGTAGACCTGATCCTTGCGGACGAAGCAGTGGTAAACATTTGCACCCTCCGGGATGTCGCGGCTGTTGGGGATGCGGACGATCTTCGCATCCGGGGTCTTGGCGGCAGGCGTGGCTTCGAGCAGGGCACGGAGGCGGTCGCGCTCGCTGATGAGATTGGAGAGTTCGGTTTCCTGTTTGGAAAGATCCCCGGACTTCGCCGCCTGCTCCTTGTTGAGGACGGGCAGGTCGAAGAGCTTGATGTTCTTTTCCTTCACCTGGGCCTCCAGCTTGATGAGATCGGCATCGATGTCGCCCTTGTCGGGCAGGTTCGGGAGCGCGGCCACCTTCTTCTTCGTGGCGGCAAGTTCGGCCTTGGTCTTGTCGATCGACGCCAGGGCTTCGGCCACCTGGGCCGGGGTCGCCGGAGGGAGGTCGGTGAGGATTTTCTTCACGGCATGGGCGATGCTGATGCCCATCATCACGAGCACGATGGTGAGGACGCCGACGACGTTCGTCATCGTGTCCATCAGCGCCACGAACGGAAGCTCGGCTTCCTGGCCATGTCTGCGTTTCGCCATTTAAAGGGTGCTCATCGGGTTCATTTCTCGAACAGGCTCAGATCGACCTCTCCGCCGCCGGGGATCGGGAGCTTGCCGGTGGTGAGGCCATACTGGCTCTGGGCCCAGCCGGCGGCTGCGTTGTAGGAAGAGCCACCGTCCTGACGGATCAGGAAGATCAGCATGGCGTTCGGCGTGCTTTTGATCTGGGAAAGGAAATCGTTGTAGCCCTTGTCGGTCGTCAGGCTGCCGGAGCCGACGTTCTGCTTATCGGAGCGCCCCTTGCGCAGGGTGATCGCGCCGTTGGAGGTCTCGACGAAGAACAGCTTCTTCTGCGCGCCCTGGCCGGTGCCGGACGGCTGGATGACCACGGGCGGCGGCTTGTTGTCCGGCTTCTTGTTGAGCAGGGCGAGCTGCTTCTTGAGCTCCTCGATCTCCTTGCGGATCGGCGGCATCTGCCGGACCAGAGCCTCGATCTGGAGGATGAGGTCCTCAATCTGCTTCTGGATCTGCGCGGCCTTGGTCTTGTTGGCGGTGGCCTCGGCTCCGGTCAGGTTGAGACGCTTTCTCAGCTCGGTCAGGCGGGTTGTCTTTTCCTCCGCCTCGGTCTGTTGGGTCTCCAGTTTGGCGAGCTTCGCGGTGGTCTCGCTGCGTTCCTTTTCAATCGACTTCCGCTGCCTTGAAAGCTCGGCGAATTTCCGGGCCGTGGCCTCCTCCTCAGGCGTGCGGCCATTGGTCTGCTGGGTGTTGGCAACGCAGAGGACCACGATGATGAGGACCAGGATGCCGATGAGCGAGCACAGGATGTCGAGGAAGGGGATGAGCATCACCTCCTCGTGGTTTCCCTTGCGTCGCTTGGCCATGGCAGTGGGGCGGGTTCGTCAGAGACGGCTCAGGACCAAGGCCAGCGGCGCTTTGTCTGCTGAATGACGATCTGCTTGCCGCCGAGGCTGGCGAGGACCTCGTTGAGACCCTTGATGCCGGATTCCAGGCCGCTGAGATACTTTGAAACCTGCTCCATCGAGTCCTTCACGGCCTTGTCCGATTCCTCGCGCATGGTGGAGGTCTTGGTGACGAATTCCTCGGTCACCGTTTTTTGGAAGGCGGCCATTTTTTCGTCGAGGTTGGTGGCGTAATCGACCATTCGCGAGGAAAGCGTGTTGAGGTCGGTGAGCAGCTCGCGATGGGCGCTGGCGAGTTGCTTGACGACGGTATCGGCAATCGCGGCGGCATCGCCATTTCCGGCTCCGACGCCGTCGTTGAGGCGTGGCAGCAGGACCTCATTGCAGAAGGCGTCGATGGCGTTGAGATTGTCGTCCTCCTGCTTGGAAAGGGAGTTGATCGGGAAATTCAGCGTCATCGCCAGGACCAGGCCGAGCAGGGTGGCATCGAAGGCGGTGCCGAGGCCACTGGTGACGTTGTTGATCGAGGAGACGATCTTGCCGACGTCCTCGACATTGGCGAAACTCATGCCGCCGATGGCTTGCGAGAGGCCGATGACGGTGCCGATGAAGCCGAGCAGCGGGATCGCCCAGAGGAAGGCGCGGGTGAGGGTGTAGCTGCCACCGATGCGGGCGCTGTCGATGTCGGACTGGCTCGACATCATTTCCCGGACGTCCGAGGCCGACTGGCGGATTTCGAAGAGCTCCAGCGCCTTGCGGATGCGGTTGACCATCAGGCTGTCACGCAGCTTGCGTGGCAGGGCGTAAACGTGATCGATGAACTGGCCGACGTTGCTGACATTGATTTCCTTGCCCAAGCGCATCGGCAGCACGTCGAGCAGCAGGGCGGCCTTCTGGTGGCGGAGCTTCTGGAATTTCAGGTAAAGGATCGAGATCGACCAGGAGAAGAACAAGGTGTTCAGCATGCTGACCAGGAGGTGCTTGTAGAACAGGGAGGCCACGAACTCCATGGTGGAGTAGGCGGAGTTGACCTTGTCCGGGGCCGGCTTGAAGGGCAGCAGGATCAAGTACCACACCGCGAGCAGCGTCACTCCGATCCCGAGACTGACGAACATGTTCGGATTGGTCGGATCGGTTTCCTTCCAACCGTGCCGTGCGGTGGTGCGGTTGATGGCACCTGGCTTGGTCAGGGTGGAATCCGGCATGTTCGCCGGGATCTGGAGGCGGGAGTTGCAACTCGGGCAGCGGACGACCTGGCCAGCCAGCTCGGGCTCGGCCTTCAATTGCATCTGACAACTGGGACAAAGGAATTCCATGGGTTTTCAGGGGAATGACATCGCTGGGCGGCTCGCAATTCCGCCCAAGGATTTAATCATTACGCATGTCCTTTTTCCGCCTTGTCAATCCCGCCTTGTCGCTGGGAGCTTCGTTCCAAGGGTTTCGGCACAGATCCAATCTGCTCCAAAAAGGATCGGCGGATGTCGAAAGGGGGGACCCACGACATCCACCGACCGGTTGTTCGGGGGGAGAACCTTCTCTGGGGGAGAAGTGTCGCTGCGGGCTCCGGAGAGCGTCGCCTTGACGTGGGTAGTTATACGCAAATTCGGCCGCCATGCCATGACGCGATCACGTAGAATTACGAAGACCGTTGGAAATGATCGCCTTCGATCACGACCCGGCGCAGTCGGTGGTCACGCGGAAGAAATATTGGGCCGAGGCCGCCGCGAAAAACACGCGGTGCATGGGCTTTCACCTGCCATGGCCGGGGCTCGGGCGCATCATTCCGGACGGTGCCGGATAGCGCTGGTGGGCGGAGCGCTGGACCTGGGGCGCGTGATCAGCGGGTGACGCCGCAGCGCAGAACGAACCAGGCGGGATTCAAGTGGCCAAGCGGGCCACGCAGTTGGTCGATCTCCTCGGCTGGTCCGTGGAATTCCAGGCGGGTGAGATCGGAAATCTCAAGCATTTCCCCGAGGACCGCGCCGACGTTCTCCAGGTGGTGAAGCACGCCGGCCGCGCCTTCGTAGCCCTCGCGACAGAAGACCTCGTCGCCCAGCACGGTGAACTCATAAAACAGGCACTTCGGTTCGCCGGTGGTGGTGGCGACGAATTTGTCGAGCACGCCCTGCACCAGTCCCTCCTTGCCGGGGTGTGCCTTGAAATACGGATGAATGGTGACGAGATTGGCGGGAAGGCTCATGGTTGAATGAAGAACGACCTAGGCTAGTGCATTCAAGCTTTCCCGCAAGAAGCGAAAAGGTCCATGGGCAAACCGAGTGCTCATGGACCTTTTGAGGTTGTTCAGGAGGAGCGATTACTTGCCCTTGAGCAGGGTGTTCATGGCATCGCCCAAGGCGAGTCCGACGTCCATGTAGACCCGGCTGTCCTTGCCGTAATGGCCGTTGCCGCTGCCGCCGCGGGCCATGTCGTGGGTGTAAACGGTGGCGACGTTGCCCTTGAATTCGGGATACTTGCCGCTGCTGCCGTCCACGTTCATCATGGCCTCAAGCACCTTGCCGGTGTTGCCGGCCATGCCTTTGGTGGCCTCGCCGAGGGTCGCCATGACGAAGGGGGCCTTCGGCGCGTCGAATTCCCTGCGCAGCGCCTTGATCAGGTTGACGAGGTTCTCCTCATAGTGGGCGGAGTGGGCTTCGTCGCCGCAATCCTTCTCGCCCTGCCACCAGAAGATTCCGGCGACTTCGTACTTCGTCGCGCCGGGGTAATAGGTGCCGAGCTCGGAGAGGACCTTCTTGGCGTTGGCGATGTCGTCATCCCACTGCTTGCCGGCATACCACTCGATTTTGACGGGTTCAGTGCCCTTTTCCCATTTCATTGGGGATTCCTTGTAGCCAGCATAGGTGTAAGTGACTTCCTTGCCGGTCTTGTCCTTGCTTACGAAATCATAGCCCTTGCTGCCCGGAGGAAGCAGATCCCAGCCGAGCGAGCGGTTGCCGATGCAGCTCTTGAGGATCATGACGGGTTCGTTGATGGCGTTTCCAAGCGGGTGGCCGACGCCGTATTCCACGCCCATGGTGTTGCCCTTGACGGTGAGGAATTCGTTGTGGGAGAGCTGCATGCCGCCCTTTCCGACCATGACCTGCACGCTGCGGACGTCCTTGCGTTCGGTCCAGTTGCCGGCGTCATCGATGAGGAACGGATAGAGCTTCTCGGTCTTGACTGCGGTTTCCAGGGTTCCCGGCTTGTCGCCGGTGACGCTTCCCAAGCCAACCGCATTGGACTGGCCCATGATGAGGAAGACCTTCACGGGCTTTGTCATGTCTGCGGGCTTGTCGTCAGGCTTCGGGAGTTCGGCCTGGAGCGAGGATGTCATCAGCAGGCCGAGGCCGCACAGGGTGGCGAGGGATTTGGTTTTATCGAGTTTCATGGTTTCAGTGGACAGATTTCCTAGGGGTATGAGAGGGGTTTACTTCGAAGGCTTGAGAGTGAGCTCCTTGATCGTCGCTCCGCGGATACCCGCGGGGAGCTCGAAGTTGAGGACATTCCCGCCCTTGTTCAGGGAGATTTCGACCGGTGGAGTCTGCTGCCACAGGCCGATGGTGTAAGGCACGGCGATCTCGACGGGAGACTTGGCATCGTTGGCCGAGAGCACGAACTTCTGTCCCTCCTGCAAGGTCGCCACGCGCGCGGTCAGCAGATACTTGCCAGACTGCGGAGCCTGGACCGCATATTGGGTTTTGAAACCACCGCTGCAAAACATCTGCATGCCGCCAGAGAAGCTTTTCATGGCCGCCTTGGAGCCCGTCGCCTTGCCGTGAGCCACGGCTGGAATGGTGATGGAGCCATCCGGATTCAATGTCACCTGCTGGTCCGCTGCGACGACCGGGACCTGATCCTTGTTCTGCTTTTCCTTTGACTCGTTGGCCTCGCCCAGTTCCTGACCGAGTGGTCCCAGCTCAACGGCCTGGGACGCGAGGCTCACTGACTGATAGTGGGCCGTGCTGCTCCAGAAGTCTCCCGCGATCTGCTTGCGGTCATTGTAGGCCTGCTCGCCAAGGATGCGGCTGACCCACTGCGCCCGTAGTACTTTGAAGAAATCCTGGGCATGCTCCCTTGCCTGTGCTTCCAGCAGGAAGTCCGAACCGCTGCGCGGAGCATCATCCTTGTCCCACCAACTGGCATTGAATCCAGCCCCGAGATTGATCACCCAGCCCTTCGGCGTCCAGTGACTGAGCGCGGCGTGTTTGGGCTGGGTCACTCCCCAGACCGGCATGCCGAAAGCGCGCAACATAAACCGGCCAAAGAAGGCCCGTCGACCGCAGACGCCGCCGTTTTTGGGGATGTTCTGATACTCATTCAGGGAGGGAAGATCATTTCCGACGTTCTGCGAACCATATTGGACCTCGGTTCTGACCGCAGCGGAATAGCGCCAGCCGTAGTCGGGAGTCATGACGTGGTCGGGCCGGTAGGTTTTCAGCATTTCGCGTCCCCAAGCCAGAATTTCATCGGGGGCGTCGCAGTCCAGGACCATCCGGTATTCCCAGGTATTGAAGCCCTTGAACGCTGGATCCAACTCACCGGCCAGGAAGGCCTTTTCATAGTGCTGGTAGCGTTTGAGCGGATCCACAAAGGCTGGGGCCTTGGAGTCATCGGAAGCGTTTGACTGCCTGATCGGCACGGCAAGCTCAAGGCCGGTGGCCAGAGCGAGCCGCTGCAGGACGCCTTCCCTGGCTTTCGGGCTGGCCTGTTGGATCGCCGTGTAAATCTCCATCGCCTGACCATACTTGCCGCCGTTTGCTCCTCCGGCGACGAGCATCTCCTTCATCAGTTTGTCATCGGCCAGCAGCTTCTCGACGAGCGATTCAGCCTGCTTGTCCTTCTGGGCAAATTCCGCCAATCCTTGAGGCGTGGCCTCGGCCAGGACTGCGGCCTTGACGAGTTTGGCATCCAGCTTGTCGCTCGAAAGGAAGGGGCTGGAGGCTGCGAGGACGGCATTGACGGCGGCGAGTTCATTGGCGCGCGCCTTGCTCAGGGATGCTTGGGCCGCTTCGTTGGCCTGTCCGCTCTTTGCGACATCGGCTTTCGCCTTGTCGAGCGCAGCCTGGCGTTCGGCGAGTGCCTTGATTCCGTCCGCCTTGTTGGCCTGCCACTTGGCCAAATCCTTCTTGGCTGCATCGCGCTGGGCGTCGGTGGTGGCCTTCTTCAGCGCCGCTTCAGCATCGGCGATGCCCTTGTCGGCCTCCTTGATCCACTTGTTCTTCGCGTGGCCCACCAAGGCTTCGCCTTCCCTGACCTTGGCCATGGGTTCTTGTGTGGAGGTCGCATTTGCCCCGGCCTTTTTCAGCTCGTCCTGAGCTTGCTTGAGCGCGGCCTTCTTTTGCTCCGGTACGACCGGCAAGGCCTTTGCAATCTCCGTCTTCAGGGTCGCGAGCGTTGCGGCATACCTGGCCTCAAGCTGCTTGCCCGAACCGTTGAGTTGGACCGTCGGTTCGCCCTTTTTTGGAGCTGCCGTGGCGATGGATGAGGTGGCCGCGAGTGTGGCCAGCAGGCCGATGAGTTTGATGCTCTTGTTTCCGATCATGCGCTTCGTGGTGGGTGGAATCGTGTCAGGAATTTGATCACGGCTCGATCCGCGGGCACGTGATTACTGTCGGCAGGAAACTTTTCTTACGCCCCGGCAGATGCCTGTTTCAGGCCGCGCTACCTTCAACATCAGGGAGATTGAGGCCCCACGAGGGCCTGTTTCCGGGCCGCCGCGATCTGATACGGTGACAATCGGAGCTTCACGTGCCCTTTCATCAGATTGTCCGGCATGCCTTCGTCCGAATGGGTCAAGCCTAGGTTGTGCCCCAGCTCGTGAGCGATCGTAGCGGACAAGGCGCCGTCCGCTGGGAAACTCTGAGCCGTCAGGGCGGCTCCGGGTTTTACCGGAACCACAAAGGGACGCAGCTTGGGAAATCCGGTCTTGTTGGGACTCTTGTCCGAGTAGGCACCGACCACCGCGAAGGTGCCCGAAAGCCGGGCCGTTCCCTGAAGCGTCTGGCCGACATAGGGAAAGAGATAGAGATGGTAAAAGGCGGCCTTGGTCCCATCCGCAGACAGCGTCTCGTTGTGCGCGGGATCGGCCAGCGCGGGAAAGACCTTGGTCATCCAATCCCCCTGCTCCTCGCGATTCCTGGCGACCACGCTTGCCGCGAGCTCATGAAGCTTTTCCTTGGAGATTTTTCCACCACCGGCCTGTTCACTGACGATGCCCCCGCCTCCTTTGGCGGGATCAGTTTCCCAATGGATCTTTGCGGGTGCCCAGATCTCATTCACCTGGTTCACCATGGCCTGCACATCCTCCTTCTTGACCGGCATGTTCATGACGGTCCGCGCCGGATCCGCTCCAGGAACTGCCGCCTCACGCACCATCTCGACACCGGTGACCAGATGCACCCTCAAGGGCAGCCGGATGGGGGCCTCCGCCTCCTGCGCCACGGAGGTGAGAGTCTGGCACAAGGCCACAACGATGGCGGAAATCACACGCTGCTTGATCATGGAATGGAGCACTATCCGACGCGGGGAGGGCGAAGCCAGCGAAACCGCACAAGTCGCGGGATGAGGTTATCCCGCCAGCTCACTGAACCCGCAGAAAAGTCGGGAATTCTCCGGTGGTGTGGGCAGAAGCAACTCGTCGTTGGCGAGGTGGTGCTGACAGGCGGAGTGGAACTCCTCCGGGGTGCGGGCGCGGAGGATGCGGTGGCTGAAGTTCTCGTCGATGCCCTGTGTGATGTAGACCATCGTCTTCTTCATCCGCTGGATGTGGGCGTTCGGGTCGAAACGCTTGGTCTCGCGGGCGAGTTCGTCGTGGAGTTCGTTGACGTAGTCGAGCAGATCGCGATGGCTCGGCACCGGCGGAGTGGTTCCGGAGAATGCGGCGCGGAACTGGTCGAAGAGCCATGGATTCCGGATCGCGCCGCGCCCAATCATCAGTCCGGCGGCATTCGAGCGCGCGAGGTAGCCGAGGCCGGTGGGGACATCGACGACATTGCCATTGGCGATGACCGGGCAGGAAAGCGTCTCGACGGCGAGCTTCACGCAGTCGGGATGGACGGGCGATTGGTAGCGCTCAGCCACGGTGCGACCGTGGATGGCGAGCGAGTCGATGGCGTGCTTGCGGAAAATTTCCAGCAGCCGGGGAAACTCGTCGGCCTCGTGATAGCCAACGCGGGTCTTCACGGTGAAGCGGCCTGGAATGGCGTCGCGCAGGGCACCGAGGATTTCATCGATGCGATCCGGATTCCGCAGCAGGCCGCCGCCGGCGTCCTTCTTGCAGACGACGGGTGCGGGGCAGCCGAGGTTGAGGTCGATGCCGGCGACGTCGTGTCGGAGCAGATCCTTGGCCGTTCTAACAAGTGAGGGGATGTCGTGGCCGATCATCTGCGCGAACACCGGGCGGCCGGTCTCGTTTTCCCGGATGGAGCGGAGGATGTAGGGCTCGATCTTCGAATCCGGATGGACGCGGAAATACTCGGTCACGAACCAGTCCGGACCGCCGCGGCGGGTGATCACGCGCATGAACGGCAGGTCGGTCACGTCCTGCATCGGGGCGAGGACGAGGGCGGGTCGGCCGTTGGGAAGGAGGGACTGCATCAGGCAGGCCGGATCATTTCAAACTGGTCGGCGGTGTGGCAGTACCAATTCGGCGAAGCCATGCGGCCGACCGGGTGGTAGAGATCGGTGCGGATGCGGGCGGTTTCCGGATCATAGAGGTCGTCGCGGACGTGGGTGCGCTGGATGAGTCCGAGAATCAGGCGGTTCTGGCCGATGAGTTGGATCGAGTGGACGGTGCATTCGAACGAGGCTGGAGATCCGGCGATCCGGGGCGTGGCGAGGGTGGAGGACGGAAGAAGGGCGAGGTTTTCCCGCAGGGCCTCGCTTTCTCCGGGTGGCAGGGCCGCGGAGGTCTGGTTCATGACGTCGGCGAGGGGCGGATCGACGAGATTCACGACGAATTCACCACGGTCGCGGGCGTTACGGGCGGAGTCTTTCGGTGTGCCGTCATTGCGATCGCCGGGGCAGAACATGAGCAGCGGGGGTTCGGTGCCGACAAGGTTGAAAAAGGAAAAGGGCGCGACGTTGACCGAGCCGTCGGGATTGAGCGTGGTGACCCAGGCGATGGGGCGAGGGCAGACCAAGGAGGCGAGGATGGGGTAAGCGCGGTCCTCGAGGGCACCGGTGAAGTCGAGTTCCATGAGGACCGACCAGAAACCGGGAGCGTCGGGAACGCAAGGGTGGGCCGTTTGTTCAAAAAAGTTTGAACAAACGGTATCGAAACGCTATGGGCAGCATCATGTCGACGCTGCCTGAGCGAGAAAACGAGACATCGAGTTCCTTGGAAGGACTGGAGCGTCAGATCGTGGACGTGTTTGTGGACGGGGTGAAGGTCCTGGGTCTACCTCGGTCGATCGGAGAAATTTACGGCGTGCTGTTCATTTCGCCAACGCCTCTCGCGCTGGATGACCTGGTGGAAAAGCTGGGCATCAGCAAGGGCTCGGCCAGTCAGGGTCTGCGAGCCTTGAAGGGCCTGGGCGCGGTCCGTGAAGTGGAGGGAAATGGCGAGCGACGGACCTATTTCGAGCCTGCGGTGGAACTGAAGCGGCTGGTCGGCGGGTTCATTCGCGAGCAGGTGCGGCCGCATATCGAGAGCGGGAAGAAGAAGATCAGCAAGCTGGCGGAGGCCGCGCGTGAGGAGCCGGATCCGGAGCGCCGGGCGTTTTTCCAGGAACGGGTGGAGCGCATCGACAACTGGACGCGCCGTGGTGGCCAGGTGCTGCCGCTGTTGCAACGCATTCTCGGCGAATGAGTGGCGCGCCGGACAGTGCCTGGTACTGCGTGAAGGCGCAGACGAAGCGCGAGCACATCGCGGCCGGGCATTTGCGGGAACTGGAGGGCGTGGAGGTGTTTTGCCCGCGTCTGAGGTATCGGAAGGCTACCCGGCGCGGAAAAATCTGGTGGGTCGAGCCGATGTTTCCCGGCTACCTGATGGCAAAGTTCGACCTGCAAACCCAGGAGCGGGCGATCATGTTCTGTCAGGGCGTGCGCGGGCTGGTGCGCTTCGGCGACAAGATCCCGCCGGTGCCTGACGAATTCGTCACGATGCTGCGCGACGAGATCCTCCAGCGGGAAAAGGCCGAGGGCGACGTGCTGACCCTGAACACGGTGATCGACGTCGGCGAGGAGGTCGAGGTGGCAGTCGGTCCTTTCCAAGGCATGCGGGGTCAGGTGGTTGCAGTGGCTCCGGCGGCCGAGCGGGTGAAGGTCTTGCTCGAATTTCTGGGCCAGCAGAATGCGATCGATCTGGATCTGTTTTCGATTCTTCTACCGCGCCGTCCGTTGCCCTGACCGTAGGAAATGACCTGCCGTGATCGCGCGGGTCTGGATTGTTCATTTTTGGTTGAACAAACCCGCAAATTGCGGTCCATAGGTCTGTCGAAACCGCTTGTTGCTTGGTTTTGACCCCATTTTTAAGACCCAAGCCCCCGTGGTTTTCTTCGCGCTGCGAAGGATCGACCAAGGGCGGCAGCGTCCTTAGACCTTTCCCCGACCCATGAGCGTAAAACCAGTATCCGCCCAACAAGGCAAAACCGCTATCGTGACGGGAGGCGCGGGATTCGTGCCCTCGCACCTCATCGAGCTCCTTTTGAAAGATGGGCTGAAGGTGATCGCTCTCGATAATTTCGTGACCGGACATCGCCGGAACATCGAACACCTGGAGAATCATCCTGGCTTTCGCTTCATCGAGCAGGACGTTTCCGTGCCCTATGACATCGAGGGTCCGGTAGACTTCGTGTTTCACATGGCCTCGCCCGCCAGCCCGATCGACTACGTGAAGATCCCGATCGAGACGCTGAAGGCAGGCTCCTACGCCTCCCACAACGCCCTCGATCTGGCGCTGGCGAAAGGCGCAACCTATCTCGTGGCCTCGACGTCCGAGGTCTATGGCGATCCCGAAATCCACCCGCAGCCCGAGACTTACTGGGGAAATGTGAACCCGATCGGCGTGCGCAGTTGTTACGACGAAGCGAAGCGCTACGGCGAGGCGGCGACCATGGCCTATCATCGCGCTCACGGCCTCGACACGAAGATCGTCCGCATTTTCAACACCTACGGCCCGCGCATGCGACTCGATGACGGTCGCGTGGTGCCTGCGTTCATTGGCCAGGCCCTGCGCGGCGAGCCGATGACCCTGTTCGGCGATGGTTCGCAGACGCGTTCGTTCTGTTATGTCTCGGATCTGGTCGAAGGCATCTGGCGCCTCGCGCGTGCGGAAACCCACGAGCCGGTGAACTGCGGGAATCCTCACGAAATGACGATCCGCCAGTTCGCGGAGGAGATCGCGCGGCACTTCGGGGTTGAGCTCAATGTCGTGGAGCAACCGCTGCCACCGGATGACCCGAAGGTCCGCAAGCCGGACATTACCCGAGCCAAGGCCTTGTTGGATTGGCAGCCGGTGGTGCCCTTCGACAAAGGGATCGTCCAGACGATCGAGTATTTCCGAAGCGTGGTCGCCCCTGCCTCGATTTGATGCAAAGCCAGGATCCCATCGACTTCCTGATCATTGGAGCCGGCTTTTCCGGTCTGGTGATCGCGGAGCAACTGTCCAACGCCGGTTGGAAATGTGTCGTCGTCGACAAGCGACCGCATTTCGGCGGAAACGCCTATGACTACTACGACGAGGCCGGGGTGCTGATCCATCCTTATGGCCCGCATTACTTCCGGACGAATTCAACGCGCATCGTCGACTATTTGACGCACTTCACCGATTGGAGTCCGGTCGAGTACAAGGTCAAGAGCTACTCAGGCGGGCGATATTGGACATTTCCGATCAATCTGGACACCTTTGAGGAACTCATCGGCCGCTCCTCGACGACGGAGGAATTCGAGGCCTGGCTCGAAGAGAAGCGCGAGCCTGTCGATTTCCCGGAAAACTCGGAGGAGGTCATCGTTTCCCAAGTCGGTCGCGAACTCTACGAGCGGTTTTTCGAAGGCTACACGCTGAAGCATTGGCAGCGCCATCCGCGTGATCTCGATCCGTCGGTGTGTGGGCGCATTCCAATTCGCACCAACCGCGACCGGCACTATCTTCGCGAGGAATTTCAAGCCCTGCCGCGCGATGGATACAGCGCGATGTTCCAGAGAATGCTCGATGCTTCACCGGAAGTGGAACTCCATTTGGGTGTGGATTTCGAAGAGGCAAAAACACGCTGGAACCATCGTCACCTGGTCTTCACGGGTCCCATCGATGAATACTACGGTCGTTGTTTCGGCCCGCTGCCTTATCGCTCGCTGCGCTTCGAGCATGAGAGCTTCAACGCGGATCAACTCGTCGAACGGGAGTCCATTTCCGGGAAGAAAGGTCACTGGCAGCCAGAGATGCAGGTAAACTATCCGGACAACGACGTGCCGTTCACGCGCATCGTGGAAATGAAGCACGCCACCGGGCAGCAGATCGAGAATACCACGATCGTCCGTGAATTTCCCGAAGCCTGGGAACCCGGCAAGGAAGCCTTCTACCCGATCCCAGCCGACGACGCGAAGGCCGCTTACCGGCGCTACGCCGAGCTGGCAGAGAAGGAGGAAAACGTCTCGTTCATTGGTCGACTCGCCTCCTACCGTTACTACAACATGGACCAGGTCACCGGCATGGCCCTGACTGAAGCCGCGAAATTGATCGAGCGCTACGGCGCTCCCGCCCACGCATGACTCTCCAGGAAAAACTCAAGGATCGCAGCGCCGTCATCGGTGTCGTCGGTCTCGGCTACGTCGGTCTGCCACTCGTGCTGGCCTATGCCCGCGCCGGCATTCGCGCGGTCGGGTTCGACATCGACACCGCGAAGTCTGACGCCATCCACGCCGGACGCAGCTACATCAAGCACATCCCGTCCGAACACATCGCCGACTCGCTCGCGGCCGGAACCCTCGACGCGACCACCGATTTCGCCCGCGTTTCCGAATGCGATGCCGTCATCCTTTGTGTGCCGACGCCGCTCGACCACCATTTCGAACCGGACCTCAGCTACGTCGTCGACACGATCGAGTCCGTGGTTCCGCACATGAAGGCGGGCCAGGTGATCAGCCTGGAAAGCACCACCTATCCCGGCACCACCGACGAGGAACTTCTGAGCCGGGTGGAAGCTGCTGGCTACAAGGCCGGTGAAACGGTTTACGTCGTCTATTCCCCGGAGCGCGAGGATCCAGGCAATCCAAAGTTTTCCGCAACAAACATCCCGAAGGTCGTCGGCGGCATCACGCCTGCCTGCCTGGAAGTCGGTGTCGCCCTCTACGGCGCGGTATTCGAACAGGTCGTGCCGGTGAGTTCGTGCAAGGTTGCCGAGTTGACAAAGCTCTTGGAGAACATTTTCCGCGCGGTGAACATCGGACTCGTCAACGAGCTCAAGATCGCCGCCGATGCGATGGACATCGATATCTGGGAGGTCATCCGCGCTGCGTCGACAAAGCCCTTCGGATTCACCCCGTTTTACCCAGGACCCGGCCTCGGAGGTCACTGCATTCCGATCGATCCCTTTTACCTCACCTGGAAAGCCCGCGAGTACGGCGTCCACACCCGCTTCATCGAGCTGGCCGGCGAGATCAACCGCTCGATGCCGAAGTACGTGGTCAATCGTACCATGGAGGCGCTCAATACCAAGGGCAAGGCCGTCAACGGCAGCCGTGTGCTGATCCTCGGGCTCGCCTACAAGGCCAACGTCGATGACATGCGCGAGTCGCCGACCTTTGAATTGCTCGACCGTTTCAAATCTCTCGGCGCGCAGGTCGATTTCCACGATCCGCACATCGCCGTCGTTGGTCCGACCCGTGAGCACATGGCCTGGGCCGGGAAGGAATCCGTCGTCTGGTCGCCGGAAATCC
Source organism: Luteolibacter sp. (assembly GCA_031411755.1). GTDB lineage: Bacteria > Verrucomicrobiota > Verrucomicrobiia > Verrucomicrobiales > Akkermansiaceae > Luteolibacter. The sequence goes on along the minus strand of JANOBS010000134.1, from coordinate 4,663 downwards.
TTTCCTCGTATGACTGCATCGTGATCTCCACCCATCACGCCGCCTTCAACCTCACCGAGCTGGCTGCCTCCGCCGATCTGATCATCGACACTCGAAACGCCATGGCCGCCATCGCCACCCGCGAAGGCCAAGTCTTGAAGGCCTGACGGCCGTCTCAAGGTCTGAAAGTCGAAAGTCTAAAAGTCACAGACCTTCGACCTTCGACTTTCAGACCTTCGACTCTTAAAAAACTCTTCCCATGCCCGTCCCACTTCTTGACGTCAACGCGCAGAATCTTCCGCTCGAAGCCGAGCTGAAAGAGGTCTTTGAACGCGTGCTCCACACCGGTCGATTCATTCTTGGAGATGAAGTCGATGCCTTCGAGGCCGAGTGTGCCGCCCTTGTGGGGGCGAAGCATGCGATCTCGATGTCGTCCGGCACCGATGCCCTGCTCGCGGCCTTCATGGCCCTGAACCTCGGGCCGGGCGATGAAGTGCTTTGCCCGGCGTTCACGTTCTTCGCCACGGCCGGGTGCATCGCCCGCACCGGGGCGACTCCAGTGTTCTGTGACGTCTGCCCGGTCTGTTTCAACATCGACCTCGACTCCGCTGCGGAGCGTCTCACGTCGAAAACCAAGGCGATCGTCCCGGTTCATCTTTTTGGCCAGTCCGCCGCGATGGATGAGGTGATGGCTTTCGCAAAACAGCATGGACTCGTCGTGATCGAGGACGCCGCCCAAGCGATCGGCGCGACCTACAAGGGCGTCGGCTGCGGTACGATCGGTGACTACGGCTGCTATAGTTTTTTCCCGTCGAAGAACCTCGGCGGCTTCGGGGATGGCGGCCTGATCACCACCAACGACGACGCCCGCGCGGAGCAGCTCAAGCAGCTCCGCAACCACGGGATGCATCCGAAGTATTACCATTCCTTCGTCGGCGCGAATTTCCGCATGGACGCGCTGCAGTGCGCCCTGCTTCGCGTGAAGCTCCGCCACTATGCGGAATACACCGAAGGCCGCCGCCGCAATGCCGCGTTCTACACGGAAAAGCTTTCCGCGCTGCCTGGAGTCGGAATTGCCAGTGAGTCCGACTGCTGCTGCCCCGAAGGCCAGGCAGCCCGTCTGGAGAAGGAAGGCGTCCGCATTCTACTGCCTGTCTCGTACCAGCACAACGGCCACATCTGGAACCAGTTCACCCTGCGTGTGATCGGTGATGGCAATCGTGACTCACTGAAGCAGCATCTCATCGACAAGGGAATCGGCTGCGAGGTCTACTACCCGGTTCCGCTGCATCGCCAGGTGTGCTTCGAATCACTGCCTGCGCATGCCATTCAGGCCTGTCCGGTTTCCGAGCGCCTGGCCACTGAAGTTCTCAGCATCCCGATCTATCCTGAGTTGGTCGAATCCCAGCGTCAGGAGGTCGTCGCTGCCATCGCGGGCTTTCTTGCCTGATCTCATGTCACCCGCCCAAGTGGTTCTTGTTGCCCATGCCGATCCTCCGATCCATGGCCAGGCGGTTGCGGCCGCGGCATTGATCGAGGAGTCAAAAGGCTGGAGCACGATAAAGCTTCACCATGTGAATGCCGTCTATGCAGAGAGCCGAGGAGACCTTACCAGATTTTCCGTCAGAAAGCTTTTCAAGCTCGTCAGTTACCTCATTCGTTCGGTCCGCCTCGTGCGGTCGAAAGGGGCTTCCGTGGTGATCGTGACTCCTGCCTTTTTCAGAGGGCCCTTCCTTAAGGATGCTCTGATGATTGGGGCGCTCCGGGCTTTTACCCGAGCAAAAGTGGTAGGATGGGTGCACATGGACCCAGCTCGGATCGAGTTTGAATCTGCTCCAAAGTGGTTGAAAAAAATCATCACCATGATCATGCGCAGCGTGGATTCATGGTTGGCCTGTTCGCCTGCGTTGGTTGAAATGTGGCCGGGCTTCCTTCCAAAAAGGCTCTGCACGGGTCTGGCAAACGGTATCGAAGCCCCTTCCTGTCCCCAAAGGGGCGCTCCACTCCCGGTTCTGCGAGTTTCCTACCTTTCCGCCATGGATTCTGAAAAAGGTTGGGTCGAGGCCGTCGCGGCAGCCCGGTCGATCTGCTCAGGGAATCCCCACGTGGAGTTCCACTTTCACGGAAACGCGCTGTCCCTAGAGGACGAATCGAAGGTGAAGCAGGAGTTCGAACTGGGACCTCACGCTGATAGAATCCGATGGCACGGACCTGCTTGGGGCGATCGGAAGTGGGCTGCACTCGCGTCTGCGGACCTGTTCTGCTTTCCGTCACATACCGAGCAATTTCCCATTGCGGTCCTCGATGCCATGGCTTCCGGGCTTCCGGTGGTGGCGACCCGGGTTGGCGCAGTGGCTGACGCGATCGAACAAGGTAGGGGCGGCTGGTTGGTTTCTCCTGGAAACGCTGCCGAACTCGAGCAGGCACTGGTCTTGGCGATTTCAGATCCACACCGGCTTCGAGCCTTCGGTGAGCATAACCGACGTCGCTTTGAGGAGCAGTTCACTCGGGCTGCGTTCGGCAAACGTTGGGAAAAATTTCTCCAATCCAAAACAGCCCAGTCATGAAGCTCTTCATCGCCGGACATCGCGGCATGGTTGGTTCCGCCATGGTTCGCCTGGCCCCCGAAGTGGGCGGCTACGACGTGCTCACCGCCACACGCAGTGAACTTGATCTGCTCGACCAGCGCTCGACCTTCGATTGGCTCGCGGGCCATCGTCCCGACACCGTCGTGATCGCCGCCGCAAAAGTCGGCGGCATCCATGCGAACTCCACCTACCCGGCGGATTTCATCTACGAGAACCTCGTCATCGCCTCGAATCTTGTCGAAGGCTGTCGTCGGGCCGAGGTGAAGCGCGTGCTCTTTCTCGGCAGCTCGTGCATCTACCCGAAGCTGGCACCGCAGCCGATGCCGGAGAGCTGTCTGCTGACCAGCCCGCTTGAACCGACGAACGAGGCCTATGCCATCGCCAAGATTGCCGGACTGAAACTCTGCCAGCATTATCGCGCGCAGCACGGCCTGCTATATCACAGCGCCATGCCGACGAACCTCTACGGCCCGGGCGACAACTATCATCCGGAAAACTCCCACGTCATCCCTGCGCTCATCCGCCGCTTCCATGAAGCGAAGGAACGCGGCGATGCCAGCGTGACGATCTGGGGAACCGGCACCCCGCGCCGGGAGTTCCTCCATGTCGACGATCTCGCCGCTGCCTGTTTCCATCTCCTCTCATTGGAGTCGCCGCCCGACTGGGTGAACGTCGGCACCGGTGAGGATCTCAGCATCCACGAGCTTTCCTCCTTGGTTGCTGAAACCGTCGGTTTCACCGGCAGCATCCTCACCGATCCCACCAAGCCTGACGGCACCCCGCGCAAGCTGATGGACATTTCTGCCATCCAGCAGACTGGCTGGTCGCCACGCATCGATCTGAAATCCGGACTCGCGGGCGCGTACCGGGATTTCCTCAGTTGCCTCGATCGAGAAACAGCCCGTCTCTAACAAAATCCCCGATACCCCCATGAAACGCGCACTGATCACCGGCATCACCGGTCAGGACGGCTCCTATCTTGCGGAGCTGCTTCTCGAAAAAGGCTATGAGGTCCACGGCATCATCCGCCGCTCCTCCACCTTCAACACCGACCGCATCGATCACATCTACAAGGATCCGCACCTCAACGACGCGCGGATGCTTCTCCATTACGGCGATCTGGCCGATGGGACGAATCTCGCCAAGCTGCTCAATGAGATCCGCCCGGATGAAGTCTACAATCTCGCAGCCCAATCGCACGTCCGCGTCTCGTATGATGCGCCAGAGTACACAGGTGATGTGACCGGCCTCGGTGCCCAGCGGCTTTTGGAGGCCATCCGCCAGACCGGACTCATCGAAAAGGTTCGCTACTACCAGGCCTCGTCGTCCGAGATGTTCGGCAAGGTCCAGGAAATCCCACAGACCGAGACGACCCCATTCTGGCCGCGCTCTCCCTACGCCTGCGCGAAGGTCTACGCCCACTGGCTCACCGTGAACTATCGCGAAGGCTACGGCCTCCATGGCTGCAACGGCATCCTCTTCAACCACGAGTCGCCCCGCCGCGGTGAGACCTTTGTGACCCGCAAGATCACCCGCGCCGCTGGCCGCATCAAGATGGGACTTCAGGACAAGCTGTTCCTTGGCAACCTCGATGCGAAGCGCGATTGGGGTTTCGCCAAGGAATACGTCGAGATGATGTGGCTGATGCTCCAGCAGGACCAGCCGGACGACTACGTGGTCGCCACCAACGAGACGCATTCCGTGAAGGAGTTCGTCCAAGCGACCTTCGCCCGTCTCGATCTCGATTGGGAGAAATACGTCGACTACGACAACCGCTATGAGCGCCCGGCCGAAGTCGACCTGCTGATCGGTGATCCCGCCAAGGCCAAACGCCAGCTCGGTTGGGAGCCGAAGGTCAAGTTCAAGGAGCTTGTCGACATCATGACCGACGCCGACCTCGAACTCGCCCGCCAGGAGCACGCCTTCGCTTCGGCCACCGGAAAAACCCTCTCACCCGTCCGCTGAACCGGACCCGTTCATTCAAACCACCATCCAATTAACATGAGCACCAGCAAACGCATCCTCGTCGCCGGCGGCGGCGGCTTCATCGGCGGAGAACTCGCACGCGTCCTTCTTGAGCGCGGCCACAAGGTCGT
>JANOBS010000133.1:0-10709 GCA_031411755.1 Luteolibacter sp. | reverse complement strand
TAGCCGGGGGAGATTTCCTGGCCGTTGATGATGAGTTCGTAGACCTCAACGGTCTTGCCGCCAGGCGTGAGCTTGGCGAGCGGGACGAGGGCGCTGGAGACGCGGGTAACGAAGCAGGGGTTGAAGGACTTTTCCTCGACGAGCTTTTCGAAGGCCTGCTGGACGACCTCGTGGTCCTCCATCTGCGGGGAAATCTGGACGCCGAGTTCGGTGCAGCGGGCGCGGCGGCCTTCGGGGGTGAGGTCGAAAAAATCAGCTCCGGCAGCTCCGGCGATGAGTTCATGGTAGTCGCCGCGCTTCCAGGGGCGGTTGAGGTCGATGGTGCGGAGGACGTTTCCTTCCTCGTCCTTGTGGTCGATCGTCAGGCCGCCGCAGAAGGTTTCCGCGAGGTGGCAGACGAGGCTTTCGACGAGCTCGGCCATGATCTCGAAGTCAGCGAAGGCCTGATAGGCCTCCAGCATGGTGAACTCCGGATTGTGGCGGCGGGAGATGCCTTCGTTGCGGAAGTTGCGATTGAGTTCGAAGACCTTGGTGAAGCCGCCGACGAGCAGACGCTTAAGGAAAAGCTCCGGAGCGATGCGCAAGGTGAGCGGCATGCCGAGGGCGTTGTGGAAGGTCTCGAAGGGCCGCGCGGCGGCGCCGCCGGCGACGTCCTGGAGCATCGGGGTCTCGACCTCGAGGTAGCCGCGCTGGTGGAAGAAGTTCCGCATTTCCGCGACCATGCGGCTGCGGATCACGAAGATGGCGGCGCTTTCCTCGTTCGACATGAGGTCGAGGTGGCGCTTGCGGTACTTGATCTCGCGGTCGGCGACGCCGTGCCACTTGTCGGGCATCGGGCGGAGGGCCTTGGAGAGGACGGTGAACTTGCTGACCTTGATCGTCGGCTCGCCGGTGCGGGTGAGGAAGGTTTCTCCCTCGATGCCGAGCCAGTCACCGCGCTCGAGGCACTTGAAGATCGCGAGTTCGTTTTCCGGCAGGTCCTTGATGGAGATGTAGCCTTGGACCTGGCCGTGGATGTCGCCGACGTGGAAGAAGCAGGACTTGCCCATGTCGCGCCAGCCGTGGATGCGGCCGGCGACCTTGACCGCGAGGCCTTCGGAAAAATCGGAGCGAAGACCGGACGGGGTGTGGGTGGTCTCGAAGGCCGCGCCGAAGGGATCGACGCCGAGTTCACGGAGCTTTCCGAGTTTCTCGCGACGGACGGCGATGAGTTCGGCTTCAGTGGACTGGGGCTGTTGGGCGGCTTCGCTCATGACGCCGAGGGGCTTAGAGGCTGAAGACGCAAGAGTCCAGAGGCAAGAATCCGGAAGAGACTGGGCAGGTGGGAAAGAGAACCACGAAAGGCACGGAATGGACTCTGCGAAGTCCTGTTCGGAGAGGTTCAGAAGAGATCGACCACGAATTTCACGAATGGTCACGAATCAGATTCTTCGGAATCCGGCTTTCGTGCGTTTTCGTGCCTTTCGTGGTTTTTCTTAATTCCTGATTACTTCCCGGCCAGCGTCGTTTCGAGGAAGGCGGCGAGACGCCAGCCGGCCTTATTGAGTTCGATCTCGACGGTCTTCGAAGCGAAAACGGCGTAGCTGGAGGTGCCGGGATGGGGCTTTTCGATGGCGGTCCAGGAGAGGATGGGTTTGCCGTTGCGGTTGTCGAATTCCTCCTGAGGCAGGATCCGCAGGCGGGTGTGGGCCTCGGCGGCGAGCGGGAGGATTTCGTCAGCCCATTTTTCCGACCACTGCTCGAACTTCAGCGCGGGGTCGGGCTTCCAGGCCTTGGGTTCTTTTCCGGCAAGCTGGATCGCCCAATCGCGCGGCGTGAGGGTGTCGTTGTTCTTGTTCTGGCTGCGACGCTGGTAGGAAAGCGCGGATTCCACCGAGTCGAAGTCCCAATAGGCGTGGAGGTTCGTCGCTCCGAAATTGATGTCGTTTCCGCCGCGGGCGGGCTTGGCCTCGGGGTGAGTGTTTGGGTCGAAGAGGTTGCCCTTTTCATCGAGGAAGGCCGCGCCGACGTGGAGGGGCTGGTGGATGTCGCCGATGTAGTGGGAGAGCAGCACGACCGCGACAGCCGGGGTGATTTTCCGATCGTTGTCGGGCTTTTCCGTGCCGGCGAGGACGCGACCGCAGTAGGAGATGAGCTGGACGATGTCCCACTTGGACTTGCCGACCTTCGAGGCGGCGTAGCTGGGGGACTGGAAGGGGACGTCGGTGTAATGGAACCAGTGATGCGAGGGCGGCATGTGGTTCTCGTCCTCAACCTCGGCCGGCGGATTGGCATCGCGGAAGGCCAGCAACTGAGCTTCGAGGGCGGGGTTTTCGGGGAGCTTGAAATTGCCTTTGCCCTTGTCCTCGCCGCGAAGTTCGTCGGGGAGGGTCGAGGCGCGCTCCAAAGTGACCGCTCCGAGGAGCCCCTTGACGGTGGCCCCGGCGGGTTTCCCCTCGATCAGCTTGTCTGCCAAAGCCCCGACGATGCGGTGGCCGTTCTCGCTGTAGGCGGCGAGTTGGCCGATCAAGAGTGTCTGCGCGAGCGCGAAAATTCCGAGAGGTTTCAGAGCCATGCGACCAGCATGGGTGCATCGACCGTGCCAGACAAACGGCAATCGTGTTTCAAAACTGCCAGCCGAGGCCGATGGTCACCCCGAGCGAGTCGATCCCCGGGTTCGGGCTCGTTTGTCCGCCATTCGAGTGATGGAGGAAATACGCGCCGCCCATGATCGAGAGGTCCTTGGCGATTTCCTGGCGGATGCCGAGCTCCGAGAACCAGTTCAGGGTGAAATCCTGGCCCTGGCCGCCGACGACGCGGGTGGAGTCGGTCAGGCCCACGCCGCCGCCGATGGAGAAGTAGACCGAGGTCTTTCCGCTAGGGAACCAGTATTCGAGGGAAGGCGCGGCATTGAGCCCGAGGTAGTAGCTTTCCGGGCCTTTCACGATTGACTCGGCGAGGAGCGCGAAGCGGTTCCGCAGCAGGAAACGCGCACCGTTTTCACCGGTCCAGAACTCGAACATCATCGGGCTGCGCAGAACGAGCTGCGTCGGGATGATCTCGTAATCGAGCGGGGTGTTGTTGCCGATGCCTGAGGTGTAGCCGGACTGGAGTGCGAGCTCCCAGCGGTCGGCCGCGTGGCCGGCGGTGGTGGCAGCGAGGGCGGAGCCGGAGGAAAGGATCAGGGCGAGGAAAAGCGAGCGGTGCATGATGGGAAGGGTGGAGTTAGAAATCGTCTTCGTCGCCTGGCACGGGAGGAATGATGTCCTCACGCATCAGCAAACGTTCCAGATCAAGGTCGTCGAGGAGGTCTTCCGCCGTGCCGACAACGATGGCGGCGTAGGGCGTGATGCGGTCGAGTTCGGCAATGGCGCAGTGGACCATGGATACGACGATGTCGGCGTCATATTTTTCGCGCTCGAAGAGATTCGTGATGCGGAAAACGAGCCGCTCACGGTCGATGTCGAGCTCAAACCCGCCAAGCGTGAGCTGCTTGTTGGCGCGGGCGAACAGTTCCAGCACATAGCGCAGATGCTCATCGCTGGGGGAAAGGCGACTCTCGGCGACGATGGCCAGGCCGTTGATCGCCGGGTAGGCCTGGACGACCAGCTCGACGCGGGTGTGGTGGGCATCGAAAACGGCGCGGATGACATCGCGGCCCTCGACGAGCTCACAGTGCCAGCCGTTCTGGCCGAAGGTGTTTTCCACAGACTGGATTTGAAGGGAAGGCGGGCGCATTTCAGGAGTGAAGAGTGGAGTCGGAGGATTGTCGATGGCTGGAAGCGCGGCCGAGGATGGCGGTGGCGAGCAGTTTGCGGCTGTTTTTGGCGATCGGCAGGAGGGACAGGTGCAGCCCGGCGGTTTTTTCCGGATTGTAATGGAGGGTCAGGCGTCGGTCGTCGATCTCGGTCGAGTCGATCTGCGCCCAGGCAATCAACTGCATGCCGGACTCGGGGCGGAAAAGCGGGAAAACCTCGACCCCGATCGGGCTCAGGATCAGGTAGGCGTGGCGGGTGCAGCGGATGGCCAGACGAGTCGAGAAAGCAGCGAGTCCCAGTGGAATAAGGCTCCAGGCAGGGTGGGGGAGTTCGGTGTGTTCGGCCCGATAGGGCGCGACCAGCACGAAAACCAGAGCCGTCATCACCAGCACCGCCGCGACGACCCAGAAGCCGACGGCCTGCCCGGCGCGGGTGAAACGAAGCTCCTTGTGGGCGTGTGCGACGGCCATGTGGGGGCACTTTTCACGGCCTCGGGGGCAATGGAAAGACGATTGCAACCGTCATTTCCCCCGAATCGGCCAAATTTTTTTTGAGCTTTTTTTATTTTTCGGAGCAAAATGCGGTTCTGCGGAGTTTAACTACTGAACTGCTCCTGCAGAAAACCACTCAAACTCCAACCAACAAACTCCATGAAACTGCTCCTCGCTGCCATTTGTGCCGCCTTCATCACGGGTCCCCTTGCCTTCGCCTCCGAGTGCGAAAAGTGCAAGAAGGGTGAAAAGGAAAAAGAAGAAGGCACCGTCCTCCTCTCCGATGCCTGCAAGTGCAAGACCTGCAAGTGCGAGCCCTGCGCCTGTGAAAAGAAGGAAGTAAAGCTCGCTGAAGGCGACTGCGAAAAGTGCAAGAAGGGTGAGAAGAAGGAAGAAGGCACCCTCGCTGAAGGCGATTGCAAGAAGTGCAAGAAGGGTGAAGAGAAGAAGGAAGAAGGAACCCTCGCTGAAGGCGATTGCAAGAAGTGCAAAAAGGGCGAAGAGAAGAAGGAAGAAGGCACCCTCGCCGAAGGCGACTGCAAGAAGTGCAAGAAGGGCGAAGAGCAGAAGGAAGAAGGCACGCTCGCCCATTGCGGCAAGTGCGAGAAGGACAAGGAACACAAGGAAGGCGAAGAGAAGAAGAAGGAAGGCACCCTCGCACATTGCGGCCAGTGCGAGAAGGACAAGGAGCACAAGGAAGGCGAAGAGAAGAAGAAGGAAGGCACGCTCGCCTGAGTTCGGCTCACGCCCATTGAATTTTCAAAAGCCGTCGGTGACCCCGGCGGCTTTTTTGTGCCCAGTTCGCAGCTCTTGGAAAAAATCCCTCCAGATCCACCCGGTATCTGCTAATTGGATCGGACAGCGTTTCCACTCCATGCGAATCCACGACCTGCGATCTCCCTGGCTGCTTCTTGGCGCACTCTGCCTCTGCACGATTTCCGAGGCGAAGGAGTCCAAGGTGGATCAGGCCCTGAAAACGCTCCGCGAGTCCAAAAGCGTGTCCCACTGGGCGGTGGGCGAAGCCGCTGACGTGGTCGCCAAGCAGGCCACGCGGGAGCAGCTTCTGGCTTCCTCTCGGGAAGAAAACGTCAACCTGCGTGCCTACGCCGCCATGGCCTTGAAGGAGCGTTTTCCCAGGGAGGATTTCTTCGAGCTGTTGATGGAAAAGCTCAGCGACGAGACGGATTTCGATTATCTGAACGGCTGCATTCAATACCGGATGAAGGTGGGCGATCTCTACCACCAATCCCTGATCGACTCGCTTTCGGAGGAGCATCAAGCCGCTGTGATGGATCATCTGCTGACCACCGAGAACAAGTTGGCGGCCACCGATCTACTGCTTCGCGGGGCGGACATTCCCGAACGACATTTGCCCAGATTGCGGACCCTAGCGGCAGCAGGAAATGGATCGGCCCTGCTGGCAGTGGCGAAGTTCAGGCGGGATGAGGACAAGCCACTGATCATCGCGTCCGCAAAAACACATCCGTTCGAATGCTTCCACTGCATCTCCCAGAATCCACAGCCGGAGTATTTCAAGGTGCTGCAGGACGCCCACCCGGCCTTGCTGGCCGAGACCACCTGGTCCACCACCCAGCGTGAATTCTACCTGGCGGCCGCCGCTTACCGGAACAAGGACAGCGTCGACCTCTTCGAGAAAGTCCTGAATGGAACCGTTCAGGAGATCCCGATGCGGAGCTACCATCTCGACTTCATCGTCGGCGCCATCAACGACATCGAGGAGCCCGTTTACGACGAACTGAAGTGGCGCTTCTGGGGCGAACTCCAACGGATCAATCTGGCGAACTTCTCGCGACTCGTAAAACTCGACGAAACGCGCGCGCTCAAGCTCACCCGACAGGCTCTCGACTCACTTTCTCGCGAGGTTTCGAACGAGGTGCTGCTCGCGATGTTCGCGCTGATTTCGCCGAAGGATCCCAGCTACGTGGATGGCGTCATCGCGAATGAACTCGGGAAGTGCGAGCTGACGCGCTACAGCTTCCTCACAGGCATCGCCACGAAAAGCCCAAAGGACGTCTACATCGAACCACTCTTCAAGGCAGTGGAGACCTCCGACAATCCCTGGGTCTATCTCCCCGCCACCGAGACCCTCGTTTCCTACAAGCAAGACGCCATCCAGAAGCGCCTCCTGCTCGCGCCTCAGAAGAACAAGATCCTCGCAAAAGGCTGGGCCGCCACGGAGTTCGCAAAGCGGGTGAAGCCTGTCCCGCCGCCGAAGGTTCTGAAGAAGCGGAAGTAGCGACCAAGGGTCTAGGTTCAGAACACGAGACCAGCATAAGGATCATCACCTTCGTCACGCACCCTGGGCTGCTGTGACTCGTCTCCGCTTTCCAGCCCTTGCCACATGTGGCGGAGAAACGAGCTCCTTCCCCGTCGTCAGGCCGCCACCTCGACGATTGCTCCCGGCAAACGCCCCATCAATTTTCAAAGGCCGCCGGTGACCCCGGCGGATTTTTGTAGCTTCACAGCCAAGGTGCATTTCGATTCACACAAACGGGCTTTCCGCTAGGTTGAGAATATGAAAACCGAGGAAGAGCGGACCCCCCATGCGAAGCCGGATCTTTCATGGCAGATGCTGCTGGTTCTCATGATCGTCGTGATCGGAACACTGTGGCTTCAAAGTTACACCGTTCTCTACACCGTAGGGGAAGTGGTTCAGGGCCTGTTCCACGTTCTGGTTTTCCTGACTGCCATTTGTGGATTGCTGGGGTTATACCGTCGACGAATTGCTGCTTGGGTGATTCTAGCAGGCGGTGGCGCTCTTGTGCTTTGCCAAGCCTACCAAATCCGCAAATGGGCGATAATTCATGAAGAAATCATTAGAATTGTCCGCTACACCCTGGTGGAAAAAACGAAATCCGGGCACTACCCCGCGAACCTTGATGCTTACATCTTTGAGAGGGAATGGGTTCGCGATCACCTTGCGGGATTCGAAGTGAATGACCAAGGCAAGCTCAGCCTTCATTACTTCATGAATAACACCGGGATCACCTACTGGTACTATTCCGATACCGGATTCGGATACTACCCGGATTGAGACGGATCCGATAGTACGAAAAACCCCGGACAAGCACGAGGCTCGTCCAGGGTTGGAACTTGGCACTTGGCCGTTGGAACTTTCTTCAGCCCAGCGTCCACTCCGGCAGGCGGACGATCTCGCCACCCTTGAGGGCGGATTCGTGGGCGAGGATGCCGGTGCAGGTGATGTTCGCGCTCTGGACGGCGTTCGGATAGGAGTCGACGCCGGTCTGAAGCATTTTCACGAACTGATGGACGAGGTGTGGATGACTGCCGCCGTGGCCGGCGCCCTGAGTGAAGGAGAGGTGCTCTTCGCCGCCTTCGCCGCCGTAAACGCCGCCGGTGGTGAAGAGCTGGATTTCCTCCGGCAGATAGTGCGCGAAGTCCGGGCACTTCACTTCCTCGGGGATTTCCGGCTCCGGCTTCTTGGCGGTGTGGATGACGAGCGGGTCATGCTCGATGAGCGGCCATTCGACCGACTTCTTCGTGCCGTAAACCTCGAACGACTCGCGATACTGGCGGGCGACATCGAAGAGCGAACGGACTACCTGGGCGGCGACATCGCTGTCCTTCATTTTGATGTGGCAGGTCTCGATGGCGAAGGGCGAGCCGTAGCAGGCGTGCATTTCCTCGGCGATGGTGCCTGAGCCGAAGCAGGAAACGTATTCCGCCTGGCTGCCCATCAGGCCGAGGATTGGTCCGACGCAGTGGGTGGCGTAGTACATCGGCGGCAGGCCCGGCCAGTAGCCCGGCCAGCCTTCCATGTCCTGCTGGTGGGTGGCGCGGAGGAACTGGACCTTGCCGAGTTCGCCCTTCTCATAGAGCTCCTTCATGAACAGGAACTCGCGGGCATAGACCACGGTTTCCATCATCATGTACTTCAGGCCGGTCGATTTGCAGAGGTCGATGATCTCCTTGCACTCCTCCAGGCTGGTGGCCATCGGCACGGTGCAAGCGACGTGCTTGCCTGCCTTCAGGGCCTTGATCGACTGCTGGCCGTGATCAGGAATCGGCGAGTTGATGTGGACGGCGTGGACGTCCGGATCAGCCAGCAGGTCTTCGTAGGAGGTGTAGCGCTTGGCGATGCCAAACTTGTCGCCAATCTCGTCGAGCTTCGACTGCGTCCGCTGGCAAATGGCGTACATGTTCACGCCCTTGAGGCGCTGGTAGATGGGGATGAACTCGGCTCCGAAGCCGAGGCCGACGATGGCGATGTTGAGGTCACTCATGAGAGAATTGCGGATTGTGGGTTGCGGATTCGAGATGGTGGATGAGAGGCGAAGAGATTCTTGAGGAATCCGAGGCCGCGAGAGGCGAACTCGTCCTGGTTGTCGGTGAAGCGTTTCCAGATGCAGACCGCCCCGGCAAGGTCGCGGTTGTCCGGGGTGAAGGACTCGATGACGATGGAGCCGTTGTATTGGATATCGCGCAGGGCATCCCTGAAATCCGTCCACGGCGTGAGCCCGGTACCGGTGACTCCGCGATGGTTTTCGCTGACCTGGACGTGAATGAGATCCTTGCCTGCATGACGGATGGCATCGCCGAGGTTCGATTCCTCAATGGTCATGTGGAAGGTGTCGATCATCATCTTCGCGGCGGGATGATCGATGTCGCGGACCATGCGGACGGCATCGGCGGCGGTGTTCACGAGATCCGTCTCGAAGCGGTTGATCGGCTCGATGGCCAAGGCGAGTCCGCGGTTTCCGGCTTCGCTGGCGACCGTGTGGAGTTCCGATACGGCGAGCTCCCACTCGCGCTTCCGATCGTCCACGGAAAGCTGGCGGGCTTTTCCGACGCGTGAATACATGGGGCCGGCGATGAAATCGGCTCCGAGTGCGGCGGCGATTTCCATCATTGAGGAAAGGTAGCCACGGGTGGACGAGCGGACGGCAGAGTCAGGATCGGTCAGGTCGCGACCCGGTCCGAAGGCTCCGCAGATGTGGACTTTCAAACCGTTGTCGGCAATCACCGGAGCCAATGCAGCGCAATCAATGAGCGCGGGATCCTCGATCGGAAGCTCGATGGCCTCGAATCCAAGGGCGGCGATCCTTTCGATGAGTGTCGTCTGTGAGGAGTCAAAAGGCGACGTCCACAGCCAGGTGCTGGCTCCGAAAATGGGTTTCATGTGAGTCTTGCAACCTTAACCGGGCGGGCGCTTCCGGCTTGTAGAAACCCGGCGGGCTTCGGTAGGTTTGCGACTTTCTGCATGGTTCATTTGGGTTAGCCGCGCCCTTGCGGTCGTCGCCTGTGTGGCGGAGACTGCCCATGGGATGCCCGCCATTTCACCTGATCCTATCGAGCCTTGTCCGTATTTGCCTGATATTGGCGGGTTGCGTTTTCCAGCGTCAGCCTTGGGTGTGTTTCGCCAGGGGCCTCGGGGTGGGGAATTTTACCGGTTGGCGCTTTGTTGTGCGCATTCGAGATGGCTGGAAGGCCTGCCCGCTCAGGCGCTGTTGATGCTGAATCGGGCTTTTGGAGTGAGACTGGGTTCGGATGTTGATGCGGCATTGCTGGCGGAAATTCCGATTCCTTACCGTGCGGTGGTTTGGATTCTCCAGCGTGGCGAAGCCAGGGGTTTCATCGGAAATCCCAGACGGCATTTCCAACATCTGGCGACGCGGATGAGCGGGCATGAACCGGAACTCCGGACGGCGCGGGCGTGGGCCTGCTGGGAGCTGGCAAAGACGGTGAATCCTGAATGGCCGTCGGATCAGGAGCAGATCGAGCAGGAATCCCTGGTCGAGCCGACGCGTGAAGAGGTCGCAAAAAACCTCGCCGCGCATGGACTGCAGGGCGAGGTCGGGGAGTGGATGAAGGCGTTAAATGAGGCCTAGGCGAACACGTCCATGACTGGCACGCCCTTGTCCGCGATCTTGAAGGGGCGCGACGAGGGGGACATGACCACCGTGTCCCATGGCAGTCCGAGCGCCTGAGCAATGGTGGCGTTGAAGTCCTGCACGGTGACGGCCTTGTCCTTGACCTTGTTGCCGGTGGCATCGCTCTCGCCATGCTTGTAGCCGCCCTTCACGCCGCCGCCGGCGAGGAGGCAGGAGAAGGCGTTCGGATGGTGGTCTCGGCCGTTCTTGTGCTCGACATTGATCGTGGGGGATCGTCCGAATTCAGTGGCGACGACGACAAGGGTGTCCTTGAGTTTGCCGCGCTTTTCGAGGTCGGTGATGAGGGCGGAGTACGCCTGGTCGAACTCCTTGCAGCGTCCCTGGATGGCCGTGAAATTGTCGTAGTGGGTGTCCCATCCGCCGAGCTGGACCTCGACGAAACGAACGTCGTGCTCGATCAGACGGCGGGCGAGCATGCAGCCCTGGGCGAAGCGTCCGGTGCCGTAAAGACTGCGCGTGGCGGCGGATTCCTCGCTGAGGTCGAAGGCCTTGAGGTCCTTGCTGTTCATCAGGCGGATGGCCTCACGGTAAAGGTCCTCGTAGGCCTT